>JAITSL010000025.1 GCA_031287855.1 Candidatus Endomicrobiellum roisinitermitis
GTTAATGACAAATAATAGCAACAAGTTAGAAGAAGGTTTAGTGGAATTGTATGCAAATATACCATATGATTTACATATAGGGCAAGAGAAGTATTATCATTCATTATTTTTGTTGACAATGGGGCTAATAGGATATGAAGTAGAAGGAGAGGTGCACACAGATAAGGGAAGGATAGATGCAATATTAAGGAAAGAAGAAAAAATGATAGTAGTAGAGATAAAGTATGTAAAAGAAAAAGGTAGTGATATAGAAAGTAAGGTAAAAGAAGCGATAGCTCAAATAAGAGAAAGGAAGTATTATGAGAAGTATATGAAAGATAATCCAACGCTTTTAGGAATAGTGTTTAATGAAAATAAAAAGATTAAGTGTAGGTTTGAGACTATTTAGTTTAGTTTGGTAATTTCTTAATTTTTTTGTCCTATTATGTGATCTCTCTAGTTTTATTTTCTTGGTGGTTTATTATATCACAAAACACAACTATAATATTTTATTAATTTTGACGAGTGTTCCACCTACGGTGAAACCAAAACCATTGATCAGGATTGTCTCTAATTACTTCCTCAAGTCTTTTATTGTATATTAAATTAATTATTTCTATATCTTTTTCTTCATAGCCAGAGTTTGGCATTTGTAATTCCTCTAACTTCATTTTCATACTACCATCTTTTTGACAAACACCAAAAGCTGTTATTATAGGACTTCCAGCTCTAAGAGCAAAAAAAGCAGGCCCTTTAGGTGTAGAAGCTAAACGTCCCATAAACGGTAAAAATATACCTTTATGACCTGCATCTTGGTCGCCAAGTATTGCCAAAACTTGGTTTTTTCTTAAAACTTTTATTATTTGCCTAAAAGACATTTTGTCGTCTCTTTGGAAATTTAAAACATTAAAACCTTCTTTACTTCTAAAACTTTCTATCATAGTGTCCACAAAGTCATTGGATTGCTTTGCAACTATCAAAGCTACAGGGTACTTTTTTGCAAAAGCAAGGGCAGACAATTCCCAATTTCCAAAATGTGCTGAAAGTAAAACAAGTCCTTTACCTTTTGATAAAGCTTTTCTTATAATGTTATCGTCATAAACTAGCATTTTTTCTATATTTTCATCAGGCATTTTTGATATAAAAAACATGTCTATAAAAACTCTAACAAAAGTCTTATAAGTGCTTTTTGCTATTTTATTAACTTCTTTTTTAGATTTTTCAGGAAAAGATAATGAAATGTTTGTTAACACTAGTTTTTTTCTAAAAGGGATAAAATAAAAAACTACAAAAGCAAGAATTTTGCCAAAAAAAAGTGCAACTTTACGCCTCAACAAAAACACTATAAATATTAATATTTTTAAGCCTATATATTCCAAATGGTTTTGCAGGTTTGTTCTTTCTTCAAACATATAAACGTTCCTATTAGCTAAGCAAATTTAAGCAGTTAATGATTCAAACCTACATCTTATCTCTTTTTTCTCTCCAAACACTATACCTAATAAAGCAACATTATCTTTTGTGTTTGTGTATTTCTCATAGTATTTTATCTCTTTTATTTGATTCATCGCTTCTTCTATCTTTATTTCTATCTCCTTTTCTTTTGCGTACTTGATCTCTACTACTATCACTTTCTCTTCTTTCCTTAACACTACATCTATCCTTACTTTATCTGTATGCACTTCCCCTTCTGCTTCATATCCTACAAACTTCATTGTCAATAAAAACAATGAATGATAATATTTCTCTTGCCCTATATGTAAATCATATGGGATGTTTGCATACAACTCCTTTAGACTTCTTTCCAACCTTTCCTCATCTTTTTCCTTCAACCCCTTGCCTATTTCTCTACTTATTCCATTTACTTCTTCTTCCTTCTTTAACGTATATTCTTTAATTAAACTACTTATAAATGCTCTCTTTACTTCATTATTTGGAAAATCTATCCTGTATTCTGGCTCATCTTCTATTATCTTCTTTTCTTTTATCGTCAAATATCCCGTTTGAAATAGTAATCCCTCTGTATCTATATTATCATTACCTTCTCCATTCAATGACCTTATTCCCACTACCCTTCTTCCCGTAAATGTCTCTATATCATCTCTCTTCCTTATCTGTTCTATCAAAAATGTTGGCGTTCCTGTTTCAAACCAATATCCTTTAAACTCTTTACTTTTAAAGAATGCCAATGTTGAAAACGGGTTATATACACATGCTCTACCATCCCATGAATATCCATTGTACCAATACTTTATTTTCGACAATAACTCTTCTTTACTTATTCCCATATATTCTGCTGTACTTCCTATATATTCTTTAAAGCCATCTTCTAGCTCTTCTTGTGTGTACCCACATATGCAAGAAAACTCACCGTCCATTGTTATATCGTATAAATTGTTCAATGCTGAAAATACTGATAATCCTGCAAATCTTGATACCCCTGTCATAAACATAAACTTTATATGTTCATCACTACCTTTTATCACTTGATAAAAATTATGCAGTGTTTCTTTTATTCCTTGATGCACTTCTTTTGCTTTGTTTAAACTGTCTATCAGTGGCTTATCATATTCATCTATCAATATTACTACTCTCTTATCGCTAGCTTTGTGTAGTTGCTCTATTAGCTGTCCAAACTTACTGCCTAGCGTACTGTTTGTTAATGAAACATTGTAATTAATAGCTGTAGAATTAATAAAGTCCATTAAAGACTTCT
>JAITSL010000052.1 GCA_031287855.1 Candidatus Endomicrobiellum roisinitermitis
CCACTACCCGAACAAAAGCGGATAGTAAAAGCAATAGAGCAAGCCTTTGAAAAAATAACAGAAATAGAAACAAATAAAAAAGAATTAGAAGAGCTTGCGGATAAAGTCAAAGCAAAAACGCTTGGTTTAGCCATACGCGGCAAATTAGTCTCCCAAAACCCCAAAGACGAACCCGCATCAGTATTATTAGAAAAGATAAAAAAAGAGAAAGAAAAACTAATAAAAGCGGGAAAAATCAGAAAAGAAAAACAAGATTCTTATATTTATAAAAGTAGTGATAACTTATATTATCAAAACAATGAAAGTATTAATAAGCATTTTTTATTTGAGATACCGAAAGGTTGGCAAATTGAAAAGCTAGGAAATGTATGCGATATTTCACGTGGTGGCTCTCCGTGCCCTATACAAAAATATTTAACCACTTCAAATGACGGTATCAATTGGATAAAAATTGGAGATGCAAAACTAGGAAGCAAATATATTACATCAGCTAAAGAAAAAATTATTCCTTCCGCGATGGAATACTCTCGTTACGTTAAAAGTGGAGATTTTTTGTTGACATGTTCCATGAGTTTCGGACATCCTTACATATTGAAAATAGATGGTTGTGTCCACAATGGTTGGATTATAATTGACCATATTGAACATGTTTTTAACTGTGATTTTCTATATTATGCATTAAGTTCAGACACAATTTACAGATTGTTTACTTCTTTATCCACCGGTTCGACAGTTAAGAACTTGCAAATTGACACCGTAAAATCTGTTTGCTTTCCAATCCCGCCACTTTCCGAACAAAAACGAATAGCCTCAAAGATAGAATTGATTTTTAAGCAAATAGATTTATTAAATTAATTTTACCAAGTTATGATTTTATCTACTATTGCTTGCTGTTCGCTTGCTGTTCGTCTTAAATAAATTCTTGTTGTTTCTATGCTTTCATGTCCCATTAGGTCTGCTAAAAGTGCGATGTCGTTAAATTTTTCAAGAAAATTTTTTGCAAATCTGTGACGGAAAGAATGAGGATAAACAACATTTGTATTTAATCTGTATTTTTTAGCATACTTTTTTAACTGCTGCGAAATTCCTCTTGTTGTAATTTGTTGACCAAACCTGTTTAAAAAAAGATAGCCTGACGTAATATTCTTTTCCATAAGCCATTTTTCAGTTTCATTTTTTAGCTTTTTAGGAATATATAAACGACGGACTTTCCCGCCTTTAGTATATAAATCAAAATAACCTGCTTGTATATGCTCAATTTTTATTTGTATAAGCTCGCTTACTCTTGCTCCTGTTGCCGCTAAATACCATACGACAAAATACCACTCTATATTATTGTCTTTTTTTAATTTGTTTTTAAGAAATAAATAATCCGCATTACTTATAACGTTTTCTAAAAAATTTTTCTGCTGAACTTTAACAAACTTCAATTGCAATTTTCCTTTCTTCATAAATTCTAAATATTTATTTATCGCTTGAATTCTTAAATTTATTGTTTTAGGTTTAAAATTTTCTAACAAATAACCTTTATAAGTTAAAAGATTTTCTTTTGATATGTCTGTATATTTGCTTAAGTAATTATTAATTGTCCACAAATACGACGTCAAAGTATTTTCAGATAAGTTTGACTTTTTTAAATGAGTTGCAAATTGTAATTCCATTGTGATACCCCCAGTAGTTTTATAGTTTACACGGCTGGGAAATAATATCAATATATATCTTATATTATGAGAAGTTAGCAGACGGTAAGGTAAAATATATCCAAGATGAGCTGCCATTTGAGATACCTGAAGGCTGGGAGTGGTGCAGGGTGCCGTTTCTTTTGGATGTTTTAGCACTAGGAGGTGGCAAGCCAGAAGATTTTTCTATAAAAAAAACGGAAGCATATAATACGCCGATATACGCCAACGGAATCACAAATAATGGACTTTGTGGATTTACTAATAAACCTGTGATTGTAGAAAATAGCATTACTGTTTCTGCAAGAGGAACGGTTGGTTTTGTATGCAACAGATATGAAGCATTTTGTCCCATTGGCTGCTTAATAGTAGCAATCCCAAACAGAAATATTTTGCTTGAATTTTTGTCTTATGCATTAGCTTTTCTACTGAGTAAAAAAGGTGAAGGTACTAGCATACCACAATTAACAAAACTGAAATTTTCAAGTACTTTAATTCCTCTTCCTCCACTCCCCGAACAAAAACGGATAGTTGCAAAAATAGAATCAATCTTTAACCAATTGAAGTGCCTTAAAAATTAAATTAATTTTCTCTGTAATTCTAATTTGCTCTGCCAAAGGCGGTAAAGGGATTAGAGTTTCTTTTAATTTATCAGCTTGAAAACGCTGTTGAGCTGTTCCTGTAAAATGTCTCATTCCATATTGAATAAAATGCTCTGATTTAATAAATGCAAGTAAATATGAGGGTTTTATAAATTCTAAATCTGAAAATGAACGTAAAATATGTAATTCTGTGGTTCCTGCACCTATATTATTTTTCAAACCGCTAAATATAAGAGATTTGCGGTTTTGAAAACATCCCGCAATTTTAGCAAAAGCAATATCTCCATTTTGAAAATGCGTGAAACCTCTTTTTATTTTTTTCCATTCTTTTATCTCATAATTAAACTTGCTTAAATAACCGCCTTCAATATCTTTCATTGCTACAAATGAAGCGTTTGTGTTGTCATCTACTTTATTGCAGGGGTTTATTTGCACAATACTTCCCAACCTGCACCACTCCCAGCCTTCAGGTATCTCAAATGGCAGCTCATCTTGGATA
>JAITSL010000001.1 GCA_031287855.1 Candidatus Endomicrobiellum roisinitermitis
TATAATGACAGTCCTGGTGAACAGATATCATCTACCAGCATTCTTTCTACCTCATATAACTCTTTCTCTATCGCTAACTTCTTTCCCAGTTCCTCTGCCTTCTTTCGGTCGGTTATATCCACCGCAAGACCTATTACTCCTTCAATTTTATAATCAATCACCAACGGAGCTTTTACTGATAAATAAGTAGTGCCTTGAAACTCTTCTTCTACTGTTTTTTGCATTCCATTTTCCATAATTGTTTTAGACACTTCCCACGATTTGGGATCTATGTTTATGTTGTTGCTATTACCTACGAGTTTTGAAAATGCATTATTTCTATAAATATAATTCCCTTTTGTGTCTACTACAAAAAAATTAACACCTTTTATATCATTTCTCATAAAAGCAGATACTTTTTGATCAATCTGTGCATAATCATATTCAGATGGATTTCTTATATTTTTTTGTATGCTAGAGGAAAGTTTATATTTTAAATGTGTGACATTTATTCCGTAGGATTTCATCGCGTAAACTATAGAATCAGACAAATTTATAGGACACAATACAATTTTATTGTTAAGTACAGCACACGCATGCGCTGTTTCCTCTAAAAAATAGTTTCTACAACCTTCAAATGACCCGAACCCTTTACTTTGCGAAATAGCTGATTCGGAATTTACAGTATCCCTAAAATTTATTTGCATATTATCACAATTTTTATTGTTCATATAATCAGTTAGAATTCGCTTATACCATTCCTTATATTCTTCTTTATTAATTTCATGTACCCATGACTTTATTTCAACTTCGACACCTAATCTCTTAATAGAAGCTCTATTATTTAAAAACCATATTGTTGGAATATTTTGATCAGAATATATAGAAAATTCAGGGATTGTATGTCTATAAAGATAAGATGTATCTGTTATAACAACTTTCTTTACTTTTCTCTTGATACTTTCACTATTAATGGTATTTACTAATTCCTCAAATCCTTCTCCTGTTTGGCTTGCGCATGCATGAGACATAACTAAATCTAAAACAAGGCTATTATCTTCTGCTTTCTCAAAAAAATCTTTTGCTTCTTTGCTCCACTTTACTAGCCTTTCTGCTGCCATAGTTCCTCCTTAAAGCTACTTTCTCCAAATATTTTGTAAAAAATATATATGATATTGTTGTTTCATTAGATATCTATTACTAAAACACTAGGTGACTTTGTTGGGAATTAAAAACAGACAAAATTATCATTATGGCCTTGTTTTCCATCTATCATGAAACCAAACCCATTGAGAAGGATATTGTTTTATATGTTCTTCTAACATCAAGGAAGCTTTTTGCGTAAAATTCTTAACATCAGTATCAAAATCACCTGAAGATTCTATAGTTATAGGTCCTTTTATTAGAGTTTTATGCCTATATTTATCTACTCTCTGATCTAACGCCAGTAAAACATCTGCTTTAGATTTCACAGCCATAACAGCAAGGCCAGAAGGGGTCCAGGACTTTTGTCCAAAAAAATCAACAAACACTCCGGGAACATTTGTATCTTGGTCTATAAGCAAAGCAATACTCCCACCATTTTTTAAAGCTCTTAAAAGCTTTATGCCTGTATTTGGACGATCGCGCAAAATAACTTTTACATTTTTTATCGTTCTATACTTTATAAGCATAGCATTGAGTTCGTCTATATAAATCTTTTTTGCAACAACATTAAGAGATATTCCTAACGCTGCTAGAGAAGCTGCAGCAACCTCCCAATTGCCAGTATGAGCACTTAAAAAAAGTATGCCATTTCTTTTAGCTAAGCTACTTTTTATAATATCCACATTTTCAACAATAGAAATATTATTTAAAAACTTAGAATCCATTCTTGGGAAATTAGCAAGTTCAAAAAAATTCTTTGCTTCATTAGAAAAAATTTCTATAATCATTCTTCTAACTTCGCTGTTAGTTTTTTGAGGGAAACAACGCTTTATATTTTTTTTTGCAATATCCTTGCCACTAATAGCAACAAAATAAGCTAAAATCCCAAAAAATTTACTAAAATAACCTACTGACAGTTTGTATGGAATAAATAATACTACTTTTGAGAAAATCAAAGCGCCATAATAGTAAAACTTTCTTCTAATTTTTGTAAAGCTTAACATGAAAATCTATCCAAAACTTTTTTCCAAACTCCTTGGGATTTCATAATTATCTCTATAATATCTCTAACAACACCCTCTCCACCATTAAAAGACGAAATATATAAAGCATTATTTTTCACATCTTCTGTAGCATCCTTAGGGCATGCTGCAAATCCAACAGACTTTAAAACAGGTAAATCTATAATGTCATCTCCAATATATGCAACTTCTGTTAAATTTAAACCAGTAGCTTCTAATATATTATTTAAAGCTTTCAGTTTGTCACTACAATTTTCCACAAGATAATCTATTTTTATATTTTTTGCTCTTTTTTGAATCTGAAGCGAGCCCCTCCCTGTTATCCAAGCTGTTTTAATATTAAGCCCACTCATAAAAAGAAGGGTATATCCCATTCCATCTTTAACGTTCCAAATTTTTATTTCTTCACCATTGTTAAAAACTATTATCTCACCTTTAGTTAACACTCCATCAATATCACAAACTAAGAGTTTAACGTTTTTGGCTCTGTCTAATACACTACGCATTTTTGCCATCACTTTTTTGCGCATTATTAAGCCAAGGAGTTAGTTCAGGATTAATTTTCCTCATATAAGGCTTTAAAATAATGTTTAATACAAAAAACGAAATACCTAGCAAGATAAAAACTGTTCCAAAAACTTTACCATACCAACAATAAGTTGGTTTCCAAATTTGCATTTCTTTATTTTTTTTTAAATTTTCTGACATTTAGCCACCTTGTCTATTGCCTTAATTGTTTTTAAAGTTCGTTTAAAATCTCTCAAATCTAAACTGTTTGCTCCATCAGAAAGAGCTTTATCAGGATTATCGTGAACTTCAATAAAAAGTGCAGAAATACCAAGTGCCACTGCAGCTTTAGAAAGAGGGACTATAAACTCTCTGTTTCCAGCAGTATAAGTACCACCTCCACCTGGAACTTGTACACTGTGAGTAGCATCAAAAATAACAGGATAACTTGTTCCTTTCATAATTTCTAAACCTCTAAAATCAACAACTAAGTTATGATAGCCAAAAGATGCTCCTCTTTCTGTTAAAGAAATTTGCTTATTCCCAAATTTTTCAAATTTTTTAACAACATTAATCATATCTTCTGGAGCTAAAAATTGTCCCTTTTTCACGTTTACAGGTTTGCCGGTAACAGCACAAGCTTTTATTAAGTCTGTCTGGCGCGACAAAAAAGCAGGCACTTGTAAAAAATCTACAAATTCTGCAGCTTTTTTAGCCTGTTCTGGGGAATGGACATCTGTAAGTATAGGAACTTTTAATTCTTTTTTGATTTTTGCCAGTATCTCTAATCCTTCATCAATACCAGGCCCTCTATAAGATTGTACTGAAGAGCGGTTTGCTTTATCATAAGACGATTTAAAAATAAAAGGAACTCTCAATTGTGATGTTATCTTTTTTAAACTGGTCGCCATCTTAAATGCGTGATCCTGGCTTTCTATAACACAAGGTCCTGCTATAATTACTAATGGCTTGTTATTTGACAAAACAACATTTTTGTCAATTTTAACGTAATGATTTTGCATTTTATATCCTTAAATACTTCTTTATTTTTAAAATATCTCCTGGCGTATCTACACCGATAGAATCATGTTTTGCAATAACAACTTTTACTTTTTGACCATTTTCTAGAATTCTCAATTGTTCTAAATTTTCAGTTTTTTCTAATAGCGACCTTTTATTTTTTGAAAAATTCAACAAAAATTCCTTTTTATATCCATATATACCTACATGTTTATAATAATTAGTTTTTATATTGTCTCTATTATATGGTATAGGACTTCTTGAAAAATATAGTGCATATCCATTTTTATCAAAAACAACTTTTACGATATTAGGATCGTTTATACTTTTTTCATCTTTTATTTTAAAAGCAGCTGTAATATATTCTAAAGATTTGTCCTCTTTAAAAGATTTTATAAGTTCATCAATAAGGGTAGGGTCTATTAAAGGTTCATCACCTTGCACATTTATAAATATATCATACTTACCCAAACTATCTTTAGCTAAAAAAGCAATTCTATCTGTTCCACTTTTACAAGTTTTTGGGCTCATAAAAACATTAAACCCCAGTTTTTTTACAAAATTAAAGATACGTTTATCATCAGTAGCTACAGATATAAAGTCAACCTCTTTACACATTTTGACTCTTTCAATAGTATGCCAAACAAGAGGTTTATTGTTAATCAATGCCAAAGGTTTTCCAGGAAAACGACTAGAACCATACCTAGATGGTATAACAACAGCTGCCCTCATTTATAAAATTCCTTAATAACGTTCTTAAGCTCTTCTGGAGTTGCAGTAGCAGTACCCAATTTTGCCACAACTATACCTGCTGCAAAATTTGCAAGCTCTGCAGCAATCAATAGCTTGGCTTTAGCAGCAAGAGCTAATGTCATAGTAGAAATGACTGTATCTCCTGCACCTGTAACATCATAAACTTCTTTTGCTCTTGTAGGAATATTTGTAACTTTATTGTTTGGTTCAATTAAAGTCATCCCTTTTTCGCCACGAGTAATAACCACAGAATCAGATTTTAAAGTTTTTAAAATCTTTTTTCCTAAATTGGCCACATCAAAATCTGCTTCTATATTTTTAGCGTTCATGCCTTCACTTGCTTCTTTTTCATTTGGCGTCATTGTAGTTATATTTCTATATTTCTTGAAATGTTCTATTTTTGGATCAACTGTCACAGGAATTTTATATTTTTTAGCTAGTACAATTGTTTTTTTTAAAACTTTTGGGCATACAACACCTTTACCATAGTCCGAAATTATCACAGCATCTACCTTAGGAATAAGTGACTCTATATTACTTATAAGTTTATTTTCTATGCGACTCTCAAATTGTCCTTTAACTTCTTTATCTACCCTAACAAGTTGTTGACTTACTGCGATAATTCTAGTTTTTACTATGGTAGGTCTTTTTTCATCACATACTAAACAATCAGAATTAATTTCTTTTTCTTTAAACATTTCTATTACAGTTTTTCCACCTAAATCATCTCCGATAGTACTTACCATATATGCTTTAGCGCCTAAAGCTGTTATATTATTTGCAACATTAGCCGCTCCACCTAAAACTTGTGTTTCTTTTATGACTTCTACTACAGGAACTGGAGCTTCAGGAGAAATTCTTTTAACTTTACCCCACACAATTTGGTCAATCATTGTGTCACCGACAACTAAAACTGACTGTTTTTTAAAAGAGTCTATTAGATCTAAAAGCTTAGTATTCATTTTTCGCCTCAAAAATAAGTATTATAGATAAGATTTATTTGCCAAATAACAACAATAATCTTTTACAGAATCTTCTAATTTCATAAAAGGTTTTGTATATCCTGCATTTTTTAAATTATCCATTTTAGCTTCTGTAAAATATTGATATTTTAACTTTAAATTATCAGGCATATCTATGTATTTAATATTTTCTTTTTCCCCTACAGCCAAAAACATAGATTTTGCTATATCGTTCCACGTTCTTGACTTACCAGTTCCAATATTAAATATTCCAGTTTTTGAAGGATTTCTAAATAAAAAATACATAATCTCTACTACATCTTTTATATATATAAAATCTCTTCTTTGGTGACCGTCTTCATATTCAGGGTTATAAGATTTAAACAATTTTATTAGACCATCATATAAAACAACATCATAGTTTTTACACATCACACTACGCATATCGCCTTTATGGTACTCATTTGGCCCAAAAACATTAAAAAATTTAATGCCAGTAGCTTTATTAAAATAATTATTATTTAAAAGCCATAAATCAAACATATGTTTTGAAAAACCATACATATTAAGAGGAGACAAACTTTTTATTTTTGATATATCATCATCATAACCATTATCGCCATTTCCATATGTCGCAGCAGAAGAAGCATAAATGAAAGGGACTCCAAGCTCAAAAGCCCACAAAGCAAGAACTTTTGAATATTCGTAATTGTTTTTTATATAATAACTTGCATCAGACAAAGTAGTAGAACTACATGCGCCAAGATGAATAATAGCCTCAGGTTTTGGTACTTGCCTATTTATAACTGCATTAAAAAAATCATTTTTTTGTATGTAATCATAATAACTTTTGCCTAACAAATTTTTCCATTTTTCGCTATCATCAAGGTGATCAACAACTAAAACATCTTTTATTCCTTCTTGATTTAATTTCCAAAGAAAACAACTACCTATAAAGCCTGCTCCGCCAGTAAGTATTATCATCAAAACCTCTTATATTTTCAAACTATTATGTATTGTATAAAAAGATACTAAAAAGTGTCAACAAAAATAAGTAACCCTCTATTTTTAGAGTAGTTCTATTAATAGCACAAAAAAATTAACTTTACTGAAGATACAAAAAATACTAGAATATTTTAATTAATACTTAACATTTAACATTTGGAGGCATTATGAAGAAATTTTTTATAATTATACATTTTTTCATCTTCTCTTCTTACTTGTTTGCTGAATCATATTTATTCCCAGCAAAAGATATCAAAGAAATAGATATTGTTATAAATAATGGGACAATAAACATAAAATCAGCAAATGTTAAAGATATAGCAATAGACATTACGCCAAGCAAATCGCCAAGCACAGACAGACAAATATCTGTTAAAGATAGAGAGTTAAATGTTTATTTAATTGATTCCGAAATTACAGACAAAACAATAATTAATATGACTGTACCTACAACATCTAATTTAGAAATTAATTCTACAGTAGCAAACATTAATATTAATGGACTTTCTGGACTCCTAGACATAGATGCTACCGCTGGGAATGTAAGCATAACTAATTTCAATGGGCAACTTGAAATAGACAGTGTTGATACCCCTGTAAAGGCAAACGGAATTTTTAAGTCTATAAATATAGAAAACACCAGAGCAAATATAATCTTAACTATCGACAAACTTCCAACATCTTATAATTACAGTATTAAAGGTAGTGGCAATATATTATTTAATACAGCAAAAAATATAGAAAAAAATAGTATATCAATTGACTCTCATGAATTTGATGGTGTTTTTACGTTGAAGTAATAACTTAAAACAAATATTTTATCCCTCTGTATCTGCTTGCTTTACTCATGTCTACTTGTCCATATACTTGCAATCTCTCTGTTACTTTATACAAACCTCCTACTTTCCCTCCTATCTCTATTTCT
>JAITSL010000016.1 GCA_031287855.1 Candidatus Endomicrobiellum roisinitermitis
GTAATACAAAAATAATAATATTGATAACACGTTTATTGTATTTACATTTTTCTCGTATGAAATCAAGTACAGATGAACCACCTGCAAAACATAATAAAAAGGTCCATGTCCAAGTGAAAAAGTCTGGGAAAAACGAAATTCTATAGCAATAAAGATACCTGAACGCAGCTTTAATAACGACCCACATTCTTACAGGCCACTCAGATATGCCTATAAGAGAACTATTGTATTCTTCATTAAGCAGAATACCCTTTTGTCGCAACCAGCTTATAACAGCAAAATGCAAAAGTAGTCCAACTGCTATAGCTACTATAGCATACATGTGAGAGGAAATTAGATGCAACAACTTTATGAAAAAACAACTAATGAACTAAAAAAAAATTATTAAAAAAGATCTTTTTATATATTTTGGCATTTTTTCATAAGCACTTCTACAATAATCAACTAAATCTATCTTGACCAAGTTACCCCACTCCCATAATTAATTTTCATTTTTCATTGCTTGTAACAACTTTAAAGCAATCATAATCTTTTATATATTCTTCAGGGCTTATACTAGCCGGATAAATTACCCACAAAAAAGAATTATTCAGTATAAAATCTGTATTCAGTAACTACTTATAGTCCATGGGTTGGATTCAATAAATATGGCATTACTCATTGAGCTTTACTCCACACTATAAACTTTGCAAAGATTTTTTAATTAAATTTTCTACTGTGATATTTTCAGTGGGCACATATATCTTGTTGACTACAGAGCGAGCAGCTGCTTCCTTGTATCCCAATGCTACAAGGCTTTCTACAGCTTCTAAAACAACTGCATTTCCAATTGCGTTCAAATTTGCCCATTTTTGTTCTCCTGCAACATATATATCTTGCACATTATCTTTCAAAGCAGAAATAAGCTTTTCAGAAGTTTTTTTAGTAAACCCAAATATGCTTTGCAACATAACACTGTTTCTCTTTAACACTGCAGTTTTAAAATCTGTGACAGATTTAGAAATCTTGTCCATATATTCCATAGCTTTTTTAGCTCCAGTACCTGGGACTTCTTCTTTTATTAGTATATACATATTTCTATCTTCTTTAGATAAAAAGCCATACAAGTATATAACTCCACTATACATGCCAGACATAGCTTCTACAATATACACTTTTACTTGTTCTCCTAAACCTGGAAGTTTAGAAAAAGTGTCAATAGGTACACATACAGTATAGCCTATACCATTGACATCAATTGTGATGCTATTAGTTGTTTTTGATTCTAAAGTGCCTGATAAATAATCTAACATATTTTTACCATCTTATTGTGTTTATATGGCATATAGCCATTGCAAGTGCGTCAGCTGTATCGTCAGGTTTTGGAATTTCTTTAAGCTTTAGAAAGGTTTTTACCATGTGTTGTATTTGATATTTATCTGCAGAACCGTAACCAGTCAAAGCCACTTTAACACTTCTAGGGTTATACTCAAATAACGGAATTTTATTCATAGAAACAGTTAACACTATAGCACCTCTAGACTGCCCTACAGCTGCAACACTTTTAGCCGCTTTTAGAAAAAATATTTCTTCTATAGCAACTACCTCAGGCTTATATGTATCTATAATATCCTGTAAGTTATCATGTACAGCTTGAAGTCTTTCTATAAGAGTAGCTGGAGGAGAAGTTTTTATGTAGCCATACTTTAAAGCGTGCATTTTATCTCTAGATACAGCTTCTATAATTCCCCATCCTGTTAGTGACAGTCCTGGATCTATCCCAAGTATTATCATTGTATTTATTAAACTTCTATTTTTTCCATTTCTTCATTAGAAATATCAAAATTTGCATAGACATTTTTAATATCATCGTGCTCTTCTAAAGCGTCCATAAGTTTTAACATACATTTTGCCTCATCCCCGCTAAGAGCTATTTGGGTTTGTGGTATCATTGTAACTTCACTGGACAAAATTTCTATATTTTTATTTTTTAAAACATTTTTTACAGAGTCTAAATCTGCTGGTGAAGTAATAATTTCGTATGCATCGCTTTCTTCTTCACTTTTAAAGTCTTGTACACCTGCTTCTAATGCTAAATTCATTAAAGACTCTTCATCTGCTTTTGACTTGCTTACAGTTATATAACCTTTTCTATCAAACATCCAACCTACACAACCTGCCTCTCCAAGGTTTCCTTTATGGCTTGAAAACATTTTACGTATGTCAGAAGCTGTTCTATTTTTGTTATCAGTTGTTACTTCTACAATTAAAGCTACACCATTAGGCCCATATCCTTCATAAATCATTTCTTCATAAACAGTACCTGGTATTTCACCATTTCCTCTTTGGATAGCTTTCTTTATATTATCTTGAGGCATGTTTGCCTCTTTAGCGTCTTCTATAGCTTTTCTTAAACGAGCATTATTTTCAATTTGAGGACCACCTTCTTTAATAGAAACAACAATCTCTCTAATAATTTTTGTGAAAACTTTACCTTTTTTTGCGTCTGTTGCTGCTTTTTTATGTTTAATACTAGCCCATTTATTATGACCTGACATAATATCTCCCTATTAAACTTTTACTACACTTTTTTACGTCTTAGACCAAGCCCAGATTTTAGTTCTACTACAGATCTTTTAAGCTCAGATTCTATAGCAGACATGTCAACAAATTCTTTTCTTTTTTCTTTCATTGCTTTAGCAAGTTTTATAGCATTTTCTACTTTTTCTTTATTAGTCTTGTCTGACTGTGTAGCAAATTCAGAAATGACGTTTACATGATTATTTTCTATTTCTATAAAACCGTTGGTCACTGAAAACTTTTTTAAACCTTCCTCACTAGTGCTAACAACTATTTCACCGTTAATAAGTTTAGTAACAAGACTTGCATGGCCTGGCAAAACAGTTATAATTCCGCTAGCTGTAGGAAACGTTGCAGCAAGCAGATTGCCTTTAAATAAAACACCTTGAGGTGATAAAATTTCTATTTCAAATTTATTCATAAATTAGTTTATTTCCCTGACTTTTTTGCTTTAGCTATTGCCTCTTCTATAGAACCTACCATATAAAAAGCTTGTTCTGGTATAGAGTCATGTTTACCTTCTATAATTTCTTTAAAACCTTTTATAGTATCTTCACTTTTAACATATCTGCCTTCAAGGCCAGTAAAAGTTTCAGCAACAAACATGGGTTGAGTCAAAAATCTTTGTACTTTTCTAGCTCTTGAAACCGTAATTTTATCTTCATCAGAGAGTTCGTCCATACCTAAAATTGCAATAATGTCTTGTAAGTCTTTATACTTTTGTAAAATTTTCTTTACAGACATTGCAACTTCATAATGATCCTTACCAACGGTATTAGGATCTAATAGTCTTGAAGATGAAGTTAAAGGGTTTACAGCAGGATATAAGCCTTGTTCCATAATAGACCTGTCAAGTGTTAATGTGGCATCTAAGTGTGAGAAAATTGCTACAGGAGCAGGGTCTGTATAATCGTCAGCAGGCACGTATACTGCTTGTACAGAAGTTACAGAACCTTTCTTTGTTGATGTAATCCTTTCCTGCAAATCTCCCATATCTTTTGCAAGGTTTGGCTGATATCCAACAGCTGAAGGCATTCTCCCAAGAAGGGCAGAAACTTCGCTTCCTGCTTGGGCAAACCTAAAGATGTTGTCAATAAACAACAACACATCTTCACCTTTATCGTCACGAAAGTATTCAGACATCGTAAGAGCTGTTAGTGCTACTCTCATTCTGTTTCCTGGAGGTTCGTTCATTTGGCCAAAGACTAAAACAGTTTTGTCCATAACTTTAGATTCTTCCATTTCCATCCACAGATCTGTACCTTCTCTAGTTCTTTCGCCCACACCTGCAAAAACAGAATGCCCGTTATGGACTGCTGCTATATTTCTTATAAGCTCTTTTACTATAACAGTTTTTCCTACTCCTGCACCGCCGAAAATTCCAATTTTCCCACCTTTAGTAAAAGGAGAAACTAAATCTATAACTTTAATGCCTGTTTCAAGCATTTCTGGTGTTGTTTTTTGATCTACAAAAGCAGGAGCAGGTTTGTGTATAGGATCTCTTCTAACTGAACTGTCAATTTCACCTAAAGAATCTACAGGTTCACCTAAAACATTAAAAATTCTACCTAAAGTTTTTTCTCCAACAGGTACTTTTATAGGAGCAAAAGTTCTTGTTGCTTTCATTCCTCTTTTCATTCCGTCAGTAGGTCCCATAGCAATTGTTCTTACCTCAGAGTTTTCCATTTCAAACATGGTTTCAAGTGTTAAATTAGTTCCGCCAGGCATTTTCATAACTAACGCTTCGTAAACTTCAGGCACAGTACCCTCAAATCTAAAGTCTACAACAGCTCCTTGAACTCTTATAACAGTACCTTGAGTTTGGCTCGTTTGTTTATTTTCCATTTTACATCCCCTGTTGTCCATTAGCAAGATCTAAAATTTCGTTTGTAATTTTTTCTTGTCTAGATCTATTATAAATATTAGTTAAAGATTCAGAAATATCTTTTGCATTATCCTTAGCATTTTTCATTGCGGTCATCCTTGCAGCTTGTTCTGAAGCGTAAGCATTCATAAACGCGCTATAAAACTCTATTTCAAAATAGAAAGGAAGAAGATCTTTTAACACTTGTTGGGCATTAGGTTCAAAAATATAGTCAATACTAGTTGTTTTAAAGTTTTTGTCTTGTTTTACAGGAAAAACTTCTTCTACTATAGGCTCTTGAACAAGCATATTTTTAAATTCTGTATATATTATGCTTACCTTTGCAGCTTCGCCAGAAAGATAAAACTTTTTAGCAATATCTATCATAGGATATAAATCATCATATCGAGGAAATTTTGTTCCCATATTAAAGGAAGCTAAAACATTATATCCATACCTAGTAGCTTCACCAGCTGCTTTTTTACCAACAACTATAACATAGTCATCTTTCTTTAAATATGAATTTACTTTTTTAAAAAGATTGACAATAAGTCCCCCAGCAAGCCCTTTATCTGGTGAAATTAGGTATATTAATCTTTTACCTTCTTTTTCTGTTGAGAATTTTTCTATGTTATCTTGCAAACCTTTATCTGTAAGGACGTGCTGAACTATGTCTTTAATCTTTTTAGCGTATGGATTATGCTTTTCAACAGAATCTTGAGCTTTACGTATTTTAGATGCAGATATCATCTCCATAGCTTTTGCTATTTGCGCAATACTATCAGATGTTTTTATTCTTTTTTTAAGCTGTTGCAGATTCTGTGCCATAACTGTTTATACTCTTAAAGTCTTTAATTTCTTTTTCAAGTTCTACTTTTAATACATCGTCAATTTTTGAACCCGATGAAAGTTTTTTAATTGTTATAGGATAAGTTTGCTTTATATAATCTGTCATTTTGTGCTCTACGTCTATTATATCGTTTATAGATATATCATCAAATAACCCTGAAGTTACAGCAAACAAAGATAAAATTTCTGAAATTTCATCATAAGGTCTATATTGAGGTTGTTTTAAAATTTCAGTTGTTCTTTTACCTCTTTCAAGCCTTTTTAGTGTGTCTTCATCTAAATCGCTTCCAAATTGTGTAAAGGCTTGTAGCTCCCTAAATTGAGAAAGCTCAAGTCTTACAGGGCCTGCAAGTTGTTTCATAGATTTAGTTTGAGCAGCTCCCCCTACACGGGAAACAGAAAGGCCTACGTTTATAGCTGGGCGGATACCTGCATTAAACAAATCTGCTTCTAAATATATTTGCCCATCTGTAATGGAAACCACGTTAGTTGGTATATATGCTGACAAATCATTGCCTTGCGTTTCAATGATTGGAAGAGCTGTAAGAGATCCACCACCATTTTTGTCTGACATTCTAGAAGCTCTTTCTAAAAGCCTTGAATGTAAATAGAATATATCACCTGGGTATGCTTCACGACCAGCAGGTCTTTTAATTAAAAGTGAAAGTTGTCTATAAGACCAAGCATGTTTAGTTAAATCATCATAAATTACTAAAACATCCTCACCTTTGTCCATAAAATATTCACCTATTGCACATGCAGCAAGCGGAGCTATATATTGCATAGAAGCAGGTTCAGAAGCTGTTGCTGTAACAACAATTGTATAATCTAATGCACCTTCGTCTTTTAATTTTGCAACAATAGAAGCTAAATTAGACTGTTTTTGTCCTATAGAGCAATATATACAAATTACTCTTTTTAGACTCATGTCGCATTTTTTTTGGTTTATTATAGTGTCGATAGCTATAGCTGTTTTTCCTGTACCTCTATCGCCTATTATGAGTTCTCTTTGTCCTCTGCCTATTGGCGTCATAGCGTCAATAGCTTTAATACCTGTTTTTAAAGGTGTGTCAACTGGACTTCTATCTATAATACCAGGAGCTATTTTTTCTATAGAGTAAAATACAGGCTTTTCATGCTTTAATTCTGTTCCATCTAGCGGCTCACCTAACGTGTTTACAACGCGTCCCATAAGTTTTTCTGAAACAGCGACATTTAAAACTTTCCCTGTAGCTTTAACTTTCATTGCACGTACAACATGTCCAGAATTTTTAAGTAAAACTATAGAGACAAAATCTTCATCAATATTTAAAACAAAACCTATTGAGCCTTCCTCAAATTCTACTTCTTCGTAATAGCCAACATTAGAAAGACCGGAAGCTTTAACGATCTCGTCGCCTACAGATTCAACTATTCCAAAATTTACAAGCTCAGGATTAGTTTGAGTAAAATACAACTCTTTTTCTATTTTGTGTATAATTTCTTCTGGTTTCATTACAGTCTCTCTTTTATTAGATCTAGAATTCTTTTTACTGTTGCCTTTACACTACAATCCAAAACAAAATCTCCATATACCAAACAAACACCCCCTATCAAAGACTCATCATCTCTATTAAAAGTGACCTTTTTGTTTGGAAACATTTCTAAAAACTTGTTTTTATTTATATCGCTTAAATTCCCAGCAAAACTTACCAAAACATTATTGTCTTTAATTTCTTTATACAACAGCATCATAAACAATTTAAGTTCTTTTCTAGAAAAATTTGAAGTAATCCATTCCAAGTCTTTCTCAGGTAATTCATCATATTTTATAATCGATTTTGCAAGTTCTCTAATTTGTGATCTTTTCATCTATTTTTTCCAAAGCGCGTAACATAAGCTTTTGTTTTTCTTCTTCATTAAATAAGCCAGACAAAACTTTTGCCAACACTTTTTCTGATAAACTTATGGACATTTTCCCAAGTTGCTTAGAAATATTGTCAAATTCTAAACTAGCTTGACGTTTTGCCTCATCTAGAATTGTCTGGGATTGTTGTTTTGCTTCTAAAGTAGCTTTTTGTTTTTCTTCTTCAATAGTAATTTTGACAGAAGAAGCTAATTTTTCCGCATTCAGTTTAGCTTCAGATAATATTTTTCTTTTTTCTTGACTAGCATTATCTAAAGCTGTTTTAGCATTTTCTGCATCTAGTAAAGATTGTTCTATTTTACGTTTTCTCTGGTCAAGCATTTTTCTTAAAGGAGCAAATAAAAACTTTTTAAGAATAAATACAATGATTAAGAAATTAACAAGTTGAAATAAAAATAATTTTGTTTCAAGTCCAAACTTTTGTATTATTTCCATTTTTATCTCTTATTATAATTAGAATGCTAAAATAAGAGAATAAATTGCTATAGACTCAGCAAAAGCCATAGCAATAAGCATATTAACCATTATTTTACCTGCAGCTTCTGGATTGCGACCTATTGATTCAACAGCTTTTGCTCCTATAAAACCTATACTCAAAGCCGGTGCAAGACCGCCAATTGCAATAATAATTCCACCTGTGACTGTCATTTTTTTCTCCTTTTCTACATTAAAAATTTTAGTGAGACTTATCTGTCATTATATGCATAAATGTCATAGTTAGCATTGCAAATACTATTGCTTGTATAAGTGCTACCATAAGTTCTAAGGCTATAAAAGGAAGAGGTAATCCAAATGGACACATTCTGTACATTGTTGCCATAACTTTTTCCCCTGCAAAGATATTTCCAAATAGACGGAAAGAAAAAGATATAAACTTTGCAAGCTCGTTTGCAAATTCTAGTATACCTACAAACAAAAATATAGGGAACATTTTCAAACTAAGAAATTTTGCTAAATAACCTTTTATACCAGTATGTTTAATGCTTAAGAAATGAACTGTTACAACAGAAGCAACTGCAAGTGCTAAAGTCAAATTTAAATCACTTGTTGCAGCTCTTAAAAGAGGTACTCCGTGCTCTCCAGAAGACAGTGTGTGAAATCTTATGGATTCAAAACCTGGAATTTGTGCCAGTAAATTTGAAATTACTATAAACAAAAAAAATGATACCACCCAGGGATATATAAAAGAAGCTCTGCTGCCAGCAACACTTTCAGCTGTTTCTTTAAAGTAATCTATAACAGTTTCGACAGCATTTTGAGCGCCTTTTGGTTTTAAAGATATTTTTTTAGTAGCTAATATAACAATTGCAATGATGACTATATCTGTAATTAAAGTAGCAATAACTGTGTTTGTTATAGGAAAGCTAAGTATAGAAAATAGCACATCAGGACTAATTTGCATCTTTATAAATACCCTTACAACTGTCTTTTAGTTATTTGGTTTGTCAAGTTTATCTAAAGCAAGTTTAGCATTTAAATTAGAAGAATTCAAGTCTAAAGCTTTTTTATAAGCTTCTTTAGCATCTATAGGCTTACCCATATAAGTGTATAATTTACCAAGGTGCATATATGTTTGAGAGTATTCTGCTTTACGTCTTTGAGACCAATCTTCTACCCAAAAATTGTGTGGAGGATTTTGTAAGTTTTGTGGGTATTCTAAATGTGCTTTTAAAATTTTTTCAGCCTCACCAAAGTTGCCCGTTTTTACATATAGACCAGCAAGAGCATAATAAGTTAGTGGGTATATTGGATCTATTTCAATATATTGTTTATAGTATTTTACAGCATTATAAAAAGCATTAACAACTTCCTTTTGTTGAGATTCTATAATATTTTTGGATTTTCCCTTAGATATATAATCGTTTATAAGATACATATGCGAAGATATTTGCTTTTCATACATTGCACCTGCAATATACTTTGACTGCACATAATTTGGAGCAATAGTCCATAGATCTTTAAAAGTTTGCTCTGCTTTTAATGGGTCGCCTGCTTTCCATCTTTCAATATAAGCGCTTGCTTTAAAATACAAAGACATTGCAAATGACGGGTTGTGCTTATTTACTTTATCAAATGTAGCTATAGCCTGGCCAAAGTTTAAAGATTTTGAAAGACCTATAGCTCTAACGTGTAGATAATCTGCAATAAAAAATCTAAATGTAAAGACTATAGCTATCAAAAACATAATTACAACAATTATTTGCAGTAAAATTTTTACTGGTTTTTTTAGAACATTTACATTATCAAAATTGATTTTTTCATTTAAAGTTTTAATTCTTACAGCGATAACCAAAGTTAACCCTATTAATAGCCATAGCATAACTCCAGAAGAAACAAATCTTAAAGATACACATAAACTATCATGTACAAGTTGCGCTGCAAACGCAGAAGTTACACCTAATTGAAGGTATAAAATAGGTAGCTCTTTAGTACTTTTATTTGAACGTAAAAATGCTATATTTTTATAACCAACAACAAGAATTAAAATTATAAAGGTTAAAAATATTGATATCCCTACTATTCCCTCTTCATACCAAACTTCTAAATATTCATTTTCTGGGTGGTCACTTTCTGTATTGTGTTTATCTTCAATAAAAAATATTTGAGGTCTTCTCCAAGAAGGGTAAGTTAAGTAAAAAGTGCCTATACCAGTACCTAAAAAAGGATGTGTGTTTATCATTTCCCACGTAGAAAGCCAAGTAAAGACTCTAAAAGAAGCACTGTCTGTCCTTTCTAAAGTTTTTCGATATGTACCAAAACCAACAATTGATAAGACAATAAGTAAACAAATAGAACTAATTATAATAGTTTTTTTATTTAATTTATGACGCAAAAATATAAGAATATATATCACTGAAAATACGCAAAGGCCTGTCGCAAAACCAACCCAAGCACCTTTAGAACCTGTATTATAAGTACACAACACAATTGCTAGCCATAAAAAAAATAAAAAAACATTTTTTTTATACATACACAACGCAAGTACTATAGGATTCATAACAATTAAAAAATCACCAAAAAAGTTTGGGTTCCCAAAAGTAGACATAATCCTATTGCCAAAAGCTCGTTTCCACGTAAATGGGTCAAAGCCTGGTATAACATAATAGTCCAATATTTGAGCTATACCATAAGAGCACACTATAATAGTTGCTGCTAAAATCCAATTTTTTAATGTTGAAATTTTTTTATCGTCGTTAAATTGGTCTATTAAAACAAAAACAATGCCAGAGTATATAAACCTTTTAGTAAAATCATTTAGACTTGCAAGCTTAAATGGTGAGCACACAAGCGAAAATATTCCAGAACATAAAAATAAAATCAACGGGAATATATAAATAAAATTTTTCTTTAAGAGTAACAAATTACCTTCTTCTAATTTTAGAAGAATCCAAGACATGATAATAAAAAGCCCCCCAACGTGGAAAATAGTAATTTTTATTTGTGCAGAGTCATAAGTAGCAAGGTAAAAAGATATAGCTATAAAAAAATATAACGCTGCAGTACCATATAAAACTATGTTTTCTAGCTTAGTTTTTAACATAAACTATAAATAACCTTTTAAATTTATTTTAGACGATAAATTATACTTAAAAAGATGTTGTTAATCAAGCTTTACAATATTTTTATAAATCTTTGTAAAATACTGCACTATCTCTTCCATTGTTTTTTGCTTTATATAATGCAATGTCAGCAGTACTAATTATTGCGTTTACTTCTAAGTTATCTTTTGAATTGCAACTTATCCCAATACTTGCTGTAACGTTAAATTTTTCATTATTTTCTTCAAAGAAATTATTTTTTAAAGATTTATTAATGTTATTTGCCATAAGTAAAATTTCCTTTTCAGTTAAATTGGGGACAAATATTATAAACTCATCACCTCCATATCTACCAACCAGACTATCATCTCCTAGACAAGACAAAATAACTTTAGTAATTTCTATTAGAACTTTATCACCGATTAAATGACCATATTTATCGTTTACATTTTTGAAGTTGTCTAAATCAACCATCAAAATATAAAAACTATCTTCATAGTATTTATTTCTTTGAATTTCAGATTTTAATTTTTCTAGAAAGTACGATCTTAATAGTAGACCTGTTAAAAAATCAACTCTTGATTTTTGTCTTATATCGTTAAAAATATTTGTTCTTTTTAAACCTAAAGCAAAGTGAGAAGCAAAAATAGAGCCATCTTTTATATATCTTGCCTCTAAATCTTTTTTTATAACAATAAACATACAACCTAATACGTTACTTTCAATAAGCATCGGGAAATATAAAATGCTAAAGTACTCTTTATTAAATTCTTTGTTATCTATAGCATAACAGATAGTTTCATTATTAGTTAATTTAATGGATTCTATAAAAGAAGCTAAATCATTGCCTTGTAAAATGCCAAAAGCAGATAATTTTTCCCATCCAGGTGAAACTTTTTCTAATATAGCTCCACCAAAAACCCCATAGGCTTGACTAAAAAAGTCTAAAATTAAATTTACATATTCTTGTTTTGAGGTAATTGTAGATAATTTAGCATCTAAAGCGTATAATTTAGATAATCTTTGCATGTCTTCTTCATATTCTTTTTTCGTTTTTATAGATTGTTGATATTCTATAAACACTTCTCCATATTGATTTTTTAATGCATTTCCTTTTGCGATTAAGTTTGTTTTTAATTTTTTTAATTTCATATTTACATAATATGGAAATGGTATCAAAGAAATAAAAATTAAGCACATAAAAAACGACATGAAAGAAAAATTTCTTGTAATAAACATAAAGATAGAGCATGCAAGGATTGAAGAAAAAATAATAGAACTTGTAAAGTATAATGAATAATAAAAGCCCAGTAAAACCATAAAGCTTATCCATATAATGGCACCACCAGAAGATGGTACTACAAAATACAAACATACTACTATGAGAAGTATATATATTAATTTTAGTATTCTTTTATCAATCGTTATATTTTTCAATTCTATTTCTTCCTAATTTTTTTGCTTTATAAAGAGCTTTATCAGAACTTTCTATAAACTCTTCAATCTTTAACCTAACGTTTTGTTTAGTTAATGATACAAAACCAAAACTTGCAGTTATGTTTATACTAACAGGGTGAAATTTTTCTAACGGTAAGTAAAATTTTGCTTTCTCTATAGACAACCGTACTTTTTCTAGTATTTTCAAAGCGTCATCAGCATTAGTATGCATCATTATAAAGGAAAATTCATCACCACCATATCTAGCAATAATATCTGTTTCTCTAAATATTAAACGTAAAATTGATACAAGTTGTCGTAAAACTGAGTCTGCTGCTATATGTCCATAGCTGTCATTAATACTTTTAAAAAAATCTATATCTAAAATACCAAGCGTTAAAGGTACTTTGCCTATTTTTGCTCTGTTTAGTTCTTCGTTAAGTCGCTCTTTAAAAAAATCGTATCTATAACATCCTGTAATGTCATCAGTAATAGCAAGAGTTTTAAGTTTTTCGTATAAGTAATAATTGTCAATTATTTTGTTTATGCTTAATGAAAATAGAGATAACTTTTCTACATCTTCATTATAAAAAAAATTGTTTATATATGAAAATCCTTCTATAGTTCCCCAAAACATACCATTAACTTCTATCCTAACAGCTAGTACAGACTTTTTTTTACTGTTTTTTATATTAAAGCGCTTGTCCTTAGCTAAATCATTTACTATTAAAACTGTATTTTCCTTTATTATATAATTTGCAAAACTATCATCTTCTTGGTATTTTTGTAGCTTCCAACTTCCTTTACCCATAAAATTAGTAGCTGTATCTTTAATCTTTAAAAATAGGTCATTTTCATTAGAAAATACCTGGAAAGATTGTATAATATTACCAAGATTAACAAAATTTTCAATTCTTTTGGACAATTTTTCTATTTCCAGATTGTTTTTTAAAATTTCAGTTTTTTTTAACATTATATCAAGTAAAACATTATTGTTTTCAGCTAGCAGCTTATTTTCAATTTTTTTATACCTATTTTGATACATTTCAAAAATTACATATAACAATATGAGTGCTATACATTCAAGAGCAACTAGCCTAGATTGAAAATGAATAATGGGAGATTCCTCTGAGTTAATAACAAAGAGCATAGTATCTATAAATGCTACAACCACAGCTAAGCAAGTTAGGGTGCTAGCATAATTATTTTTAAAAAAATAACATAAAGCTATTATTGGTAGTGTTATTATAGGAAAATTTAAAAGGATATTAGCAGGTAAAATTAACGCCCAAACAATAAAGAATACTCCCAAAAGAATAGGTAAGCACACTTTCAATATATATTTAATTTTAGAATTTTTTAAAGAATCATTTTTCATAGTTTTTAGTATAGTCAGCAATAAGTTCTGTTTCAACTTCTTTTTGTAAACTTTTATTTATAAATTTAAAATTTTTAACCCACTTATTATTAATTTTAGTGCTGGGCCAAGCTATCCATAAGCCACTTTTCCCTCGCATTATACGACACTCTACCTCAATTTCGTTATCGAAAATTACAGAAGCAAAAGCTCTAACAGTAGTATTATTTTTTAGTTTATATAACTTGTTGATGTTAAAGGAGGATATACTTCCAATATTGTTAAAAACTTTGTTTTCTAGTAAAGAATCTTTTAGATATGCTTTAAAATCTCTTTTTAATACGAAAATCTGCTTGTATTGTTTGTTTTTTGATTTGTATATTGGAAATTTTAACTCATTATCTTGTAGCTCTATATTTAAAATTTGAATACTATTGTTTAAAGTTATATTAAATTTGCTGTCTTTTGCTGAAATTTCAGTAATTTTTAAACTAGCAAATGCACAATCGAAAAAGATTGCAATAATAAGAAAAACTGGAAAAAATCTCATGTTTACTTGATAACCTTGGCTATTTCTGTAAACATGTTTTTATGCTTTGATATTCTTTTAAAAAAATCAACATAATGTTCAAGATTTGGATTATGTTTTATTAGCCCTTCTAAACCTAAAATTAAAGATTTTTCACTGAACTCTTGACTGTTTTTATAAAAAGGCATAAGTTTTGGTATAGCTAACTTTCTAGCAATACTTGGAGCTATTTTTACAATATTTAGCTTAAGATTAGTAGCTAAATGTGTTAAAACAGCTTCCTCATCTCCTATATCTTGCTCTCTTCTAAGTAACGAAACTAAATCTTCTATACCAAACAATAATATTGGTTCATAAGTAATTTTATCTTTGTCATTAAAATTTTCCAAAGCTAGTTTAAATTCTTTTTTCATTTTAGCCATGCATTGTGCTGCTTGATCTTGAAAACTTAGAGGATATACAAAAGATATAAGCTCATTTTGACTGTCGTGATAAAGAATAAAACATTCAGCATAAAACATTTGCTCACATTCAGGGCATGTGACAAGGTTTACTTCTCCAGCAATTAAAGCTTCTTTGAGTTCATAGTTATCAAAAACACTTATTGCTGAAAGTAATTGTGCTTGGAAAATATGCCCTTTAGGGCATTTAATCTCTTCTAAATTTGAAATTGTCATTTTCTTATTTTATCAAATTACACAAAAGCTTAGCAATAGGAGAGGTTAGAAAGAGTGCTATCTCTTCAAAAAATGATATTATATAGTAGTTTAAATTAAAAGATTCAAATATAACAGAAATATCTTTTGAACAAACAGAAATTTATAGAGTCTATAAACAGTTCTTAAATGAGTCAAAACAAATATTAATACATCTTTTAGATGAGAGTTAGATGCGTTGAGTAGTTCTTCCGTATATTTTCCCCTGACTTGACCATTAGGGTTCCCTCAACCTTATACTTTTATGTGTAAATCCCTCACTTTTCTCTTAATACCGGTCAAGTCAGGTAGTATACATTGAATCTATGCAGCGATATTGATCTAGTTTAGAATCTTACCTGCATTACCTTAAAGAGCGGCTTATGAGTAATAAACATTAATATTTCAAAAGAGGTCTCTCTAAAAACCCTAATGCCTATAATTACTGTAAATCTTTTGGCAATGCAAGGCAAAAAACACAGGGTTTATAGTGTTATAGACTCAAGTTTTTTAACGCAGCAGTGTAGAAAAAGCCATAGTTGTTCCTTAAAAAAAGAATATAATAAAGCGTATAAGGCCTTGGACGATTGATCAAACATAGGGCTTAATGCCCGTGCATATCACATCTCCAACGCCTCTAGGTAATTGCTTGATGGGTTGCTAAAGCTCATAAATTCCTTATGACGCTTGTCAACAATTGTAAGCTTATTACCATTTTTAAAGGAGGCTTTTATGTTTATTGCCCTATATGCTCATTTTATCGGTATTGATGTTTCTAAAACTAAATTTGATGTCTTCCTATCAAAAAACAGTTCTTCTTTCTCTTTTTCCAATGACATTTTTGGTATTAATTCTTTGCTTAAATCTATTATCCCTTCTGCCGATTCCTTGGGTTTAGTTGATTTAACTGGTGGTTATGATAACCTCCTTGTCAACAAACTTATCTCTAAATGGATTTAATGTACACAGAGCTCAAGGTCGCAAAGTTCGTTTATTCATTTCAAGCTATGGCCAAACCAAGTCCGACAAAATTGATGCTAAAATGCTTACTATCCATGGCCAAAAAATGCAAGAATCTTTACGCTTACATCATCTTTCTAACAATCAACTTCAAGAACTTATTAGTCGCCACAAAGATATTAAGGATATGTTACAAAAAGAAAATAATCCTAAAGAACATTTCATTGATAAATCTGCTAAGCGTTCTGTAGATTCTATCATTAAAGCCTTACAAAAATAATTACTCTCTATTGAACATCAAACCAATCAACGCATCGACAATGATCAACAACTTAAACTCAAAGCTAAAGCTATCTCTTGTGTTAAATCCATTGGCCAAAAGACTACTATGACCTTATTAGCTTCCTTACCTGAACTTGGCCTTATTAATCCTAGGCAAATTGCTGCTTTAGCTGGTCTTGCCTCTTTTGCCAACGACTCTGGTTCTTTTTCTAAGCGCCGCCCTACTTCCCATGGCAGACCTCTTGTTAAGCGTTGTCTGTTTATGTGCGCTCTTGTTGCTATTAAACATAACCTTGTTTTAAAGGCTTTCTATAATCTTCTTCTTAATAGCGGCAAAGTCAAAATGATTGCCATTGTTGCCCTTATGCGTAAACTTTTAATTATTATCAATAATCGCTCTAAAGCTTTTTATGCTCAATCTTCTTTTATATATGCTTAATTTTTCCCTTCGCTTTACTTTTTCTTCCTTCTATTTTTCTAGTGCCTTTTTTATAGTGGGCTGATATGTGCTAAGCTTTTTAGACAGCCCCAATTCAGTGTTTGAAGCAAAATTCATTTATGTCTTTCTTGTTTATCATTTTGCTAGTTTGCTAACTTATTTAAATGTTTGTTGCGATTGATCTTAGTTAAGGTAAGTAAGGTTCTAAACTAGACCTGGTTTGGCCAGTTTTGAGGAATAAAATTACCATTTTTCTTAGAATCTGACAAGCTTAGTACTACAAATTTTCTTCATATTAAAAGCAAGAACATACTCACTTGAGCAACCAGCTACCATTTAACAGCTCTTATCAAATGGCATACATAAACTTGAGAAACGCATCAACATAATCCTTAACATGTCCCTTAGAAAAAGAAAAAGTAAGATTTCACTCATGAAAAAGTCAGGTTTAGGGAACCCCTTATTTATTTTTTAAAACCCAATCTTTAAAACTATTTAAGAACTCTATCAAAAGCTTTTTTGAGAAATCTAATAATTCTCCATTTTTGTCAATATAAGATAAAAAACTAAAACAAACCTCTGGACGGTACATTACGTGCATTTCCAAAAATGAAATAGTTTCTTTTAGATGCATCTGTGCGCCAAATGTCCCTATAGAACCTAAACTTGCTCCAAACACGCAAGCAGGTTTATCTTTCCACACGCTTTTAGACATCGGTCTAGAACCCCAATCTATAGCATTTTTTAAAACTCCTGGAATTGTTCTATTGTATTCCGGTGTTATAAACATTACAGCATCGCAATCAGTTATTTTTTGTTTAAAATATATAACACTTTGAGGCACGCTACTTTCTAAGTCCTGAGAAAAAAATGGCAGCTGAGAAATGTCAAATGTATTAAATTCAAAATCTTTAGGAGCAAGAGGTTTAATAAGTTCAAAAAATTTCTTATTTAATGATGCTTTAGCAATACCACCAATAATAACAAGTATTTTCATACCAACCCCTGTTATACAAGATAACTAGCAATTATTTTTCATATAAGCTCATAAAGATAATTGAACAGCCATTTTTTAATTCGGCTTTTCTATAATGTTTTTTACGCCATCGCCCACTTTTGAATTTACTTTAGATATTTCATCTGCATAATTTATTTGAAGGTTAGAAATCATAGAAGTTAACATTTCTTCTTCTTTTTTTGTTAAATTGTTTTTTGTTTTATCGCGTAACATTAACAACATATCTATGGTAATTTGAGCACCCTTTAAATCTTTTTCAATTTTGCCATTTGCAGGGTTATGTATTTTGCCAAGTTGGCACCACACAGAAGAAGCAAACATAGTTATAACATTAAAAAAGTGTGGATTTACTTCCTGATTACTTTGTTCTAACATTTTGTGCTCCTTAAATCAAATATACTATTTTCTAAAAAATTTATTTATTGCAACATTAATTCTTCTGATCACTTCATCTTTACCCATAAGCTCCATCATATGAAACAAACTAGGGCCTTGAGTTCTTCCAGAAATAGCAACTCTTAAAGGGTGAAACACTTGCCCTGCCCTTATTTTCTTCTCTTCTGCAAAATCTCTAGCATACTGCTCTAGAGAACTAGCAGAAAAATCTTCTTTTTCTAAAAGTCTATTTGCACTTTCAACTAAAACCATTTCCGCAAAAACTTTAGACTCTTCACTAAGAAGCGTTTTCATAACAGCATCTTCTTTATAATCTACTTCTTTTACAAAAAAGAAATCTACAAGAGACGGGATTTCTTTTAACAATCTTACTTTATCGTGCTCTAAAGTTATAGCTCGTTTTAATAAATCTTGGTTCCACCCTGATATTAAACTTTCATTATTTGTGTATTTTAGCCAATCAACAAACAAATCGTACACTTCTTGAGGAGTTTTTGCGCGAATTTTTTCTCCATTAAGCCATAATAATTTTGTTTTGTCAAAAGTAGATGGGCTTACCCCACACCTTTCCAAAGAAAATTTTTCTACAAGTTCTTCTATTGTAAAAATTTGCTGACTGTCTTGTGTGGACCAACCTAAAAGTACAAGGTAATTTATTAACGCTTCTTGCAAATAACCTTCTTTTCTGTACTCTAGCACAGAAGTGTGCCCATGCCTTTTAGAAAGTCTTGCTCCATCTGGACCTAAAATCATAGATAAATGAGCAAAACGAGGCATATTCCAACCTAATGCAGTATATATTTGTATCTGTTTAGGTGTATTAGAAATGTGATCGTCACCTCTTAACACGTGAGTCATTTTCATAAGATAGTCGTCAACAACGCACGCAAAATTATACGTTGGTACTCCGTTTGCTTTCATAATTACAAAATCGTCAAGCAAAGAGTTATCAAATTCCACCCTACCTCTTATCAAATCATCTAAAACAGTACTCCCCTCTTGAGGCATTTTAAATCTTACAACAGCAGTTTTACCTTCTACTTCTTTTTGTTTTCTTTGTTCAACAGTTAAATGCCTACATCTTCCATCATATTTTGGAGGAAGCTTATTCTTTTGAGCTTCCCTTCGCATAGCGTCAACTTCCTCAGTAGTACAATAACATGGGTACGCTAAATTTTTATTTAAAAGTTCATCTAAGTACTTTTTGTATATATGTTTTTCTTTACGTTCCATCTGATAATATGGGGCATATTCTGCAATTTCAGTACCAGGCCCTTCATCCCAACTTAATTTCAACCATTTCATAGCACTTAAAATAACTTCAACAGACTCTTTTGTAGAACGTAACTCATCTGTATCTTCTATTCTTAAAATAAATTTACCATTTTTATTTTTACTATAAAGGTAATTAAATAAAGCTGTACGCACACCGCCAATATGCAGATCTCCTGTTGGAGATGGTGCAAATCTCACTCTTATAGTATCCATTTCCTTCCCTTTAACATTATTCTTTATGTTCAATAAATTTTTTCTCTAAAAAATCTGGCACGTAGTCCTCAAATATAGGGAATTTAGCTTTAATTGTATTTGAGATATATGTGTATAATACATGTTTTTGTTCTTCTAACCCATAAGTTCCACTAATCATAGTTGGGATAACAATCTTTACTGAAACTATAAGCCAAATCAATACACTTACTATTAATCCTCCAAACCTATCTAAAATATTAAGATAAAAAAACTTAATTATCCTAAGAACTATCCCTCCAATCACAACAAGAAAAAGCGCTACAATTGCAAAAACATAGTAAAAGTTAAATTGTTTTTGATAAGGATATTTTGAAGCAGCTAAAATAGCGCAAAAACCTGCAAGAACCGCAAAACATACCCGCACAAGCCCAGCTTGCCAGCCAAGCCATCCTATTAAAGCCAGACTAATTACTAAAAAAATATCTACTATCAATTTTAACTCTATTTTTATACTTGCTATTACAATTCTACTTGCAAGTTTTGGATAAAAACACATAGTTTTATGTGCTTAGCTAACACTAATAAAATTTACATCTGATTCTACAAAAATTACTTTCACATTGTCAAAATGATAAAAATCTAGTAGAATCAGCGTTGTTATGAAAAATATATCAAGTAAAGCTGTGTTTATTATAACAATTAGTGTAATATTTTTATTTTTTATTAGTTTTATAATAAAAAACATTTTTTTTTTAATCAATCAAACAAGCAAAAACCAGAAGAAAAACTTGAATCAAACATTGAAATTGAAAAGGTAATAATACAAAAAGGAGAAGTTTTACACTTAACATTAAACAAAACAAAACTTTCAGCGGAAAGCTCTAACACGATAATTAAAGAATTGCAAAAATTAACAAATATAAATCTTTGTATACCTGGCGATTTTTACGAAATATTTTACAATAAAAACACTGATGACTGGACAGAATTTTATTATTACCCTCAAGGACCTTTTTACTATTCAATAATTCAATCTTCGGATAAACAAATACAAACACAAAAAAAAGAGCTAGAAGTATCTAAAACTAAATATAACTATGAAGGAACAATAGACTCTTCTTTATGGGCTGCAATGACTTACAAAAATATACCTGCAGATGTAATTTTATACTTTGCAGATATTTTTGCCTGGCAAGTAGACTTTCTTACAGATACAAAGCAAGGAGACAATATCAAAATAATATATGAAGTTGAGCATATAAAAAAGAAAAACAAAAACTTATCTTCAAAAATTCTTGCCGCAGAATATAAAACCTCATCAAAAACGTATAATGCTTTTTACTTCAAAACAAGCGAAGGTAATTACGGATACTTTGATCAATATGGAAAATCTTTGAAACGTACTTTTTTAAAAGCCCCTTTACAGTTTAGGAGAATAAGTTCATACTTTTCAGCTAGCAGGATACACCCAATACTAAAGTATGCTAGACCGCATTTAGGCATAGACTACGCTGCTCCACAAGGAACACCCATTTCTTCTATTGGTGATGGTACCGTATTAAAAGCTCAATATAATGGTGGTTTTGGAAATTTGATAATCATAAAGCACAACAATGGATATGAAAGTTATTATGGACATCTATCAAAATACGCTAAAGGAATAAAAAAAGGTTCTAAAGTAAAACAAGGGCAAGTTATCGGTTACGTTGGCATGACAGGACTTGCAACAGGGCCGCATCTTGATTTTAGAATAAAGCTCTATGGTAAATTTTTCAACTTTCTAACAATGAAACAACCACCAACTACTGCATTAAAAGAAGAAGATAAAACAAATTTTAACAGTTATATACAAAATTTAATAACTCAACTTTCAAGCTAACATTCCTATCTCACCATAGAAACCTCAAAAGGATTTGTAAAAATGATACTTTCTTTAGAGCTCCTAGACTGGTTTAAAAAATCAACAATATGTTTTTTGTTTTCTTTTTCTGCAACAACAATAGCTTGGTATCCCCAATTACCTGGATTTCCTCTTATATATTTATGAGGAATATAGACCATATTATCCTTTACATCTAAATTTATAACTGCAGATGCTCCACTTGGCGAATATTTATATAAAACAGCTTTATCCTTATGTATTCTTAAAGCATACTCCCACCCTGAACTATTACTAAAAAAACCCGAAACACCAGCAATAAATGAACTTGACCCTGCACCTTCAATATTGTTCAAGTCTATATAAAAATCCAAAAAAGAAATCTCTTCCCATGTCAAAGACTCAAAAATAAAACTTATTTCAGTATTTTCGTTTCTAGATAAAACTTTAATATTTTTTAGTAGTCCTTCATTTTTAATAAAAACACCATTTGCTACTGCTTCTACTTGGGTCTGCCCACTAAATGAAACTTTATTTTTTTGGTCAACATTTCTATTGTCAACAGTTGCTCCTAAAAGACGGCAAATATTATTATATGCCGCATCAAATTTTCTTGCATTACTACTTGAGTAAATATAATTTTTTAAAATATCACAGCTAAGCAAATAAACAAATTCGTTTTGAGCATTAATATATGCATTTTCAATAAAACCTCCCGTATTATTAATATAAGCATTAAGCAGGTTGACAGCAGAAAGAAGTTTCGCTTTTAGATTAGGGTCTATTTGAAAATATTGAAACAGTTTAGGTTTATCTAATTTTGAAATCTCGCAAAATTTACAAACGTATGTAGGAACAGCAGGCTTTATGTATTTACTATTATCAAAAATATAAATTAAATAGTCCATAAATTTTGAATTTTGCAAATGCTTTTTTGTAAGAATAACAGGTATAATATTTTGATCTTTTTTAGCAGAAAGCCATCCCATTACATTCTTTTGGTTGGTTGGAAAATCTTTATATAATGAAAATGTTGTAATATTGTCTATTTTATATGCTCCAAAGATATTCTCTTTAAAATTATCTACATTAACCCACACAAAGCCTAAATTTGCAAAATAATAAAGTAAATCATTAGAAAGCTCTGCAAAGTTTAAAAACAATCCAAAATTATTATTTATATTTTGCTCAAAAGCAACAAAATTGCTTGAAATATACTTTTCAAACATCATACTAGACTTTAATCTCTTTGAGTGATCTAAAATATTTGCAAGCTCTGCAAAAACAGAAAGAATAGGTTCTGGATTTAAAGAAAGAGAAACTTCTATCTTTCCTGAAGCAACAACTTCTTGTAAATTGTCTGGTATTTCTCCCTTGGCCGAAATTGGTACTGTCATACAAAAACGGTTTGAAAGAATTATTTTATTAATTAGAGGATCTGCAATCTCAGGAGTATCTGCAAAAAAAACTATATACTTACAATCATCACAAAAAGACGTACAACAAAAAGATATAAATATTAAAAACATTCGCAACAGGTTATAAACAATTTTATTCATAATTTAAGTATTATAGCATTATTATATAGGTTAGAACTCATGCACTTAAAAAAGCAACAAACAATACATGAACAATATTTAATGTTACAACTTCACAAAATTTAAATTGACAAAAATTATTAATTTCAAGTAAAATTAAAGGTATGCGAAAACAAAATATTAAATTTGTACTATTACTATTTTTTATTTTACAAGGTTGTATTAGTCACCCAACAAACTCTAACAATATAGCTGTTGTTTCAGAAAACCCTCAAGAAGAAAAAACTTTATCATACCAAATAGCTAAAACAACTATAACAAGTATCACTAACAACAAACAAATTTTTGGCAATTTTATAAGAGGAATACATCTTTCTGCGTGGGTAAGCGGCTCAAAAAAATATAGAGAAGCTGCAGCAGATCTTTTTGACAATACAGAGCTAAATGCAGCAGTTATAGATGTAAAAGAGTATGAGGGGCGCGTTTATATTGATGGAATAAAAATAGTAAATTCATACAATTTATATGAGCCAATTATACCGGATATAGAACAATACATAAAGCAGTTAAAAGAAAAAGGAATTTACACTATAGCAAGAATGGTTGTTTTTAGAGATAATGCAATTTCTAGAAAAAAACCAGAACTTGCAGTTAAAAATCCAGACGGAACAATTTGGACAGATAGACGAAATGTAGCCTGGCTTGACCCTTATAATAAAGAAGCATGGCAATATAATTTGCAAATAGCTAAAAAAGCCGCTGAGATAGGATTTGATGAAATTCAATTTGACTACATACGTTTCCCATCTGATGGAAACACAAAAAATTGCAGATATTCCAAACCACATTCTCCGCCACAAGCCTCAAAAGCTTTAGTTGGCTTTTTAAAAGAAGCTAGCAGTCAGTTAAAATCTAAAGGAACAAAAATTTCTATAGATGTTTTTGGATTAACCACTACAGCAGATGACGATTTAGGCATAGGCCAGAAAATAACTGAAATGACAGAATGCGTGGATTATGTAAGTCCTATGGTGTACCCCTCTCATTACGGAAAATGGAATTATGGTATAGAAGAACCAAACAAAGAACCGTACAAAGTAGTTTATTATTCTATCGAAGGAGCATTAAAAAGAATACCACAAGAAAAACTTCGTCCATGGTTACAAGATTTTAGCTTAGGATATAAATACGGTAAAAATGAAGTAAGAGCTCAAATGCAGGCTTGTTATGATAACAAAGTTGGAAACTGGCTATTATGGAATCCTCGTTGCGTATATACAAAAGATGCATTGAAAGACAAAATTGAAGAAAACTTTTACTTAGAAAGTGACCCACCAACTCCACAAATGTTAAAAACAGCAAACAAGAAACTAATATTTAAAGACACTAGCACTATTACACAGTAGCTGGTAATGGCATAATGGGACTGTCAATCCTTTTCTATGGATGTTTCCAGCGTCCATACGCCAGCTCAGACGTTCGTATTAAACCTATTTTCAAAGCTTACTCTATTGATTACACAATGTTCTCATATCGCAATTACTACATTTTTTTCTAGGAGAATTTATTCTACTTCTGAATTCAGAAAATAACGATGAATTTGTCCAAATTTCCGATAAATCAGTCTCTGAAATATTTCCCGCCGCGATCCTAACATTACCACATGGAAAAACATTGCCATACGAATCGATATTAACAGAACTTCTGGCAAGTCCACAATCTGTAGAAGCTAATTTTATAATTTCTTTATCATTTAGTACCTTGTTTGCTAATTCGAATCTATTTGTAAATTTTTTATAATAAACTATTAAATCTTCGTTACTGAGTCTAAGCTTAGCAACTTTATCATTTTTTAAAGTATTTCGATATATATGGGTCATAGCTAATATCCACTCCTAGTTGAGCAGACAATTTTGATAATTCTTCTAAATTATCAAAATTCTCAGTAAATACAGGCGTTTGAGTTTTTACTTTACATTTCCCATTTTTTAAAAAGCTAATATTTTTTATAATTTTTTCAAAGCTACCCTTTATACCAGTAATTTTTTCATGTACTGATAATGTTCCGTATATACTAAAAATAACTTCAAGTTTTGGTAGATTACGCAACACCTCCAATTGATCTTGATTAACTTTGAAACCGTTGGTAATTATTTCAACTAAAAAAGAATTTTCATAAAATAATTTGATTATGTCAATTGCTTCTGGATGTTCAAAAGGCTCTCCACCAGAAATTGTAATTCGGAAAGTATTCATTTTTCTTAATTGATTACTAATTATTTTGGCGCTTGGCAATGATATGATCTTTCCATTTAGCTTTTTGGGATAATCGCAATGTAAACATTTAAAATCGCATTGATCGGTAATTTCTACCGTGCAGCTTTCAATTATATTTTTTTGTGTAAGATATTCAAAAGGATACATTTAAAATTCCACCTACTTTAAAATAAACATTTTTCTTGATTTTATAACGAAATCTTGCAGATCTTCATACACTTTTTCAAAATCACAATTATATTTTTTCGATATTATTTCAGCAATTTCGATTGAGTTTTTTTACCATCTATTGAATAAAAAATTTCTTTTCCAATACCGTCAAGATCAACACTTATTTCGGTTGCATAGTTGTATAAAGTTTTATCTTTGAAAACAGTAAAAGAAGATACCTCTAATGCTACATCACCGGGATATTTAGGTTTACCAACACACCATACATTTAATTTATCAATTAAATATTTTTCTAAAAAATCAACATATTTTTTGGGAGTATATCCGGATTTTTCAGATCTGCAAATTGATATATATTTTGGTTTCTTTTTTAAGCTATAAATAAAGTTTTCTACAGAATATTTAATCCACTCTATGTTATCGTTGTATACGGGTTTTAAAGTTGGGTATTCTGAAACATAGTTCCCATTGTTCTTTGTTTTTATCAAACCTAAATTAATCTTGTATTTGCTTGCAGACTTATTCCACTCTGTGATTTCTTCCATAGCTTTATCTGGATATGTATAAAAAATACTTTTATAAGGCAAAAGGTTCATATTACACGAAAAAAAGTCCATATCAATATCTAATACATAATCATCGCAATTTACATTTTCTAAATATGTTGTTTCAGTATAATTAAACGATTTTTTATCTGGTAAAAATAAAATATTTTTATTATTTGAATTTCTTATAAATTTCCCTTCTCCATTTACTGTGCCTATTTGACGTTGTTCAGATATCTGTTCTTCATTACCAATTGGTTTTAAAAATATAATATTATTAAACCCATACCTTAAAACAGACGGTAACAAAAAGCTAGTAATGCAAACACCATTTTCAACTAGATCATAAATACTTTCAGTGTAGATTGACATTTTTAAAAAACCTGGCATCTTAGAAAATTGATAATCAATTGGGTTACCTGGCGACCACATGTCTGAATGAAAATCCACATGCAACAATGTTGCAGACAAATTATTCTTATTTTCTTCTCAAAACAGCATAACTTCATGATGTTCATCCAAAACTGTTATATTAATAATCAACCTACTCTTTTGCTTTTAGTAATTCATTTAAAAAATTAGAATGATTTTCAGCAAACATTTTCATAAATTTAAAAGCGTTTGTTTGTTCATATTCAACTTCGTACATACCACTTTCCGTTATTTGATATATAGTAGAATGTGGGTAAGACAGTATTATTGGTGAATGAGTAGCAATAATAAACTGAGATTGTTCGTCAACAAGTTCATTAAGTCTAGAAATAAATGCAAACTGACTTTCTAAAGAGTGGCCAGATTCTGGTTCAACAAGAATGTAAAATCCATTTTTGCAAAATATATTTAAGATTAAAAAAAAACGATTCTCCACGCGATTGTTCATGCAAAGACTTTCCGCCATAAGCCTTAATTATTTTCTCACCCGCACCAGGCAATTTATCTAAACTTTCAATATTTGTAGCAACGTTATAAAAACTTTCTGCTCTAAAAAAATATCCGGTTTTTGGTCTTTTTAACGATCTTTTCAATCTTATATGTTTGTAAAGTTCAGAAGAA
>JAITSL010000019.1 GCA_031287855.1 Candidatus Endomicrobiellum roisinitermitis
GCTTCTTTTACCTTACTTCCTATCTTACTACCTTTTTCTTTTACATACTTTATCTCTACTACTATCACTTTTTCTTCTTTCCTTAACACTACATCTGCCCTTCCCTTATCTGTGTGCACCTCTCCTTCTACTTCATATCCTATTAGTCCCATTGTCAATAAAAACAATGAATGATAATACTTCTCTTGCCCTATATGTAAATCATATGGTATATTCGCATATAAACTACTTAATGCTTCTTCTAAGTTATTACTATTATTCCTACTTAATGCTTCATATATATTATCGTTTAAGTCTAAAAATTCTTTGTGCGACTTCTTGCTATATACTCTTAACAAACTTGTCACAAATGCATTCTTTACTTCATAGTTTGGAAAGTCTATTGTATATACACTCCCTCTCTTTGTCTCTTCTTCTTCCTTTATTGTCAAATATCCTGTTTGAAATAATAACGCTGTTGTCTCTACTTCCTCAGCTGCAAATGCTGACAGTACTTCTTCTCTAACTCTTTGTTTTTCTGTAAACATCTCTATATCGTCTTTCTTTTTTATTTGTTCTATCAAAAACGTTGGTGTCCCTGTGCTAAACCAATATCCTTTAAATTTCATATTATCAAAAAACGATAATGTTGAAAATGGATTGTATACCCTCTCCTTACCATCCCATGAGTATCCATTGTACCAGTACTTTATCTCTCTCAACAAATCTTCTTTACTTATTCACATACTTTCTGCTGTACTTCCTATGTACTCTTTAAAGTTACTTTCCAACTCTTCCTGCGTGTATCCACATATACCTGCATACTTACTATTTATTGTTATATCGTTTAAATTATTCAATGCTGAAAATATTGATAACCCTGAAAATCTTGATACCCCTGTCATAAACATAAACTTTATATGTTCATCACCGCCTTTTATTACTTGATAAAAATTATGTAGCGTCTCTTTTATTTCTTGATGCACTTCTTTTGCTTTGTTTAAACTGTCTATCAGTGGCTTATCATACTCATCTATCAATATTACTACTTGCTCCACTATACTCTTATGCATCTTCTCTATTAGCTCTGCAAATCTAGACTCTATTTCTGAAGATATAACTTCAATAGAATATTCTATAGCAGTTCTTGTTATAAAATCAGATAAAGAGTTTTTTAACCTTCCAGGTGTGTCATAAGCTAGCTCTGTAAAGTCTAAATGTATCACTGGATATTTCTTTGTCCAATCCCATTTGTCCCATATATACAACCCTTCAAATATCTCCTTATTTCCCTTAAACAACTCCTTTAATGTACTTATTAGCAATGACTTTCCAAATCTCCTTGGTCGCGATAAAAAGTAAAATTTGCTCGCTTCTGTTACCATTTTCTCTATATGCTCTGTCTTGTCTACGTATATCCCATCCCTTCTTCTTAAATCTTCTAGTGTTTGTAATCCTATCGGTAACTTTTTCATCCCTTCTCTTCCTTTTATCTTTCTTCCTTTGATCCCTTTTTCCATACTTACTTTATAATACTTATACTATTCTGCTCTTTTTTCTCTTTCTCCTTTTCTCTTCCTCTATAATTATACATCAATTATACATATTTTTTTCAAACAAAAAACCGATATATTCTATTTCAATCAATATATACCGTTTTTTATCTACAACAAATATCACTGTGCTTTCTTTGCTTTTACAAATCTTTAAATTATCGGCTTCTTACCATCCTACTATCTTTCCTTGATATCCCTATATCTTAATTACTTTTACTTTTGACTATTACTCTTCTTGGTATACTGAATTAGTAAAGTTGATTTGAGCGGAGAATATATAGCAATAGTTGCAGGGCAGTCAGGTTCATAGCAATAAGGATGTTAGATGGTATAAGAGATACTTTACTTAACAAAATAGGAAGAGCACCACAAGGCTATAGTCCCTCAGAGATGTTACACTCTATGATAAATGGCTTGTTTAGTTGTTTGCAAATTCATACAACTAAACTTCATCTACACCACTAACAACGCCATATCGTTTAGATACATTTTGTTAAATGTCCTTACTTTTTCATTAAAGTTTTTCATATCTGATATATATTGGCTTGTTACCAATATATGTTTATCATACATATTTGTCTTTTCTATCACTGCTATCCCATTTATATCTTGCCCTTTAAACTTATATGCTGTTAGCAATAATACTTTCTCTTTTTCCTTATCTCCCATTTTATTTAAATAATTTATCGCTTCCATCACATATGTGAAACGTTTGACTTCTATTTCTTTCTCATATCCATTAAACTTTTCCTTCCATACCTCTTGAGATACTTTATCATCATCTAATACTACCACTGTGCTCCCTTTCTTTATCTCTATCTTGTCTGCAAACCATTTTGGATTCTCTACTTTCTTAAACCTTATCCTAAACTCTGTTCCTTCTCCTTCTTTACTCTCTACTTCCATCTGCCCTTTTAGCTCTTTTACTACCCTTAGTATCTGCTCCATCTACACCATGCCCCATTTCCTTGCTCGTCCCTACTGCCTCTCCTCTGTTTATCTTTTCTACCTTTTCTTTAGGCATCCCAACTCCATTATCCTTTACTATTACCTCTACTTCTTCTCCTTTTACTTCATCTGACACTTCTACTATCCCTTTTTCTCCTTTTTCTTCTACTGCGTCTACCCCATTGTTTATCAAATTACTCATCATCCTACTAAAATCTGTAGAATCTCCCTTCTATAAATACAAACTTGCTATTCTCATTTGGTGAAAAACTACGCCATGTAGCTACTAGAGATTTAATACTGACAATATCTTGCATATTCTATCTCCTATATAAAAAGTTGCTTAAAAGATCCTTAAAACTGTTTTAAGAATCTTAAATCATTTTCATAAAACAAACGTATATCATCTATACCGTATTTAAACATGGTTATTCTTTCAACACCCAACCCAAAAGCGTAGCCTGTGTACTTTTCACTATCATAATTAACAGCCTTTAAAACATTTGGGTGCACCATTCCGCAGCCTAATAACTCTATCCATCCTGAATTTTTACACACTCTACACCCTTTCCCATTACAAAAAACACATTGCACGTCCACTTCTGCAGACGGCTCTGTAAACTGAAAGTGTGATGGTCTAAAACGTATATCTATGCCATACCCAAAAAATTCACCTATAAAATCTGACAAGGCCGCTTTCAAGTCAACAAAAGTTATATCCTCATCTACGGCTAGTCCTTCTATTTGATGAAAAGTTGAAAAATGAGTTGCATCTGAAGCTTCGTTTCTATAAACCCTCCCAGGGACAATTACTCTTACTGGAGGTTGTTGACTTTCCATAACATGAATCTGGCCTGGAGAAGTATGTGTTCTAAGGAGCTCTTCTGTACCTTCAAGATAAAAAGTATCCTGAACATCTCTTGCAGGATGATTCTTAGGAATATTTAAAGCTTCAAAATTATACCACTGCGTCTCTATTTCATGCCCTTGAGCAACATAAAAGCCAAGCGACTTAAAAATAGAACAAATGTCTTGTATTGTCTGCATTATAGGATGAAAATTACCTTTAGAAAAAGGAAAATAAAAATCACTTGAATAGTCAAGCTTTTCTTTTTGCATTTTTTCTTCTAACAGCGTTTTCCTTAATGTCTCTTTTCTTGACTCTATTTCATTTTCTATAACACTTTTGGCGCTGTTTGCTTTGGAACCTATATTTTTTCTGTCTTTTTCAGGGGAATCAGATAGAGATTTTAAAATTTGTGTTAAAGTTCCATTTTTACCTAAATATTTAATTTTTATATTCTCAACAGTTTTTAAATCTGCTGCTTTTATCTGCAATATAGCTTCTTTAACAATTTCTTCAATGTTATTATTCATTTATAGACCTCACCACTATTAACGTAACCATTTATCAAACTTATTAAAAACTCAAATTTCTCACATGTAGAAAACTTATCTTTTAGCTGGCAAATATAATTTATTAAATTTAAGTATTGTATATTCTTCTGTCTCTAGCGGCAAGAACACCCACTACAACACTTATGTTTATCACTTTGCATGTTCTGGCAAAAATCGTTATTAGAACAATTATTGTTTTGAGATTTTGATGAAAAAATGGAAAACTGTTTTACAAGGTCAACGCTTTTACATTTTGGACATTCAACTTGATTACCGTTTAAAACAAGCGCCTCAAAATATTCTTTACAACTATTGCAAACAAATTCAAATAATGGCATGGCACTTATCCCCTATTCCTTGAAATAGGAACTCTTACATTTGAAAAACGTTTATTATTAAAATGTTTTTCTTTAGCAAAAGTGCTAGTTAACCCTTTTGCTAATTCTACAGATACTCTTTTACCATTTATATTGCTAGAATGCAAAGCGTTTATTACATTGTCTGCATGTTCTGCGGGCACCTCAACAAAAGAAAAAGCATCCAAAATTTTTATGTTACCGACCATATTGCCACTAATACCTGTTTCTCCAGCAATAGCTCCAACAAAATCTCCAGCCCTTACATTATCTTTCTTACCAATATTGATAAACAGTCTAACCATACCTTTATCTCTAGCACCAGTATCAGAGTATCTGTCTTTTATATCTGCAAAAATGTCTGCTTTTTGCTCCTGCTCTTTTTTTTGAGCTGCAAACAACATTTTTAAAAGGGCAGATGCAACATCTAAAGAAGTTAAATTGTCAGAAATCAGAGATTCTACAAGTCTTGAATATTTTTCTAAATCTTTTTCTTTTAAAGAGTCTCTTACCTTATCAAGCATAACTGTCGTTTTTACATTTTCAACGTCTGACAAAGTAGGTACTTTAGTTCTTTTAATTGTCACTTTTGTATATTTTTGAATGTCTCTTAACTTATAGATATCTTTGCCAGAAACAAAACTATATGCTTTGCCTGTTCTGCCAGCCCTGCCTGTTCTACCTATCCTGTGCACATAATCTTCATCGTCTTTTGGAACATCATAATTAAACACTATATCTATATCATCCACATCTATACCTCTTGCTGCTACATCTGTTGCTACAAGCACTTCAGTAAATCCACTTCTAAACTTGGTCATAGCCCTGTCTCTTTGAGATTGGTTCATGTCTCCATGCAAAGCGTCTGCCCCATAACCTCTTGCTTGTAGAGAAGAAGTAACCTCGTCTACTCTTTTTTTAGTATTACAAAACACAATAGAAAGCCTTGGCGCATACATATCTAAACATCTTGCAAGGGCTTCTAATTTCTGGTGTTCTCTTAAATCAAAATAGTATTGCTCAATTAAAGGAACTGTTAATTTTTCGCTTACAACTTTTATTGTTTCCGGACTTTTTTGATATTTTTTTATAAGAAACAAAAATTCTCTAGGCATTGTTGCAGAAAAGAAAACAGTTTGCCTTTCCTGTGGAACAGCTTTTAATATTAGTTCTATATCGTCTCTAAAGCCCATATCAAGCATTTCGTCAGCTTCGTCTAAAACTATAGTAGAAACAGTCTGTAAATTTAATGTTTTGCGTTCTAGATGGTCTATAAGCCTGCCAGGCGTACCTATAACAATTTGTGCGCCTTTAGAAAGAGCTAACATTTGCCTTTGTATTGGTTGCCCACCATAAACAGGTACTATATTAATGGCCTTTTTATATTTAGAAAAAAGTTTTAACTCTTGGGCAACTTGTATTGCAAGTTCTCTTGTAGGACACAAAATTATAGTTTGCACACCTTTGTTTTTAGGATCAACTTTTTCCAAAACAGGTATACCAAAAGCTGCAGTTTTTCCTGTCCCTGTTTGAGCTTGCCCTATAATGTCTAACCCTGACATAAGTTTTGGTATAGATAAACTTTGTATTGGTGTAGCTTCTTCAAATCCTAAGTCTGCTACAGCTTTAATTATCTCTGTAGACAAGTGTAGTTCAGTAAATTTTAATGTCGTCATTTTTCGAATCCTTTTGTTTGCTCCATATATCCTTTTTTTTAAAATAATATTTTTGGTATCGTTATATTAAAAAAAACTCCTGTTGCTCTTAAAACAACTATTTTATTGCACTTGCTAATTAAAAATTTGCTAAATGTTTTTGGTCTAGACAAAAACATATCCTACAACACTTACCAAATTATATATAGTTCTAGTATTGTTTAGTTACGCAACTCCATTCTTATACAATTTACTCATTAGACTTTATTCCTATAAGTTTATCGAGTCTTTCTTTTACTATCTTATACTCAGAGTTAATAGATAAAGCTTTCGAATACATTTCTTTTGCTTCATCTATTAAATTTGAACTTTCTTTAATAAGCCCTATATTATAATAAGCTTCTGCATTTGCAGGGTTTATTTCTAAAACCTTGTTAAATTCTAAAATTGCCGCATCATATTTGTTATTCAAAAAATAAAATTTGCCAAGCTCCATATATGTCACTTCTAAAGAAACGTTTGTTTTTAAATTTTCTTTGCTCATTCATTATCCTTTCTTATTTTTGCTAAAGATTCTTCAGATCCAATAACAACCAAAACGTCGTTTTGATTTATTTCATCATATGGACCAGGCACCATATTAACTTCTTCTTTTATGTCGCTTTGTCCATCATCATTAATTACCGGAATCCGCTTTCGTATAGCAATAATATTTATACCGTAACTATTTCTTATATTTGAATCTCTTATAGTTTTGCCCCAGACAGATTTTGGGGCCACTATTTCAGCTAAATTATAATCTTTAGAAAGTTTTATTTGTTCTAAAATGTTTGGTGTTACTATATTTTCTACAAGTTTTTTTGACATTTCAAGTTCTGGATAAACAACTGTGCTAGCCCCAAGCTTTGCAGCAACTTTTGAATGCCAATTACTTGCTGATTTAACAATAACATTCTTAACGCCAAGCTCTTTAACTATCAATGTTGCCAAAATGCTTGTTTCTATACTTTCTCCTATAGATATTATAACAGTGTCACAATCTGCAACACCTGCTTCTAGCATAGCCTTTTCATCTGTTGCATCTACAACTAAAGCTTGAGTAACAAATTCGCTTATTCTATCAACTATTTCTGTATTAATATCAATAGCTAAAACTTGAATGTCTTTACTTGCAAACTCCACTGCGACATTATAACCAAAGGTGCCAAGTCCAATAACTGCAAACTGCTTATTTTTCATTGGAGCCTCTTTAGCCAACTAAAATCCTTCCTTCAGGATACTCTATACTTTTCTTTTTATAACCAGGATCTAACATTAATACAAGTAACGTAAGTATTCCTATTCTACCTACCAACATTGCAATAATAATATAAATTTTACTTGCTAAGGACAACTGCTCTGTAATACCCAAAGACATACCAACAGTAGCAAGCGCTGAAACTACCTCAAAAACAACAGCAATTGGTCTTAAGCTATCTTCATGCAAAATAACAATTGCAGAAAACAAAACTATTAATGCAAAAAATATAATAAAAACTACTAATGCTTTTTTTATTAATTCAAAAGGTATACGCCTTTGAAACAAAACATAATCATCTTGGCCAACAAGAACGCTCTTTATAAATATAAATACAAGAGCAAGCGTAGTAATTTTTACACCACCAGCAGTACTACCAGGAGCTGCTCCTATAGACATTAAAAACATTATTACAGATTCTGTAAACTCGTTAAACAAGTTTATAGGCACACTGCAAAAACCTGCAGTTCTAGAACTGACCGCTTCAAAAAAAGAATTGTTTATTAAATAAAAAATGCCCTGTCCTGACACAGACTTTGAAAATAAAAATACAAAAAAAGCAAAAACAGTAATACCTAAAGACATAAAAAGTACAACTTTTGTATGTATAGACAAATGGAGTCTTTTTTCTTTATAGTAATCATAAATATCTACTATTACAAAAAAACCCAGTCCTCCAAGCAGTATCAGAAACGAAACAATATACAACACTATAGGGTTTGCTGAAAAAGATACCATGCTATCATTAAAAACACTAAAACCTGCATTACAAAAAGCCATTATTGAATAAAATATACCTAAGTATATTGATTTTAAAAAGGAAAAATCTTTTAAAAAAACAATTGTTAAAGACAAAGCTCCTACAAATTCTATTATTAAAACAAAAAATACAGCTTTTGATAAAAGTTTTTTTAAACCATTGAAAGAAGAAACATCAAACATATCTTGCATTATCCGTCTATCTTTCAAAGCAATCTTGCCTAAAAGCAATGCTAAAGCTGTAGAAACAAACATATATCCCATACCGCTAATTTGTACCAAAAGTAAAATAATTATCTGCCCGAATTTAGAATAATAGTCTCCTATATTTACAATTGAAAGACCAGTAACACAAACAGCAGAAACAGAAGTAAATAAAATAACTATAAAAGAATAGTTACCCTTAGAATTATAAGAAGCAGGCAAGGACAAAAATACCATACCTGCTACTATAAGTCCAATAAAAAACAATACTAATGTTTTTGCTGGAGAATATTTCATTCCTTTCTTATGCTGATTTTGCAATTTCTATTAATTGTTTAAATGCAGAGTTATCATTTACTGCAATTTCTGCAAGCATTTTTCTGTCTATGGTAACATTTGCCTTTTTTAGGCCTGATATAAACCTGTTATAAGAAATACCTTCCTGCCTTACTGCAGCATTTAAACGAACTATCCAAAGAGTTCTAAAATTTGCTTTGTTGTCTTTTCTTCCCACATAAGCATATGCAAGAGATCTTTCTACTTGTTGAACAACCATTCTCCAACGATTTTTCTTTGTAGCATAAGAACCCTTTGCTAACCTAAACATTTTTTTCTTTTTTTGTCTTGTATATATAACACTTTTAGTACGCATTTAAAATCTCCTTAGATTGTGTGAAGCAAGTACCTAAAAACTGTAAGGCATAATTTTTTTTATAACTTTCATATTTGATTCTGCTACAATCACAGCTTTTCTAGACTTTCTATTCTGATTTCCAGAGTCACCTGTTAAAAGATGCCTTTGCCCAGGCTTTTTATATTTTACTTTTCCTTTTCCTGTAACTTTAAAACGTTTTTTTGCACCACTGTGCGTCTTCATTTTAGGCATTACTTTCTCCATTGTTTACAACAGCATTTTATACCGTTAAAATAATATTTAGTTTACTTTATTTTTTTCTTTGGAACTAATGTTAAAAACATTCTTGTTCCCATAGAAGAAGTTCCGCCTTCTGTTTCTGTTATGTCAGACAAAGACTCTTTAACTTTGTCCATAACTTTAACTCCTAAATCTCTATGCTGCATTTCTCTTCCAGAAAATATTACTGTAATTTGAACTTTATTTCCATCTTCAATAAAGCTTCTAGCATGTTTAATTTTTATTCCTAAGTCGTGCCCCCCAATGCGAGGCCTTACTCTAACTTCTTTTAACTGGGAAACTTTTTGTCTCTTTTTTGCCTCTTTATCTTTTTTATCCATTTCATACTTAAACTTAGAAAAATTAATTATTTTACACACAGGCGGATTTGCCTGTGGGGAAATTTCAACAAGATCTAAATCCAAAGTTTGGGCTTTAGACAAAGCCTCAACTGTTTTAACTATTCCTAACATAGTTCCATCAGAATCAATAAGTCTTACCTCAGGCACTTTAATAAACTGGTTTATATAAAATTTTTTGTTTTCTACGATTCCTCCTCTTGTCTTTTTTAACCATAATTTAACAGACAATTTTTACAAAAAAAATCAAGGCAGAATATTATCCGCCCCGTAAAGCAACAAATGAAATACTATTTAACCTTTTCCCTTTTTTAAGCATTACTTGGTTAAGGTGAGCCGGGACGGCTTCTTTATATAATTAACTTAAGTCATGATTTTATAATAACTATAAAAAATTGTCAAACAAAAAAAGAGCCGCTAAAAAACAAAGGCGGCCCTTTTGAAACACAGCTTTATTTACTCTGCATCTTGAGCATTAGCTGTTTCAGCAGATGCTTCTGATGAAGACTGAAAAGTATTTGTGTCTAATTCAACAACTGATTCCCCAACTGCTCCTTCAGATGCTTCTTGAGCTTGCTCTGCTTTCTTATCTGAACAAGATACCAAACCAAAACTCAGGAAAAACACCAGCGCTGCCAAAAACGAAACTTGTTTCATATTACTTCTCCTTTTAATATACGACTTCATGGACCAATTCTATAACTTTTATATTTTTTTTGCAAGATCTTACAAACACAATGGACTTTATTGACAAAGACCAACAAAAATTTATAACAGAAAGCCCTAACAAAGCACTAAAAAACAATCACAAAAAAAATAAAATAATAAAACACAAAGAGCTTAAACGACGTCAAACCTACATTTACTATTTTTGTTATCAGCAAACACTATCCCTAGTAAAGCAACATTATCTTTTGTGTTTGTGTATTTCTCATAGTATTTTCTCTCTTTTATTTGATTCATCGCTTCTTCTATCTTTATTTCTATCTCCTTTTCTTTTGCGTACTTAATCTCTACTACTATCACTTTCTCTTCTTTCCTTAACACTACATCTATCCTTCCTTTATCTGTATGCACTTCCCCTTCTGCTTCATACCTCTGTGCAAATCGTACGGTATATGGGCAAACAGTTCTCTCAATGTCTCGCCTAGCCCTTTACTGTCTTTGCTTCTCATCTCTTTTAGTATATTGCTCTTTATATTGCTAACTTTATCTGACTCAGTGTCTGTGTTTCCTTCTACCAAACTTGTTAAAAATAATCTCTTTATTTCCATGTTTGGAAAGTCTATTGTATATATCCACTCATCATCAATAAATTTCTCTTTCTTTATCGTTAAATATCCCGTATGAACTAGTAATGTAACACTGCTTATCTTTTCATAGTCACTTCCACTTAATGACTCATCATTAATCTTTCCTGCCTCTACAAATGTCTTTATGTTCCCTCTTTTCTTAATATGTTCTATCAAAAAAGTCATTGGAAAAAGAGAAAAAAGAATTGTTTTTTGATTGGAGAAGGAAGTGGCAAAATGATACTGGGAGGGAAAATTTAAGAGAGTTTGTAGAGAAATTAAAAGAAGATAAGGTAAAGCAGTTGTTTAGCTATCGGAGATGCCCAAAGATAAAAGGGTATG
>JAITSL010000054.1 GCA_031287855.1 Candidatus Endomicrobiellum roisinitermitis
GTCAAACTGTAGAAGTTCCAAAACGTGGCGATATTTTGGATACAAAAGGCAATATACTTGCTACAAGCGTAAAAAAGTATAATGTTTTTTTAGATCCTAAAATTATAGAAGATTTTTCTAATATAAAAGATGTTTTATTAAAAAATGGTATACAAGTTAAAGAGAAAAACTTAAGCGACTTTGGAAATAGAGCTTATGTCCCTGTTGCTTATGAAGTGGATTCAAGTGTGGCTAATAATATAAAAATGATGAAGTTGAGAGGTGTTGGTTTTGAAAGTAAATATGTAAGAAAATATCCAGAAGGTAAAATGCTTTCTAATATTTTAGGTATAACTGGCCAAGATGGTAATGGATTAGGGGGAATAGAAAAAACATGTAACAATTGTCTTTTAGGTAATAGTGTTATAGCAAGTACGTACAGAGATGGAAGAGGTTATATAATACAGAATAAAGTTATTGACCAATCAAAAATTTGTGGCCAAAACGTGATTTTAAGTATAGATAGAAATATACAATATATAGCAGAACAAGAACTTAGAAAAAGTTTTGAAAAATATCAAGCTAAAATGGCAACATGCATTGTACAAAATCCGAAAACAGGTAGCATTTTAGCTATGGTGTCTTTACCAGATTTTGACTATTTAGAAAAAATTAAAGATTTAAAAGTTTTAAGAAACACTGCAATTAGTGATGTATACGAACCAGGCTCTACATTTAAGATAGTTACAGTTGCGTCAGCTTTAGAGGAAAATAAAATTAAACTTTCAGATACTTTTTATTTAGAAAATGGAAAACTTAAAATAGCAGACCACACTATAAGAGATGACCATAAAATAGAGGGGAAAGTGTCTTTAAGCAGGGCAATGGAAATGTCTTCTAATATTGCTATGATAAAAATTGCAAGGAAATTGGGGAGCAGCGATTTTTACGAATATATAAGAAAGTTTGGTTTTTATTCTTTAACAGGCATTGATTTGCCTGGTGAAGCCAAAGGTCTTTTGCTAGATGTTAAACATTGGAACGCTTTAACACTTCCTACGATTTCTTTTGGTCAAGGTATAGGAGTAACTGCTTTACAGATGATAAATGCTTTTACGACTATTGCAAATGATGGCGTACTTTTAAAACCTTATATAATTCAGAGAATAGGTAAGTATAATGAAAATAATACTCAAGGAAATTTTCATACTATGGGAATAAGAAGAGTGGTTTCTAAAGAAACTGCCCATATGATGAAAAAAATATTAAAAAATTCGGTTGATTTTGGTACAGGCAAAAGTGCAAAAGTTAGTGGATACACTGTGGGTGGTAAAACTGGTACTTCTCAAAAGATAGATCCATTAACTAAAACTTATTCTAAAAAGTTGTATACAGCTTCTTTTTGTGGAATGTTGCCAGCCATGGACCCTGAATTTGTTGTGCTTGTGATAATTGACGAACCTAAAGGACAAAGCTATTATGGTTCTTCTGTGGCATCGCCTGTTTTTTCTTCTATTGCGCAGTCTATTGCTCAATATTTGGAAATACCTAAAGATGATATTGGTAAAAATAAAATATAAAAAAATGCACACCTTTAATTCTTTTACTTTCTGTGGCTTTTAATATAACTTTTTCATGGTAACCCTTTTTTAAGCGGGGCGTATGAGCGGTTGCTTAATGGCTTAGGGACTATGCTGGATTGGTCTAGTTTAGAATTTTATCTACGTTACTAGAGCAATCGCAACAAACATTTAAACAAATTAGCAAACTAGCAAAATGAAAAGACAAGAAAGACATAAATGAATTTTGCTTCAGACACTGAATGGACCCTCTCTAAAAACCTTAACGCATATCCTTACTATGCCTTTTTCTACACTGCTGAGTTAAAAAACTTGTGTTTATGGCACGATAAACCCTGTGTTTTTTGCCTTGCATTGTCAAAAAAATCAGAGTAATTATAGGCATTAGGGTTTTTAGACAGACCCCTTTTGAAATACTAAATGTTTATTGCTCATAAACTGCTCTTTAAGGTAACGCAGGTAAGATACTAAACTAGATCAAACTCAAATAATACTGTCACTGCGAAAGCATGCACAAATACCATAAAAAATACTATAATCAAGAGCAATAAGAAAGCTAAATATTTATTGGGATAGAAGAAATGAATTTAAAAGAGCTTTTGCCAGCTTTTGATATGATTGTTGTTGGTGAAGATGATATTGATGTTTTGGGTGTTTCTTACGACTCAAGAAAAGTCGAATCTGGTTTTGCTTTTTTTGCTTTACCTGGACATAAAACAAGTGGTAGTAAATATATTCATGAAGCTATAAATAATGGCGCGATTGTAATTGTTACGGCTGAAAAACAGAAAGATTGTTCCATAACACAAGTTGTCGCTGTGGATATTTTAAAATTCATGGCAGTTTTTTGTGCTAAATTTTACAACTATCCAGATAGACACTTAAATGTTATAGGTGTAACTGGTACTAATGGAAAAACTACTGTTTCTTATATGATAGAAAGCATATTCAAGCAATCTAATGTGGATTGTGCAGTTATGGGCACTGTTAATTATAGATATAAAGGAAATATAGTAGAGGCACCAAACACAACTCCTCAATCTTTAGATATTTATAAATTTATGAGAGATGCTGTAAATAGTGGTATAAAAAATATAGTAATGGAAGTGTCTTCTCATGCGTTGAGTTTGGATAGAGTTTATGGTCTAGAGTTTGATATAGCAATTTTTACTAACCTTACACAAGATCATTTAGATTTTCATAAAGATATGGAAGGATATTTTAAGGCAAAATCTATGTTATTTGAAAGTTTATGCAAAAACAATAAAACTGCCCAAAAGTATGCCATAATTAACGATGACGATAAATACGGGAAAAAACTTGCAAGTCTTGTTGCAAATGCACTTGTCAAGTTTTATTCTACAGAAAAAGCTACCAATTCAGATTTTAAAGCATCAAACATACTTGTTGAAAATAATGGTACAAGTTTTGATTTAATTTATAATGAGCTAAAAGGGAAAGTTAGCATTAAACATATTGGGCTGCATAATGTTTACAATGCTCTGGCTTCTTTTGGTGCAGCTGTCTGCAGTGGTATTTCTTTTGAAGCAGCAATAAATGGTATAAATAATGCAGCTCAAGCGCCTGGTAGACTTGAAAGAGTTGATGCTGAAGGTTTAGAGTTTGAGGTTGTCGTAGATTATGCTCATACTGAGGATGCATTAAAAAATGTTTTATCTGCAATAAAAAAAGTTAAACCAAAAAAGATTATTACAGTTTTTGGTTGTGGCGGTGACAGGGACAGAACTAAAAGGCCTCTAATGGGTAAAACTGCAGTTGAAATGAGTGATTTTGTTTTTGTTACTTCAGATAATCCAAGAACAGAAAACCCGAACAGTATTTTATTAGATATAGAAATTGGTATAAAGAGGTCTTATAAGAATAATTATAAGGTTATAGTACATAGGCAAGAAGCTATAAAAGAGGCAGTTTTTATGGCTGCTAAAGGTGATGTTATTTTAATTGCAGGAAAAGGTCACGAAACTTATCAAATTATTGGTGCACAAAAAATACATTTTAGTGATGTGGAAATGGCAAGAAAATATATTGATTTAAGAAAACAAAAAGAAGATGCACAGTCTCTTGATACTCAAAAGGAGTTTGTCTTCTGATGGAACCTTGCTATCTTGATGAACTGCTACCTTATCTAAGTATCTCTGGTAAAAATGTTTTAATAAAGGGTGTATCTATAGACTCTAGGACTATAGTTAAAGATGATATTTACTTTGCCATTAAAGGAAGCCGTTATGACGGGCATGATTTTATAAAAAATGCCGTTTCTAGAGGAGCGTGTGCCGTAATATATTCAAAAGGTATGCATTTTGACGAACAAAACTTTGGTAGTTTAAACAAAGTTACTATGATTAAAACGAAAGATACTGTTGTCGCCCTTGGAGAAATTGCTAGAGTTTATATTGAAAAATTTAAGAATACTAAAAAAGTTGGCATAACAGGGTCTAACGGAAAAACAACCACAAAAGAGATGTTAAGTTCAATTTTGAAAACAAAAGGAGAAACTCTTTCAAATAAGGGAAATTTTAATAATAGGGTAGGCCTTCCTTTATCTGTATTTAATTTAGATTCATATGTTAACTACGGCGTTTTTGAAATGGGGACATCTTTTTTTGGTGAAATAAAAATATTATCAAATATTATAAAGCCTGATGTCGGTGTTATTACAAATATAGGTTTTTCTCACATAGAAGGATTTAAGTCCTTAGAAGGAGTTTTAAGGGAAAAAATAGATTTGTTTTATAATGTAAAAGAAAATGGTGTTTTAATTGTTAATAATGATGATGAAAATTTAAAACATATATCAGATAAAAATTTTAAAAATAAAACAATCATTAGATATTCTTTAAAAACTGCAAGTTCAGATGTTTATGCTAACAATATAAAAATGTCACAAAATGGTACTAGTTTTTCTCTTTGTTATAATGACGAGTCAACAGATATTTTTATTCCAGCTAAAGGTGTTTTTAATGTTTCAAATGCTTTAGCTGCAGCATCTTGTGCAATAAGTTTAAATGTGCCATTTGCAAATATTAAAATGGGTCTGGAAAGTTTTATCTCTCCTAAAATGAGAATGGAAACTATAACAACTTCTAATGGAATTATTTTAATCAATGATTCTTATAATGCAAACCCAAGTTCTACTAAAGCTTCTATTGAAACTATTTTAGAACTGTATCCTGACAAAAAAATTAATCTTGTTTTAGGTGATATGCTTGAATTAGGAGAAAATTCTGATAAATTTCATTTTGAATTAGGCAAATTTATTGACAATAAAAATGTGAACTCTATTAGCCTTTTAGGAGGTAACTCTTTAAATGTAGCAAATGCAATAAATAGTAAAAACGTTTTTTATGCTAAAGATAAAGAATCTCTTTTATTACATTTAAAAAAGCTTACAGAAAGCTATTCTGTCTTTTTATTTAAAGCTTCAAGAGGGATGAAGTTAGAAGAAGTTTACGAAAAATTTCGCGATATCTTACAATAAGAGGTAAAATAATTAATGCTATACCATATATTTTATAATTTAAATAACGTTTTTACCTCTTTTAACCTTTTTGGATATATTACATTTAGAGCAGGTGGAGCTATTTTAACAAGTCTTTTAATATGTTTTATATTTGGCCCATATATAATAAAAAAACTAAAGAATTTTAAAATTAAGCAGGTTGTCAGAGAATATGGGCCTGTTCAACATTTAAGCAAAAACGGTACTCCAACCATGGGAGGTCTTTTAATAATAATATCTGTTGTAATATCAACTTTGTTGTGGGCAAAACTTGATAATAGGTTTATTATTTGGCTTTTGTGTGGCACTATATGGTTTGGCTTTTTAGGTTGGGGTGACGACTATTTAAAATTAAAAAAACATAGTTCTGATGGTCTTTCTGCTAAAAGTAAACTTTTTGGACAAACTGTTTTTGCTGCAACGTTTGCCGCATATTTAAACTTTTACCCTTCAAATCCAGATTATGCAACGCTTGTCAATATTCCTTTTTTTAAAAGTTTGTTTGTTGACTTTTCTTTCTTTTATATAGTTTTTGTAATAATCACAGTTGTAGGGAGCTCTAACGCTGTTAATTTAACAGATGGTCTTGATGGTCTTGCGATAGGTAATATAATAATTGTTGCGTTTGCTCTTGCATTGTTTTCTTATTTTGCAGGTCATCTGCAAATAGCTAACTACTTAAAAATAATCCATGTTTCAGGATCAGGTGAAATTGCAATATTTTTGTGCGCTATTTTAGGTTCTGGGCTTGGTTTTTTGTGGTATAACTCTCATCCAGCAGAAGTTTTTATGGGAGATACTGGCAGTTTGTTTTTAGGTGGAATTTTAGGAATGGTAGCAGTGTTTATAAAACAAGAACTTATTTTAGTTTTACTTGGAGGCATTTTTGTTATGGAAGCCTGTTCTGTGCTACTTCAGGTTTTTTATTATAAAAAGACTAAAAAAAGAATTTTTAAAATGGCGCCTATACACCATCACTTTGAAATGCTTGGACTTTCTGAAATTAAAGTTGTAATAAGGTTTTGGGTTGTAGGAATAATACTTGCAATACTTTCTTTTGCTTCTTTGAAATTGAGGTAGTTTAATGAAAAATAATATTAGCGTTTTAGGACTTGGTAAAAGTGGAATTTCTGCAGCAAACCTTGCGGTTAAATTAGGTAAGAGCGTTTTTGCTAGCGATGTTGTAAAGACAATAAAGTTAGAGGCTTTAAATAAAAAAGTTTCAGTGGAACTTGGTTGCCATTCTGATAAGATTTTAAATTCTAATATCATTATTAAGAGCCCAGGCTTGGCTCCGGACATTTCTATTTTAAAAAAAGCTCAAAGTAAAAAAATACAAATATTAAGTGAACTATCTTTTGCACTTTTAAACTCCAAGTATAGAAAGATTATAGCGGTTACAGGGACAAATGGAAAAACTACAACTACTGACTTAATTTCTAAGATAATAAAGTCAGAACATAAAGATTCTATTGTTGTTGGAAATATAGGCGTTCCATTATCGGATGAAGCTTTAAAAACTACAAAAAATACTTACATAACCATGGAGCTTTCAAGTTATCAATTAGAGGATTCGCCTAATTTTAAAACAAACATATCTGTACTTCTAAATATTACTCCAGACCACCTTAACCACCATAAGACGATGAGAGCTTATATAAAATCAAAAGAAAATATATTTGTTAACCAAAATAAAAATGATTTTTTAGTAGTAAATTATGACGATAAAATATGTGCTAAATTAGCTAAAAAAGCCAAATCTAAAGTAATATTTTTTAGTAAAAAACCTTTAAAAAATGGAGTGTTTTATAACGATGGGGAAATAGTTATACAAATTGACAAAAAACACTTCCAAATAGAACCTAGAATTAATATCGTTGGAATGCATAATATAGAAAATATTTTGGCTTCAGTTGCAGCTACTTATGTTGCGGGAATACACTTGAAATCTATAGAAAAAATCATCTCAAAATACAAAGGCCTACCTCATAGAATAGAGTTTGTAAAAGCTATAAATGGTGTTAGTTACTATAATGATTCAAAAGCTACAAATGTTGATTCTACCAGGGTTGCTCTGGAATCTTTTGACAAAAATATTAATCTTATCATGGGTGGCCAAGATAAAGGGGTTCCATATACGCCATTAAAGCAGCTTATGAAGAAAAAAGTAAAAGCAGTATTCCTTATAGGAAAAGCTCAAAACAAAATTAAGAACGATTTACATGGTGCTAGTACCTTTTTTGATTCTAAAAGTTTAGAACAAGCTTTAAAGCAGGCTTATATGAACTCTCAAGACGGCGATATAGTTTTATTTTCTCCTGCTTGTGCGTCTTTTGACACTTTTACAAATTTTGAAGAAAGAGGCCAGATTTTTAAATCTCTTGTAAATAAGCTAGGTAAATAGGTTTTTTTATGTTTAAAATCGACTTTTTAAAGTACGACTATACTTTAATAATAATAATTTGTATAGGTATCATTTTTGGTTCTTTTATGGTATTTTCTTCCAGTGTTATAATGGCTGACATAAAGTGGGCAAGCCCTTACAAGTTTTTTGTTAAGCAGATATTGTGGATTTGTTTAGGTTTTGGTGCTATGTTTATTACAAGTTTTTTAATAGATTATAACCTGTATCAAAAGTATTCTAAACTAATATATTTTTTTACATTGGCATCTGTCGTAGTAGTTTTATTTGTTGGAGTGTCTAGACTAGGAGCAAAAAGATGGTTGCCTGTATCTTTTTTTACAGTACAGCCATCAGAGCTTGCTAAAATTGCTATGATTGTAACAGTGGCTGATTTTATATCAAGGAAAAAGGATTTAATAGATAAATGGACAGGGCTTTTTGCTCCTAGTCTACTTGTATTATTAATGCTTGTTCCAATAGCTTTAGAACCGGATTTAGGTACACCTGTTTTAATAACAGGCGTATGTTTTGCGATGCTTTTTTGTGCTGGCATTAAAATGAAAGCTGTACTGCTAGGTGTAATAAGTATAATAATTTTAGTAGCAGAGGAGATTGTAAGAAAACCTTATAGATCCTTAAGGTTTAAAGATTATCTTGCTTCTTTTATAAATATTGACGCTTCTTCATACCAAGTAAAACAATCTTTAAACGCGTTAGGGTCAGGCGGCTTTTTTGGCAAAGGTATTGGTAAAAGTGAAATAAAACTTATGTATTTGCCGGAAGTGCACACTGATTTTATTTTTCCTGTTATTGGTGAAGAGTTAGGATTTATTGGAGCGAGTTTTGTTATTGTTTTTTTTATGTATATATTTTTTAAAGGTTTGAAAATGAGTAAATGTATGCCAGACACTTTTTCTAAGTATCTGTGTTTAGGGATCACTTGTTTAATAGCGTTTCAAGCAATTATAAATTTGTCTGCTACTACGGGCGTTTTTCCTGCAAAGGGGTTGCCGCTTCCTTTTATTTCTTTTGGGGGTACGTCTTTGGTTATTAATATGGCAGCTGCGGGCATACTAATTAATTTATCACAATATTCTAGGTTAAAATAGTTATATATAGACACCGTTTGTAAATAAGGATTTTATGAAAAACAAAAATGTGATTATTGCTTCAAGTGGCACTGGTGGACATATTTACCCTGGCGTTACGTTAGCAAAAGAATTTAAAAAGAATGGTTATAACCCAATTTTTTTTATAACTAATAATAAAGTTTCTATTGAGATTTTAAAAAATAACGGTTTTGAATATATTTTGTTTAATCTTTCTGGCATGCCAAAAAAGATTTCTTTTTCATTTGTTTTATTTTTAGTTAAGTTAAAATGGTCGTTACTAAGAGTCTTAAAATATATTTTGATATTAAAACCTGTAGCTGTTATTGGGACTGGCGGGTACATGTCTGTGCCTACTATTTTTGTGTCAAAAATTTTAAATAGAAAAACTTTTATACATGAACAAAACACTTTACCAGGTAAAGCTAATATAATTTTAAATAAGATAGTCGACAAAACTTTTGTAAGTTTTGAGTATTCAAAAAAATATTTTAGAAGCGATAACGTTATATTCTCTGGTTATCCTATAAGAGAAGAAATTTTACATACATCTAAATTAATGGCACTAAAAAAATTAAATCTTATAGATAATATTTTTACTGTTTTAGTTTTTGGTGGTAGTTTAGGTGCAATAAAACTTAACGAAGTTGCTTGTAAAACTCTTTTAGAAATGTCCAAAAATAAACAAATGCAGGTAATACATATTACTGGTTATAAAAACTATTCTGAAATTTTGAAATTAGTAGAACTAAACAAGAACTATAAAGTTTTTGAGTACATGCATAACATATATGATGCTTATGCTGTGAGTGATATTGTTATATGCCGTTCTGGAGCGGGAACAATTTTTGAAGTAAAAAATTTAAATTATCCTGCATTTCTTATTCCATATCCATATGCGACAGATAAACATCATTATTGGAATGCAAAAGTAGTAGAAGAAGATAAAAAAATTATAGTTATAGAAGAAAAAGGTTTAAATGAACAAAATCTAAGTAATGCTATAAAAGTTTTATATTCAAATTTAAATGTAAATAGCCATAACATTTCTTATAAGCTATCTCAAGATTTAATATTTAAGGAAATAGTCCAGTGTATAAAATTCTAATTTCTAATGATGATGGTATGAGAGGCCCAGGGCTTTTACCTCTTGTAAAGGAGTTGTCTAAAATTGCGAAAATTTATGTAATTGTTCCAAAATATCAAATGTCTGGCGCAGGGCATTGTATAACTCTTTCAAAATATAAAAAGGTAGAAAAACTAAAGAAAAATTTTTATGTAATTAAAGGCGGTACGCCTGCTGATTGTGTAAAGTTTGGACTTTATTCATTTGTAAAAGGTAAAATAGATTTAGTTGTTTCTGGTATAAACACTTGTCCTAATTTAGGTCAAGATGTAATTTATTCTGGCACTGTAGGTGCTGCGCGAGAAGGAGCATTAAAAGGCATACCATCAATAGCTGTGTCAGCTGGTCAAATGTATGCTAAAGAATACACGCATTCTGCTATTGCTACAAGGCGAATTTGTGAGATAATATTAGAGAATAAAGAAAGGTTTCAAAATATTTGTTTAAATGTTAACATACCTAAAGATTATAAAGGCCTAAAGATAGTTCCGTTAGGACTTAGAGCTTATGATGAAAATGTTGAGACACTTGTAGATAAAAAGGGTAACTTTTCTTACAGACTTTCAGGTAGATATATTGCTAATGGCGAAAATAAAAATACAGATGTTGACATGATAGGCAAGGGATATATATCTGTTACTCCGTTACAAATAGATCAAACAAATTTTAATTTGTTAAAGAGATTAAAGTTTAAAAATGGAAAAATTTAAGTTAGTTTCTAAATTTAAACCTTCAGGTGACCAACCACGAGCAATAGAAAAGCTTTATAATAATTATTTAAATGATAAACAGTCTCAAGTTTTGCTCGGCGTTACAGGTTCCGGAAAGACTTTTGTTATGGCAAATCTTATCGAGAAACTTCAAAAACCAACGTTGATAATGTCGCCGAATAAAATTTTGGCTGCTCAAACTTATGCAGAGTTTAGGTCGTTTTTTCCTAATAATGCTGTAGAGTATTTTATATCCTATTATGATTATTATCAGCCGGAGGCTTACATACCCTCAAGTGACACATATATAGAAAAGGATGCTTCAATAAATGACCATATAGATAGATTACGTCTTAAAGCTACGACTTCTCTGCTTGAAAGAAAAGATGTTATAGTAGTAGCTTCGGTATCCTGCATATATAATTTAGGGTCTCCTAAAGATTATCAAAATATGTGTATTAAAATAGTGACTGGGGAAGACAAGTCTATGGATAATCTTTTAAGTGAGCTTATATCTAGTCATTATGAGAGGAACAACGTTGAGTTTATTCGTGGAAGGTTTAGGGTCAAAGGTGACACTGTAGAAATTTTTCCTGCTTATCTTGAGACAGCAATAAGAGTTGAATTTTTTGGTGATACAATAGAAACTATAAAAGAGTTTAATCCAATCACCAGAGAAATTATTTCTAAAAAAAAGCAATCTTATATTTACCCTGCAAAGCTTTTTGTAGTGGGTAAAGAAAGAATTGATAAAGCTATAAAAAGTATAGAGATTGAGTTAGAGGAACGTCTTATAGTGTTAAAATCTCAAAATAAACTTTTAGAAGCTCAACGTTTAAAACAGAGAACTAAGTATGATATGGAAATGTTGAGAGAAACTGGTTTTTGTAATGGTGTTGAAAATTATTCAAGACATCTTTCTGGGAATTTACCAGGAGTTAGACCAACTACATTGATAGATTATTTTCTACAAGAAAATGATGATTTTTTAATGATAGCAGATGAATCTCATATTTTGTTACCTCAGGTAAGAGGGATGTATGAAGGAGATAGAAGCAGAAAACAAACTCTTGTTGATTTTGGGTTTAGGCTGCCTTCAGCTCTAGATAATAGACCTATGAAGTTTGAAGAGTTTGAAAGTTTGATAAGAAAGTTTATGATGGTTTCTGCTACGCCAGGGAAGTATGAGCTAGGAAGAAGTAAAGATAGTATAGTAGATTTAATTATTAGACCTACAGGGTTAGTAGATCCAGAAGTTGTTGTACGATCTATCAATGGCCAAGTACGTGACTTGATGGAAGAGGTTCAAAAAACTGTTAATAAAAAGCAGAGAGTTTTGATAACCACCTTAACGAAAAAAATGTCAGAAGACTTGACGGTTTTTCTTAAAGAAAAAGGTTTTAGAGTGGAATATTTACATTCTGAAATAGATGCTTTAACAAGAATAGAGTTACTTAAAAATTTGCGTCTTGGGAAGTTTGATGTTTTAGTAGGGATAAATCTTTTAAGAGAAGGTTTAGATTTGCCAGAAGTTTCGCTAGTTGTGGTTTTAGATGCAGATAAAGAGGGTTTTTTGCGGTCAGAATCAACTTTAATACAGATATGCGGAAGAGCGGCTAGAAATATTGATGGTCGAGTTATATTTTATGCTGATACGATAACAGGTTCAATGCAAAGAGCATTGACAGAGATGGCAAGACGTAGAGCAAAACAATTAGAGTATAATAAAAAAAATAATATTAAACCTAAAACAATAATTAAAGCAGTTAGTGAGCTTGAAGAGTTTAAAAACTTATCAAAAAAAGAATCCCTTAAATATATGATGTCAGAAGAAAAACTTGATTATAAAATTACCAAAAAGAATATAGACTCTATAATTAAAGATATAGAAATTCAGATGAAAACTGCGGCAGAAAACTTAGATTTTGAGTCTGCTACTATTTTAAGAGATAGGATGTTAGAGCTTAAAGATATGAAGTCTGGGAAAACAAAGTCAAGCTAGATAGTTTTTTGCATCTAACTTGGCTTTGTATATTTTATTAATCTCTGCAAAATAAAGCTTTTAAGAGGTCTATAAAAGCGCAGCAACTTATTACAGCTTCTTGGATTTCGGTTATAATGTTTTGTATTTGTTCATGAGTTTCTAATATGGTTTGTGCTATATTTGGCCTTAATTTAGCGGATTAGCAGTAAGGAATGGACAAAATAAAATGTTATAAATTTAGTTTAGACTCTTATTTTCCGTTACTAGAGCAATCGCAGCAAACATTTAAACAAATTAGCAAACTTGCAAAATGATAAGACAACAAAGACTTATCTATGTATTTTTCTTCAAACAATGAATGAGGCTTCTCTAAAAACCTTAGTGCATATCCTTACTATGCCTTTTTCTACACTGCTGCGTTAAAAAACTTGTGTTTATGGTACGATAAACCCTGTGTTTTTTGCCTTGCATTGTCAAAAAAATCAGAGTAATTATAGGCATTAGGGTTTTTAGACAGACTCCTTTTGAAATATTAAATGTTTGTTGCTTATAGAACGCTCTTTAAGGTAACTCCGATAAGATTCTAAACTAGATCTGCTTTATAAGCATAATATCTGATTTGACTATAGAATAAACTCTAAGGGTTAAGCCAAGTTAAAGAGTAGATGTTTGTAGGTTTAGCTTTAAGAGGAGATTTGACATGTTTTTGGATTTATGTTACAATCATAAAAATGAATTCTATTGAATTGATATTAACTATTTCAGTTATTATTTTAACTATCTCTGTAGTTGTTGGGGGAGTTTGTTTTGTTTTAACTTTGATTAAGATAAGGAAAGCGGCAGTAGAAATTGAAGCAGCAGCTACTAAAATTAATAGCGAACTTGATATCATAAATAAGGTTTCTTGTAAAGTTGCTTCGATAACTGAAAAGGTTTCATCTCCAGTTGTTTCAATGATTTCTCTTTTTTTTTATGCTGTCTCTAGTATTAATAAAAAGAAAAAACAAGTGCAAGGAGAAAAAAATGAGTGATAATAAAGATACGTTTTTTGCTTTTCTTTTAGGGGCAATAGTTGGTGCAGCTATTGGTATTTTATATGCTCCTAAATCTGGGAAAGAGACCAGAAAAGATATTAAGAGATTAAGTGAAGATATTGTTGACAATGTAAATGATTTTAGTGAGGATATTGCTAAAACTGGAAAGAGAATTTATGAAGAAGGTCGTGAAAAAGTTTTGTCCGGCAAAGATAAAATAAGTGAAGCTTTTGACGCTGGGAAAAAGGCTTTTGAAAAATGTAGTAAAAGTTAGTTTAAGTATTTTATGCTGAGGTAGCTCAGTTGGTAGAGCACAGGTCTGAAAAACCTGGTGTCGACAGTTCGATTCTGTCCCTCAGCGTTTTTTATTTGTGCCGATGTAGCTCAGTTGGTAGAGCAATTGCTTCGTAAGCAATGGGTCGGAGGTTCAAATCCTCTCATCGGCTTTTATATGATTAAAGTAAAATCCTTCGTCTACTATGGCGAGGTTTTTTTATTTAATTTTAAAATCCATGAAATTTTTTAAAAAAAAGTTTTTAGTTCTTTGTTTATATATAAATTTATTAAAACAATAATGAAATAGATCCTTTAGGTTAATTGACAAAACTATGTGTATGTTGTAGTATTGTTTATTATACAACATATAGTATTGTTAAACTAAAAATAATGGAAAAATATGAAATGTCCTTTTTGTGGTAGTACTGATGACCAAGTACTAGATTCTCGTCCCGTAGAGCACACATCAGCTGTGAGGAGGCGTAGGGAATGTTCTAGCTGCAAAAAAAGGTACACTACTTTTGAACGTCCGGAAGAATTAATGATCATGGTTGTTAAGTCAAATAGGTCTAGAGAGCCTTTTGATAGGAAAAAAATTTGGGTGGGTATAGATAGAGCTTGTAAAAAATGTCAAATTTCTGCCGAAACTATAGATAAACTTGTAAGTGAAATAGAAAATGAGCTACTTAGTGAATATATAATGGAAATTCCGTCTGCAATTATAGGTGAAAAAGTTTTAGAAAAGCTTTGGGATATTGATTTAGTACCATATGTAAGATTTGCATCTGTTTATAGAAAATTTACTGACATAGATACTTTTATGGAAGAATTAAAAAAATTAAAAAAAGAACATGTGAAAAGGAAAAAAATATAGAAATATAATGGTTTAAGTACTTAAGGGAGTTTTCCGATGACAAGCAGTAAATTAAATGATTTGTTAAATCACAAAGTAAAGTTAGAAAAAAATGCTTTAACAGTTTTACAAAAACGTTATTTAAAAAAGGATGAGAAAGGAAATATAATTGAAACTCCTCAAGATTTATTTTTTAGAGTTGCCTACAACATTGCTAAAGCAGATACTAACTATGATAAAAATGCTGATATTAATGTAACTGTAAAAGAATTTTATTTTGCAATGGCAAATTTAGATTTTTTGCCAAATTCTCCGACGTTGATGAATGCAGGTAGACATTTACAGCAATTGTCTGCATGCTTTGTTTTGCCAGTAGAAGATTCTATGGATTCTATTTTTGAAACTTTAAAAAATACTGCTCTTATACATAAATCTGGAGGTGGAACAGGCTTTTCTTTTTCCAAACTTCGCCCTAACAAGGATGTTGTAAAAACTACTTGCGGTGTCTCTTCAGGGCCGGTATCTTTTATACACGTTTTTAACTCTGCTACAGAAGCTATAAAGCAAGGTGGTACTAGACGTGGCGCAAATATGGGTATGCTTCGTATAGATCACCCTGATATTTTAGAGTTTATATCTTCTAAAGATAAAAATGATAGTTTAAATAACTTCAATATATCTGTTGCTATAACCAAAGAGTTTATGGATGCGTTAGAAAGTAATGCAGATTATAATCTATATAATCCAAGGAATGGCGAAATTTCTGGTGTTTTAAGTGCAAGAGCGGTTTTCAATAAAATTGTTGAACAATCTTGGAAAAATGGTGAGCCAGGTGTAGTTTTTATCGATACTATAAATGATAAAAATCCTACTCCAGAAATAGGTAAAATAGAAGCTACAAATCCTTGTGGCGAGCAACCTTTACTTCCTTATGAATCTTGTAACTTAGGTTCTATTAATTTGGGACATTTTGTAACTAATAAAGATGTTGATTGGGTGAAATTAGAAAAAATAATTAAAACTGCTGTCCATTTCTTAGATAATGTTATAGATATGAATAGTTATCCCATAGAAAAAATAGACGAAGTTACTCGTTCTAATAGAAAGATAGGCCTTGGTGTGATGGGCTGGGCTGATATGCTTTTGCGTTTAGGGATTGCTTATGGTAGCCAAGATTCTTTAAATTTAGCAAAAAAACTTATGGGCTTTATTCAAAGTAAATCTCATATTTTTTCGCAGGAGTTGGCAACAAAAAGAGGAGCTTTTATAAACTTTAAGAATAGTGTTTATTCAGATGGAAAACTTATGAGGAATGCTACAACTACTACTATAGCTCCAACTGGAACAATTGGTATTATTGCTTCTGCTTCAGGGGGTATAGAGCCTATTTTTGCACTTGTTTACAAAAGAGCACAATGCTTAGATAATGAAGAAATGTATGAAATTAACCCATATTTTGAAAAAATAGCAAAAGAAAAAGGCTTTTATTCTAAAGAACTTATGGATAAGATTGCTCAAAAAGGGAGTATTCAAGATTTTGTTGAAATTCCTGAAGATATAAGAAAAATATTTATTACATCACATAACATTTCTCCGGAAAGTCATGTGAAGATGCAAGCTGCTTTTCAGAAATTTACAGATAATGCTGTTTCAAAGACTGTAAATTTTCCAAATAGTGCTACAAAAGAGGATGTAAGAAAGGTTTATATTCTTTCTTATAAAATGAGATGTAAAGGTGTTACAGTTTATCGCGATGGAAGTAGACAAGTGCAAGTTTTAAATATTGCAAATAAAAAAGATGGACTACAATCAACAAAGGAAGCAAAGCCTAGGGTTCGTCCAAATAGAACAGTTGGTTTTACATTTCTTATGCATACTGGATGCGGGAAAATGTATGTGACAGTAAACGAAGATGATGATGGTGTATGTGAAGTATTTACTCAACTTGGAAAATCTGGAGGTTGTACATCTTCGCAAGCTGAAGCTATAAGTCGTTTAATTTCTTTAGCATTGAGCTCTGGTGTTGACCAACAAACAATTATAGAGCAAATAAAAGGAATAAGATGCTCTTCTCCTAGGCTTACAGAAGGTGGGGCTATTTTGTCTTGTGCAGATGCAGTTGCAAAAGCGTTAGAAGCTTATAATAAAGAAAAAACGTCACCAGATTTATTTACGCAAGAAACAGTGTCTAACTCTTTAAAAGAAAAACAATATTCTTCTGACCATGATGCAAATATGTCTGGCGCTTGTCCGCAATGTCCTGAATGTGGAGAGATGTTGACTTTTGCTGAGGGCTGTGTAGTTTGTAGAGAATGTGGATATTCTAAGTGTTTTTAAGAGGATGTAATGGTTAAAAATGATAAATGGATAAAGAAAATGGCTTTAGACCAAGGTTTAATAGAACCTTTTGAGCCAAATCAAGTTAGAGAAGGAAACATTTCTTTTGGAATTTCTTCGTATGGGTATGATATGCGTGTTTCAAATGAGTTTATGATTATGGACAGAAATGTTAATATTCTTGATCCTAAAAATGCTGTAAATACATTTAAATCTATTATAGTTAAAGAGTTTATAGAAATGCCTCCAAATTCTACTGTTTTAGGTAAAACAATAGAATACTTTAGAATACCTAGGGACATTGTTACAATAGCGTTTGGAAAGTCAACTTATGCAAGGTGTGGTATTTTTATAAATATTACTCCTTTTGAGCCACTATGGGAGGGATATGTTACGCTTTCTATAGCAAACACAACGACTTTGCCAGTAAAAGTTTATGCTAATGAAGGAATAGCGCAAGTATTATTTTTACAAGCAAGTCAGACTTGTGAAGTTTCCTATGCAGATAGAAAAGGTAAGTATCAGGCTCAAAAAACTATAACTCAGGCAAAAATTTGATACAATGTAATGGCCTACTAAATGTAGAGGGTGACAATGATTTTAATATTAGATTTTGGTTCCCAATACACGCAATTAATTGCAAGACGTATAAGAGAAGAAAAAGTTTATTGCCAGATATATCCAGGAAATAAGTCCTTAGATTTCTTGCTAGATTTAAAAAATGTGGTGGGGATAATTCTTTCAGGTGGCCATAGTAGTGTTTATTCTAAAAATGCTCCGTGGCCAGATCAAAAAATTTGGCAATTAGGTGTACCTATTTTAGGTATTTGTTATGGTATGCAGCTTATTGCACAACATTTAGGTGGTAGAGTTGTTCCATCAAAACACAGAGAGTTTGGCCTTGTAAATGTTAATATAAATTGCGATTGTTGTTTGTTTGATGGTTTGAGTTCAAAAGAAGTCCTGTGGATGAGTCATGGTGACAAACTCTCAAAAATGCCAAAAGATTTTAAAGTTACTGCAAAATCTGACAATTCACCTTATGCAGCTATTGAAAATATCTCAAAAAATATTTATGGTGTACAGTTTCATCCAGAAGTAAAACATTCTTTAAACGGTAGAAAAGTTATCCAAAACTTTATATTTAAAATTTGTGGTTCAAAACCGCACTGGACTATTAAGTCTTACATAGTAGATGAAGTTAAAAAAATTAAAGAACAAGTTGGGAAAAGTAAAGTTTTATGTGCTTTGTCTGGTGGGGTAGATTCCTCAGTTGCAGCAGTCATGTTGTATAAAGCTATAGGAAAGCACCTTTTTTGTATTTATGTTGATCATGGACTTCAAAGGCTTGGTGAAACCCAAAGAGTAAAAAAGGTTTTTGGGGAAATGTTTGGTAAGAATCTTAAAATTGTTGATGCAAGAAAAATATTTTTATCAAAACTTAAAGATGTAACTGACCCTGAGCAGAAAAGAAAAATTATAGGTAAAACATTTATAGATGTCTTTGAGAAAGAATCTAAAAAACTTAAAGGTATAGACTTTTTACTTCAGGGTACAATTTATCCTGACGTTATAGAAAGTGTTTCTATAAAAGGTACAAAGTTGCCTATTAAGAGTCACCATAATGTTGGTGGTCTTCCAGAAAAGATGAAAATGAAACTTGTAGAACCTTTAAAATTTTTGTTTAAAGATGAGGTTAGACTATTAGGGCTAGAACTTAAAATTCCTGCAGAAATTATAAATAGACAACCTTTCCCTGGCCCAGGTTTAGCTGTAAGAACTGTGGGTGAAATAACTCAAGAAAAGCTAAATATTTTAAAAGAGGCAGACAATATAGTAGTAGAAGAAATTATAAATGCTGGTTTTTATGATAAAATTTGGCAATCATTTGCAGTAATATTACCTGTCAAAACTGTTGGAGTAATGGGTGATGCTAGAACTTATGAATATGTTATAGCTATAAGAGCTGTAAGCTCTGATGATGCGATGACTGCAGATTGGATAAAGTTACCTTATGAGTTACTTGGAAGAATGTCTTCAAGAATTATTAATGAAGTTAAAGGTGTTAACAGAGTAGTTTATGATATCTCTAATAAACCACCAGCGACAATAGAATGGGAATAATGAAAAATTTAGTTTACTGCTGCTTTATAGTGTTTATTCCATTGCTTTTTGCTTGTGATAATAAAGCTAAAACAGATTCCATGCAGATAAAAGGATCTGATACTATTGTAAATCTTATACAGGTTTTGGCTGAAAACTTTGTACAATCTCATCCAAATTTAAATATTAGTGTTACGGGTGGTGGTTCTGGCACGGGATTTGCTTCCTTAATAAATAAGACTTGTAATATTGCTATGTCTTCTAGAGAAATAGAAGAGAAAGAAGTTGTTTTAGCTAAACAGAATAATGTTGAGCCTATAGGTTTTAAAGTAGGTTTAGATGGGCTTGTTGTTATTGTTAATAAAGGTAACCCTGTAAGCAAATTAACTTTAGCAGAACTTAGAAGCATTTTTATGGCAAAAATTACAAATTGGAAAGAAGTGGGTGGGCAAGATAAAACAATAGTTGTTCTTTCACGAGAAAGTAATTCTGGTACTCATATGTTTTTTAAGGAGCGTGTTATAAAAAATAATGATATAAATTCTTCTGACGAGTTTACTATACATTCTTTAATGATGTCGTCATCTCAAGCTGTGTATGATGAAGTTTTACAAAACCCTAATGCTTTAGGATATGTAGGTATGGGTTTTGTTAATAATAAAATAAAGGGAATATCTGTTTCTTTAGATAAAGACAATAAATATGTTTATCCAACAGCAGATACAATTATTGATAATTCTTATCCAATTTGTAGGCCTTTATATTTGTACACTGATGGAAAACCTAAAGGTTTAGTAGAAATGTTTATTGATTATGCTTTATCTAATGAAGGTCAAAAAATTGTTATGGATACAGATTTTATCCCACTTAAGAAGAATTAATAGGACTTGAAATGAGAAAGTTTTTAGATTATATAATTGAAACAGTAATTTTTATATGTGGTATGTTATCAATAATTTTTGTTGTTTTAATCTTTTCATTTTTACTTAAAGAAGGTTTATCTTTTTTTAAGGATTTTAGTTTTATAAAATTTATTACAAACCAATTTTGGTATCCAAACTCTAAAGTCCCGTCTTTTGGTATACTGCCTTTAATATGTGGTTCGGTTTTGGTTACATTGGGAGCTTGTTTAATAGCTGTTCCAATTGGTGTAATGTCTGCTCTCTTTATATCTGAAATTGCACCTAAAGGTGTTAGGGATATATTAAAATCTCTAGTTGAACTTATGGCTGCAATCCCTAGTGTTGTTATTGGCTTTGTTGGAATGGTAACAATAGTACCTTTAGTTAAAAACATTTTTAATCTTCCGACAGGGCTTAGTGCTTTTTCTGGCTCTATAATGCTTGGGTTTATGGCTGTTCCTACAATTGTTACTATATCTGAAGATGCTATAAGGTCTGTACCTTGGCAATATAAAGAAGGTGCTCTTGCCTTAGGTGCTACAAACTGGCAAACACTAAGAAGGATAGTATTAAAAGCTGCAATGCCTGGAATAATAGCCGCTATCATGCTTGGAATAGGTAGAGTAATAGGAGAAACAATGGCTGTTATGATGATAACGGGGAATGCTGCTCATGTGCCACACTCAATTTTTGACCCAGTAAGAACAATGACTTCCACAATAGCTACAGAAATGGGTGAAACTGTACGTGGTGGTATGCATTACAAGTCTTTATTTGCAATAGGACTAGTACTTTTTTTAATTACTTTTATAGTAAATTTTATAGCAGATTTATTTTTAGGTAAAAATAAAAATTTATGATAAAACTTAATCCTAAATTGTCTCAAAAACTTTCATACACAGTTCTTTTTATGGCAACAATGTTAGCTATTATTCCAGTCTTGGTAATTATATTTTTGATTGTAAAAAATGGGGCTTCTTCTATAAGTTGGGAATTTTTAACTTCTATGCCAAGAAATGGTATGCGTGCTGGCGGTATACTCCCTGCAATAGTAGGTACTTTTTCTATAGTTGTATGTGCAATAATTATTACCCTTCCCATAGGGGTTTGTGCTGCAATTTATTTGAACGAATATGCAAAAGATAATCTTCTTACTAGGATAATCAAACTTGCAATTGTAAATTTAGCAGGAATACCTTCTGTAGTTTATGGTCTTTTTGGGCTTGGAATTTTTGTTATGTTTTTAAAACTGGGTGTTTCTATTATAGCTGGAGCTTTAACTTTATCTATAATGGAACTTCCTGTTATTATAACTACTGCTAGAGGTGCTTTAAATAGTGTACCTCAATCTTTTAAAGAAGCAAGTTTATCTTTAGGTGTGAGTCGTTGGCAGACTATTAGATATGTTGTGCTTCCTAATGCGCTCCCTGGGATTTTAACAGGAGCAATTCTTAGCATTGCAAGAATTTCGGGAGAAACTGCACCTATACTTTTTACTGCAGCAGTTTTTTATGTACCTAATCTCCCAAGCTCAGTATTTGACCAAGTAATGACTTTGCCTTACCATTTGTATCTTGTTTCAACACAAATACCTAATATGCCAATGAATATTATATATGGTACGGCTTTAGTTTTAATGATGATGGTTTTAACTATGAGTTTTGTTGCAATTTTTGGGCGAGTTTATTTTAGGAAACATAGAAAATGGTAGATAAAATTCAAATAAAAAATTTAAGTTGTTATTATAACAAAAAGTGTGTTTTGGACTCTTTGACCATTAACGTTGTAAAAAATGAAATTTTAAGTGTAATAGGACCTGCAAATAGTGGTAAAACGACATTTTTAAGAACTTTAAATAGAATGAGTGATTTAGAGGTGTCATTTAAAAGAACAGGTGACGTGTTTCTTAACGAAGAAAATATCTTTTATATGAATATGGAATTTTTAAGAAAGCGAGTCAGTATGCTTTTTGCTATGCCTATTCCTCTTCCTATGAGTATATATAACAATATTATATATGCTCCTAAAAGACTTGGATTAGTTAATAAAAAGCCTGATATGGATATTCTTGTAGAACAATCTTTAAAAGACGCGTCATTATGGAATGATGTTAAAGACAGATTACATACATCAGCGATGAAAATGTCTGGAGGGCAGCAGCAAAGGCTTTGTATAGCAAGGATTCTTGCTATTAATCCTGAAGTTATTCTTTTTGATGAGCCCTGTTCTGGTTTAGACCCTATATCTACCGCAAAAGTTGAAGAGTCTATGTTAGAATTGAAACGGAAGTATACTATATTGCTTGTAACAAATAATGTAAAACAGGCTTCTCGTGTTAGTGACAGGACTGCTTTTTTTCTTATGGGCAAACTTATAGAAGTTGATAAGACAGAAAAATTATTTATTTCACCAAAAGAAAAACAAACGGAAGATTATATAACAGGAAGGTTTGGCTAATGCCAAAAATTGAAATAAAAAATTTTAATCTTTATTACGGTAACTTTCATGCTCTTAAAGATATAAGTATATCTATAGAAGAAAAGAGAATTACAGCTATGATAGGCCCGTCTGGTTGTGGAAAATCTACGTTGTTAAGATCTATAAATAGGATTAATGATACAATAGAAGGAGTAAAAACAGTAGGGGAAATAAATATAGAAGGTATAAATGTTTACAAGAATAATATTGATGTTGATTTTTTGCGGAGAAATGTTGGTATGGTTTTTCAGAGACCTAACCCGTTTCCAATTTCAATTTATGAAAACGTTGCTTTTGGTTTAAGGGTTAACAGAATTGCATCAAGTAAAGAAATTATTGATGAAAAAGTTGAAAAAAGTTTAAAATCTGTCTTGTTGTGGGATAATATGAAAGGTAAGTTGCATAAATCAGCGCTTACTTTAACGTTAGAACAGCAACAGAGGCTTTGTATAGCAAGGGTCATTGCTGTTGCTCCTAATATTATTTTGTTAGATGAGCCTTGTTCTTCTTTAGATCCTGTTGCTACAAGGAAAATAGAAGAATTGATGATGCAATTGAAAGATAACTATACGATTGTAATAGTTACTCATAACATGCAACAAGCTGCTAGGATTTCTCAAGATACAGCGTTTATGCTTTTAGGAAAACTTATAGAATTTAGTAAAACTGACGAAATTTTTACAAATCCATCTGAAAAAGAAACAGATGATTATGTAAGTGGTAGGTTTGGATAATTTGGCAGTTGAATTAAAAATGCCTTACTTTAGGAGATATTTATGCGTCATTTTGATATTGAAATGAACGATTTGCAAAGCCGTCTTCTTGATATGGCTAGTCTTGTCCAAGATATGATTAGGGCTGCTATTGGAGAACTTTCAGGGGAAGACTCAAAACAAGTAGAAAAGGTGTATTCTTTAGAAAAAAAAGTTAATATACAAGAACTAGTTATAGATGGTAAATGTTTAAAACTTATAGCATTAAACCAACCAGTTGGTACTGATCTAAGGTTTATTACTTCTGCTATGAGAATTAATAGCGATCTTGAGAGAATGGGGGATGAAGCTGTAAATATTAGCAGAATGGCTAAAGATTTAATAAGATATAAAGAATTGAAGCCTTTTGAGGATATTTCAAAGATGGTGTTATCTGTTGAGAATATGGTTGTAGAATCTATTAAGGCATTTAACACAAGTGATACTGACCTTGCTCTTTTAGTACTTAAGAAAGATGACGAAGTCGATAAATTAAGAGATAAAGTTATTGACGATATTAAAAATATAATGGTAAATTCTTCAAGTCTTGAGGTTATTCAAAAAGCTGTAGATTTAATTTTTGTTGCAAAAAGCATCGAAAGAATTGGTGACCATGCTACAAATATTTGTGAAGACATTATTTTTATGGTGCATGGTAAGGATATACGTCATCCTAAAACAAACAGTTAAAATAAATAATGACACTGGAGTAAACGATGAGTCATTTTAAAGTAATAATATGTTTATCGTTGGTGTTTGTTTTATTTGTTTCTTGTGGAAAAAGTGTTATAAGTTCTCAAGTTGATATTACTGTTTGGCATTGGATGCCTGAGAAACAAAAAACTTTTGAAAATCTTGCAAAAAAATATTTACAGGAAACTGGCATAAGAGTAGTTTTTAAAAAATATTATCCAAAAGATGTTTACCGAAACAAAGTACTAATAGCTCAAACTTCTAACGAACTCCCAGAAATTTTTAATCCTTTAGCAGATAAAAGAGAAGTTGCTTCATTCATACAAGAGGGTGTTGTTGCTAACCTTTCTAAAGATTTAAATGAAGGTTCTTGGAGAGAAATATTTTTTCCAGAAGCATTATTAAAAGATTATTATGAAAGCAAAAATGAATGGAATATAGAACCTGGGATTTATAGTGTTCCATTAGATATGCAATCTTTGATGATTTTTTACAACAAAAACTTATTCGTTAAAGCAGGTCTTAACCCCCAAAAAGATCCTGCTACCTGGCAAGAATTTATTGAGATTGGAAAAAAATTAAATAAAGCAAACATAAATCCTTTCGCTAGTGGGTTTGTTCAAGGTTGGTTTATTGGATCTTTTGCTAAATTTTATGAAATGTCTATTTTGGGTGAAAGCGGTATTTTACAAACAATAAACGGCAACTTGCCATATACAAATGAAAAATGGATTACTATATTTAATCTTTTTCAAGATATGCAAGATAATAATTTTTTTACGCCAAGTATAATGAATATGACTAACAATGAAGCAGAAAAAGAGTTCTCCTTAGGGAAAGTTGCAATGATATTTGGCGGTTCGTGGGCATTACCTATGTATGTAAAAGATAAAGATAAAATTAACTTAGGTGTTTTTTTGCCACCTCCAGTTTCTAAAGAAGTTGATGTTAAAAGTTTTATTGATGGAAGGACATATTTTTATGTAAACCAAGCTAGTGATAATAAACAAAAAGCTATAGATTTTTTAAAATGGTTAACCCAGCAACCACAGCAAATTTTACTTGCTCAAGAAACGTTAAGTATTCCTGCAAATAAAAAAATAAGTAAAGGATTACCTAAAATATTAAATGTTTTTTATGAGAATATGAAAGATGCTTACCCTTCTTTAGCAAAGCAAGAAAGTTGGCAAGTGACTAATTGTTTTAATACAAATTTGCAAGCTATTATAACTGGTTGGAAATCTCCTATTGAAGCTGCTAGAGATGTCCAAATAGAAAAGGAAAAACAATTAAGAAATTGAAAGGAAAATTATTTTTTATGTCTGATAAAATCATAATTTTTGATTTAGGCAATGTTATATTTAAATTTGATTTATTTAAGTTTATTAAAGCTTATGTGAAAAAAATTCCTATTTATAAGGCATCAGACTTTAATATGTCAGATTCTGTTTATTTGGAACTTGCCTACTCATATGAGAAAGGGGACATGTCTTCTTTAGATTTTTATGATACACTTGCAAAAAAAACACATTATACCGGCACATATAATGAATTTAGAGTTTTGTGGAACAATATATTTGAACTTATTCCTGAAACGATTGACGTAATATCTACTTTATCTAGTAAATATTGTTTGGGAATACTTTCAAATACTAATGAGCTTCATTTTAATTTTTTAAAAGAACGCTATCCTCAAGTTTTTTCTTTATTTGATCAAATTTTTCTTTCCTATGAAATTCACATGCGCAAACCAGAGCACGAAATATTTAAACATGTAATAAAACATTATAATGTTTGTCCATCAAGGATATTTTTTTCAGATGACTTAGAAAATAATGTTTTTGCAGCGCAAGAAACTGGTATAAAAGCATATGTCTATACAAATACGATAGAACTTATAAAGCAACTTAAGCAGGAACAAATTAAAATATGATAGATTTTGGTGTAACATTAAAAAAGCAAAATGAACTTGAAAAAAAGTTTGAAAAATATAACATTAAAGAGTCTGACATTAAGGAGAAGTTTATAAGGTCTTCTGGTAAAGGGGGACAAAATGTAAATAAAGTTTCAACAGCTGTTTATTTAAAACATGTCCCGTCTGGAGTAGAAGTAAAATGTTCTAAGGAAAGGTCACAAACAATAAATAGATTTTTTGCAAGACGTTTATTAGTTGAAAAAATAGAGGAACAAATTTCAGGTATTATTTCTTCTAAGCATAAAGAAATAGAAAAAATACGTCAACAAAAAAGAAAACGCTCTAAACGAGCAAAAGAAAAAATTTTGCTATCTAAAAAGAGAATTTCTATCAAAAAAAAGACAAGAGAAAAAATAGTTTATTAAAAAGTATGAACAATGCTAAATTACATTATGTAGGTCATAGAAAAAGATTGAAAGATAAATTTTATTTAAATGGGTTACATGGTTTGGCAGATTACGAAGTCTTAGAACTAATTTTGACATATGTTATTATAAGAAAAGATGTGAAAGTTTTAGCTAAAGAGCTGATTTGTAGTTTTGGAAGTTTGAAGCAAGTTGTTGATGCAAAAGTTGAGGATTTAAAAAAGATTAAAGGAGTTTCTGAAAATGTTGCCATCTTTATATTGTTTTTAAAAAGGTTTGCTTCTTTGTATTGTTCATTGGATATAAAAGAGAAAAATGTTTTAAATTCTCCAGATAAAGTGTATAGTTATTTAATGTCAACCATAGGTACAGAGCAAGTTGAAAAAATCTATATTTTAAATTTAAATTCTAAAAATGAACTTTTGTCTTGTTTAGAAGTAGAAAGTGGAACTGTAAATAAAACTTACTTGAACACTAGAAAGATTGCAGAAATTGCTTTAAAACATAATGCTGTATCTGTTATAATAGCTCATAACCATCCTTCAGGGACTCTTGCTCCATCTAAAAATGACATAGATTCTACTTGCAGCGTAAAAACATCTTTAGGGATTATAGATGTTTTTTTAGTAGACCATATAATAGTTACAAATAATAAATATTTCAGCTTTAAAGAGCATAATTTGTTGTGAATTTAGTGTAGCTTTATATGTATAGCGTTAATATAGGAGAGGTTTATTATGACAAGTAAATTAGTGAAATGGAGTAAATAAGCACAGGAATTTTTTGAAAAAGCTCAAGATAATAGTATTGTTTTAGATTTGCCTATATCATATTCATGTACAAGTCAAACAGGAGAAGGATTTGAAGAGTTAGTTAATACAATAAACAGTGAAGAAATAAAAAGAAAAGTAAAAAAGGTTATAATAGCAGATACATCTTATCTTTATAGACATAATATATCGCAGTTTTCCGGATACTGTGATGTTAATATTCCAACAGAGTGGTACTTAAAAAACAAAGAAGCAATCGAGAAATTAACTGTTGATTTTGAGTTAAAGTCATGTTTTACAGGGTTGCAAAAAGGTGGTTTTAATGATTGGTATAAACAAATAAAAAAAGATTTTGTAAATGATATTGAATTTAAAAATGCAGTAATTGATATGGAAAATAGTGCACTTTTAAAATCGGATGGAAGTGATGATATAGGAAAGAATATAGATTTTATTTTAGAGGAGGCTGCATATACATGTTTAAATTTTAGTAATGTAAACATGCTGTATCCTATGGCTATTTCAACATCTGTAAAAATGGCTATTAAAAAATACAATCTAAATGTGCATCACTTATATTATACAATTTCATGGCATGCACAAGAAAATAAAGCTTCAGTATTAGATAGAAATGAAGTTAATAATGAAATAATTAAATTTATAACTAGAGATGCTACAAATGTTAATTTTTTTGTTATAGGTAAAAATGGTGATATAATATATAAAAATAGTTCTTTAAGTACTGTAGTTACAGAATGGAATGCCAAGGACTTAGATCAACAAACTTGGGATAATTCTTTACTAGTTATGAAAGAAAAGAAACAAATGATTTTTGAAGAAACAGATAAGCATAAAGATTTTTTATCTGTTAAGGCACCATTAGTAATAGATGGTAAAGTAGAAGGAGTAATAGGTCTTGCAGTGGATATAACCGACCGAAAGAAAGCAGAGGAACTAGAAAAGAAGTTAGCGATAGTGAAAGAGTTATATGAGGTAGAAAGAATGCTGGTAGATGATATCTGTTCACCAGGTCTGTCATTATACATGTTACATGAGTTGTGTAAGGATAGAT
>JAITSL010000003.1 GCA_031287855.1 Candidatus Endomicrobiellum roisinitermitis
AATCAAATTAGCAAACTAGCAAAATGATAAGACAACAAAGACTTATATGTATTTAGCTTCAAACACTGCTAATTTGTAATATTAAATGTTTATTGCTCATAAGCTGCTCTTTGAGGTAATTCCGATAAGATACTAAACCAGATCAATATATGCAAAATAGTTTGATTGGTCTAGTTTAGAACCTTACCTACGTTACTAGATCAATCACAACAAACATTTAAACAAATTAGCAAACTAGCAAAATGAAAAGACAAGAAAGACATAAATGTATTTTGCTTCAGACAATGCTAATTTGCAATATTAAATGTTTATTGCTCATAGAACGCTCTTTGAGGTAACTACGGTAAGATTCTAAACCAGATCAATATATGCTGCATTTTGTCCTAGTCAAGTCAGCTGTTATTTTTGCTAAAATTAATAATGTTTTATTGGAGGATTTATTATGTTTTTTTATGCTGACATGCATATACATTCAAAATATTCGCGCGCAACCAGCAAAAGTTGTAATCTGGAAGAACTTGCTATCTGGGCACAAAAGAAAGGATTGAGCTTAATATCAACAGGTGATTTCACACATCCAGCATGGTTTAACGAAATAAAAGAAAAACTTGGCCCTGCTGAACATGGTGTTTTTAAATTAAAAGATGACATTGAAAAACAGTTTCTAACAAACAACTATCACTTAAGGTTTCTGTTATCAGTTGAAATCTCAACCATATACAAAAAAGGCGATAAGACAAGAAAAGTTCATCACATTGTATTTGTCCCTGATTTTAAAAGTGCTCATAGCCTAAGACAAAAACTTTCTACTGTTGGAAACATTGCTTCTGACGGTCGCCCTATACTTGGATTAGATTCAAGAGATCTCCTTGAAATAACCTTAGAATCCGGCGAAGGTTCTTATATAGTTCCAGCACATATTTGGACGCCGTGGTTTTCAATATTAGGTTCAAAGTCAGGGTTTGATTCAATACAGGACTGTTACGGAGATCTTTCAGATCACATTTTTGCATTAGAAACTGGATTATCTTCAGATCCAGAAATGAATTGGCGAGTTTCTAGCCTTGATAAATATAGGCTAATATCTAATTCTGACGCACACTCGCCTGCTAAACTTGCCCGTGAGGCTACAGTTTTTGATACAACTCCAGACTATTTTGCTATCAGAAAAGCGCTAAAAACTGGTGAAGGATATATTGGCACTGTAGAATTTTTCCCTGAAGAAGGCAAATATCACCAGGATGGTCACAGGAAATGTAATGTTTGTCTAACTCCCGAAGAGACAAAAAAACTTAAAAGTATATGCCCTGTATGTAATAAACCTCTTACAATAGGAGTTATGCATAGGGTTAACGAGTTAGCAGATCGTAAAGATAAAGATTTCAAAATTCCAAAAACAGCAGGGAAAGTATTTAGTCTTGTCCCTTTGCAAGAAATTCTATCTGAAATTATGCAAGTTGGTAACGCTAGCAAGTCACTAAATATTACATATGAAAAACTAATACAAAAATTAGGCTCTGAGTTAGATATTTTAAGGAACATACCTATAGGCGAAATATCAAAAGCCCATTCTTCTTTACTTGGAGAAGCAATTTCACGATTAAGAAATGGAAAAGTTATAAAACATGCAGGATTTGACGGGGAGTATGGTGTTATAAAGTTATTTGAACAAAAAGAACTAGAAAGAAATAATTTTACAAACTTGATGTTTGATATGGAAATACCTACAAATCCTTCAAAAAATGAAGAAAGTTTAGCTAAAAAAAAACTAGGGATATCAGAATTGAATCACCAAAGTTATAGTTTTGATACTCTTGCTTTAGAAAACAGTGAAGTATTATCAGGTCTTGATGAAGATCAGCTAAGTGCAATAAAAAACACTAACAAACAACTTTTAATAATCGCAGGCCCTGGATCCGGAAAAACTACAATACTCACAAAACGTATAGCTTATATGGTTTTAGAAAATAATATTGCTCCTGAAAATTTCCTTGCAATAACATTTACACGCAGAGCAGCTCATGAGATGAGCGATAGACTGAATATGTTGTTTCCTAAAAACTATAGTAATATCAACATTCATACATTCCACTCTTTGTGTTTTTCCATCTTAAAAGAAAAGCATGATAAAGCAGGAATAAGCCCTAATTTTAAAGTAGCAAGTAACCATGAAATGAATTTGTATAAGGAACTATCTCAATCAGAAAGCATTCTAAATTTTGACGATTTGATAATCTTTACAATAAAACTTCTTAACGATAATCCAGACATTGCTAAGTCCTACCAAAATAGGTTCAAATATATTTCAGTTGATGAATATCAAGATATTGACACAAGGCAATATGAGTTAATTAGACTGCTAGCGCCATCGGATGGAAATTTATTTGTAATAGGGGATCCCAATCAAGCAATTTATGGATTTAGAGGAGGGGATTCGAAATTTTTTGAAAGTTTTTCTAAAGATTACCCTCTCTCTAAAGCAATTAGTTTAAAAAATAACTATCGCTCTACTGAAACTATTGTCAATGCTTCAAATCAAATTATTAATTCATACAATATAACAGCAAAATATAATAAGCCTCATGAAAAAATTACTATACATACAGCTCCAACTGACAAATCAGAAGCAGAATTTGTGGTCAAAACTATTGAGGATCTAATTGGTGGGCATAGTTTCTTTTCTATTGACACTAACAGATCTTTGGGAGAAGAAACCAATCTTTCATTTTCTGACTTTGCTATTTTATATCGTACATCTTCACAACTGGACCCTATAGTTGAGGCTCTTCAAAGATCTGGCATGCCTTTTGTAAAATTATCTAATGATTTACTATGCGACAAAAAACCTGTCATAGAAATGCTAAACCAATTAACAAACGGGCAACCAGTTATATCAGAACTCAATAAGCTTAGTGAGAAGTTCAAGGGGAAAATTGACGATAATATTCTTAACTACCTTATTAAACTGGCAAGAATTTATAGAATGAAAAATGAATTTATTCATGAAGTCTCTCTTTTATCTGAAATAGATACGCTTGATAAAAGAGCTGATAGAATTGCTTTATTGACGTTACATTCTTCAAAGGGGTTAGAGTTTAAATGCGTTTTTATAATTGGAATGGAAAACGGAATTATTCCTTTTTATCGCGCTCAAAAACTTTGTGATATTGAAGAAGAAAGACGTTTGTTATATGTCGGCATGACAAGAGCAGAACAAAGATTATTCCTAACTCGCTCTATAAAAAGGAAATGGTTAGGAACTTACAAAAGCTTAGAAATTTCGCCATTTTTAGAGAAAATTGTAAGCCAACTGTTGAGATTTAGTAAACCTGAAAAGACATTTCAAGCAAAAGAAAAATCATGTCAGCTTGATTTATTGTAAAATTAGAAAATATATCGAATTTTTAAACTAAGAAGAAAATCCTTTTTTAAAATCGGGGCGACTGGACTTGAACCAGCGACCTCTCCCACCCCAAGGGAGTGCGCTAGCCAACTGCGCCACGCCCCGACAAAAAACTAAAATTTATGAAACGCCTTTTAATAACTTTAAAATATATTTCAATTCATTTTTAACATCTTGCAAAAATTTAGAATCTGGAACACAATTTTGAAAAGTAGCATTAGCACTTTTACGCCTTTTATTTTTTAGCAAATATTTTTTAGCACCTTCTATTGTATAGCGTTCGTTATACAATAAATTTTTAATTTTAAAAACTGTTTCTAGATCTTCTTTACAATACATTCTTTTGCCGTCACCATTGCGTATAGGGCGTAAAATTTTAACTTCGTCTTCCCAATATCGTAAAGTATGTTTAGGGACCAATGTTATACGCGAAATTTCACCTATACTAAATTTTTCTTTTTCTGGAACAAAGTTTGCTTTAAACACTAAAGCACCTCGTTACTTTCTGAAAAAAAGTCTTTTGATGATTTAAACCTAATTTTTTTCATAGGAGCTATAAGAAGTTTTTGCCCTGTTTTTGGATTTCTACCATTTTTTGTTTTTGTTTCAAACATATTAAAGCTTCCAAAACCTGTTATAACAACTTTCTCGCCATTTTTTATAGCATTTGCCATTTCCTCAAATATTTTATTTACAACAACATCTGCCTCTTTTTTTGAACTTAACATTTTAGACAACGCGTAAGCTATGTCATTTTTTGTCATAATAAATTCCTTATTATTCTTGTTTTGGAAGCCTTGTCATTAAATCATTTACAGCGGCAAGAGGATTTTTGCACTCAAATAAAACCTTATAAAGTTCGTCTATTATTGGAAGTTCTAACTTTAATTTTTTGCTTATCTCATAAGCACTGACTGCATTCTTTAGGCCTTCTACTACCATATTAATACTATTTTGAGCTTGGCACAAAGTTCTGCCAGATCCAATAGATTCTCCAAGAGCACGGTTTCTTGAGTGTTTAGAAAAACATGTTACCATCAAATCACCAGCGCCTGAAAGACCAAAAAAAGTTTCTTCTTTACCACCTAAAGCAACACCAACTTTTGCTAACTCTTTTAGCCCTCTTGACACTATAGCAGCTTTAGTATTGTCCCCATAGTGCAAACCATCTACTATACCAGAAGCTATCGCAAAAACATTTTTTAACGCTGCACCAACTTCAACACCTATAATGTCATCTTGTGTATAAACCCTAAAAAAGTTGTTCATGAACAAAGACCTACATCTTTCAGCCACTTCATAATTTGTAGATGCAGACGTAACAGCTGTTGGCACTTTTCTACAAACTTCTTCTGCATGACTTGGTCCAGAGAGCACAGCTATGTTATTGTAAACACCGCTAAAAACAGATTCTATAACCTCAGACATTCTAAGTAAAGTTTCGTTTTCTATGCCTTTTGTGGCGCTTATTATAAGTTTATCTTTTAAAGAAACTCCATTACTTTTAAGCAAATTGCAGGTTGCTCTCATATAATATGAAGGTACAACAAACACAATTGCGTCACTAATATTAAAATTTTCAAAAGTATTTGTAACGTTTACCCCTTCTGGTAACAAATCGCCTGCTTCAAAAGGTTTTAGCTTTCTCTCATTTAAATCTTTCGCCCTTTTAGCGTCAATTTCCCAAATAGTAACATTATGTCCATTTTCAAATAAAAGGGTTGCAAGGGTTGCACCCCAAGAGCCAGCGCCTAAAACAGTAATCCTCATATTATTTCCTCTTAAATAGTATGGACTTGTTTTCCTTGCCCTCTTTAAGTCTTCTTAAATTTGTTCTGTGCTTATAAACAATTAACATCGCCACCGCAAAAGAAAATATTATAGGCTCTAAAGAATACCCGCAAAGATATGAAATAATCGGAAGACTTACAGCTGCACATATTGACGACAAAGACACATAGCCAAAACACACAAACACGAATACAAAAATACCAAGAGCAATTATAGTCGGTATAAACATAAGAGCTAAAAATACGCCAAGTCCTGTAGCAACTCCTTTACCACCTTTAAAACCAAAAAAAATTGGGAATATGTGCCCTAACAACACTGCAAAACATACCGCTATACTGTAGGAAAAAGAATCATTAACAAATATAGCAAAAAATACAACTACAAAACCTTTAAGCGCATCTAAGATCAGTGTAAGAATAGCAGGCATTTTACCTGCTATTCTTAAAACGTTGGTAGTCCCAGGGTTTTTGGAGCCCACTTCACGTATATCTATATTAGCTACCATCTTAGTAATAAGATATGCAAAATTTATTGAGCCACACAAATAAGCAAAAAATATATAAATTATCGCTAACAACATATTAATTCTCCACTTTTTTTTCTATAATCTTTTCTAAACTTTAAAATTATAGGAGTTCCGTTAAAGCCAAATTTCGTCCTTAAGCAATTTTCTAAATATCTTTGGTAAGAAAAATGTATAAGCTCTACGTCATTAACAGAAAATATAAATACAGGCGGTTTTATAGCAACCTGAGCATACTCTTTAAGCTTTAAAGTCTTCCCTTTACTTACATAAGGTTTTCTAGTTGTTGCATCTCTTACAGCTTCATTAAACTCTTCTTGCGTTAGTTGTCTTGAATATTGCTCAAAAACAAGTTCTGCTTTTTGAAAAACTCTATTTAATCTTTGCCCTGTTTTTGCAGATATAAAAATAATACTTGCCCAACTCATAAACTTTATTCTTTCTCTTAGCTGATCTGTAAAATATTTTATAGTTTCTTCTTTCTTTTCTATAAGGTCCCACTTATTTACAGCAACAATAGCAGACTTACCCTTTTCGCATAAGAGTCTTGCTATTTTAGTTTCAGTACCGCCTACGCCTTGCAAAGCATCTACAACCAAAACAGCAACATCTGCATCATCAATTGCATAACTTGTACTTAAAGTTGAAAGATATTCCATATCATCTTTCATTTTACTGCCTCTATGAAGCCCTGCTGTGTCTATAACAATATACTCTTTATTGTCAATGTTTACACGCGCAGACAACGAGTCTCTTGTAGTCCCTGGAACATTGTGCACAATACTACGCTCTTCTTTAGTTACAGCATTTACAAAAGAAGACTTACCTACGTTAGGTTTACCAACAAGAATTATTTTTAAAAGTTCTTCCTTTTTCTTTACCTTTCTATCATATTTAATATTTTCCCAAATTTTATCTAACAAATCGTGTGTACTACGACCATGGCTTGCTGACACAAAAATAATACTTTCAAAACCTAAAGAATAAAACTCATAACCTTTTATTTCTTCTGCTTGTGTATCTATTTTATTGACAGCCAAAATTGCAGTTTTGCGACTAAGCCTTACTTGATGAGCAATTTGCTTGTCCATTGGATGTAGGCCTATTTTGCCATCAACAACAAATAAAATAATATCTGCTTTCTCTATAGCTATATCAAGCTGGAAAGACATCTCAGAAGAAAACACAGAGCTATCTGTGCTCCACCCAGCAGTGTCTGTAACAATAAACTTTTTATCTTTCCAAGAGACTTCATAATCATTTCTATCCCTAGTTGTCCCTGGCATGGAATGTATAATTGCCTTCTTCTTACCTATAAGTCTGTTAAAAAGGGCACTTTTACCTACGTTAGGTCTACCTACTATAACGACTTTTGTTAACATTTTAAGACAAGTCCTTTGTATAATTAATTGAAGATTTTAATTATTAAACAACTTAACGATCATATTATTTAATTGGCTACTAAACATTGTTAGCAAAACTTGGTTTTTTAAAAATTTTCAAAACAATTTTATAATATTATTAATATATTAACAATTAACGCATTGCTTAGCATACTAAAGTTAGTTATTATATCTTGACATCTTGAGTCTAGTTTATAGCCTTACCTGCATCACCTCAAAGAGCGGCTTATGAGCAATAAACATTTAATATTTCAAAAAGGGGTCTGTCTAAAAACCCTAATGCCTATAATTACTCTGATTTTTTTGACAATGCAAGACAAAAAACACAGGGTTTATCGTACCATAAACACAAGCTTTTTAACGCAGCAGTGTCGAAAAAGGCATAGTAAGGATATGCGTTAAGGTTTTTACGACAGACCCCCATGCATTGTTTGAAGCAAAATTCATTTATGTCTTTCTTGTCTATTATTTTGCAAGTTTGCTAATTTGTTTAAATGTTTGTTGCAATTGCTCTGTGAGTGAGACACTCTAGTAACGTAGATAAGAATCTAAACTAGACAAACTAAACTCTTTTGCAGGTCATTGATTAGGTCAATATTTGAAATAAAAAAGCCAGTCTATGCAAGACTGGCTTTAAATTTAAATAAAAGCGGGCGATGGGAGTTGAACCCACGACCTTCTCGTTGGCAACGAGACGTTCTACCACTGAACTACACCCGCAAACATAACTTTTACATAGAATGCTGAGGGCGGGATTTGAACCCGCATCCGGTTAAGGACACGCCCCTCAAACGTGCGCGTATGCCAGTTCCGCCACCCCAGCAACTGTAACACTTATTTATCTACAGGCTCTACCGGAACGCTTACAGGAATATTAGAAAGCTGTTTAACTACAGACATCATACCTATGTTTGTGGAAAGTTTTGTAAGCATTAAAGATGTAAACAAAAATATGCAAGCCATAACGACTGTCAACTTCTTTATAAATGCTATACCTGATGGCGCATTAAAAATCTGATCTGAGCCACCACCACCAAAAACACCTGCCATACCACCACTTTTCCCAGTTTGTAAAAGAACCACAGAAATTAACCCTATGCACACACAATAATGTACAAACTTAAATGCAAAAAATATTATATTTGCCGTATTTATCATTCTTTCATTGTACAACAAATTTTTCGACGTGTCAAGAAGGCTCAGGAAGAGCAGCAATTCCCGGCAATTCTTTGCCCTCTAAAAATTCTAAAGAAGCTCCCCCTCCTGTAGAAATATGACTTATCCTTTTATCTACACCTGCCTTTTTTACAGCAGAAACAGAGTCCCCACCACCAACAATAGATATAGCCCCATCATCAGTTGCCTGAGCAACCAAGTCAGCAATAGCAACCGTACCTTTAGAAAGCTCATCTATTTCAAAAATCCCAAGAGGGCCATTCCAAAGAATAGTTCTTGAGGGCTTAATAACTTCCGCAAATTCCTCTATCGACTTAGAGCCTATATCCACTCCCATAAAATTGTCAGAAATTGCTTCATCTATTGTCTCTTCAACTTGAACTCCTTTTGGGATTTGCTTATTTGCAAAATCAACTTTATTTACGACTATATGATCTGCAGGAAGCAAAAAGTCTATTTTCCTTTCTTTTGCTTTTTTAATAAGTTCGGATGCTGAATCTAATTTATCGTTTTCAACAAGAGACGTCCCAGTACTTACTCCTTGAGATTTTAGAAAAGTGTAAGCCATTGCACCACCAATTATAATAGCATCTACTTTGTTTAAAAGATTCTCTATAACATTTATTTTATCTGAAACTTTTGCACCACCCAAAATTGCTAAAAATGGCCTTTGGGGATTTTCTAAAACTTCTCCTAAAAATTTAAGCTCTTTCTCCAAAAGAAAACCTGCGACAGCGTCTTTAACGTACTTAACTACAGCAGCTGTTGATGCATGAGATCTGTGTACCGCACCAAAAGCGTCTTGAACAAAAATTTCACCCATTGAAGCAATTTCTTTTGCAAAATTTTCCATTGCAACTTTGTCTTTTTCTCCAGCAGTATTTTTACCTTCTTCTTCAGGATGAAATCTTAAATTTTCAAGTAAGAAAATTTCACTAGGTTTTAAACTTGCTGCTACTTGTTTAGATTTTTCACTCACACAATCTTCTCCCACAAATGCAACAGGCTTATCTAAAAGCTCACTTAAACGTATTGATACCGGTTTTAGGCTCATTTCCGGAACAAACTTACCTTTTGGCCTTCCAAGATGAGACATAAGGATTATTGCTGCATTTTGTTTTAACAAGTATTTAATTGTAGGAATAGTCGCAACAATTCTTTTATCATTTGTTATATTAAGATTTGCATCTAAAGGAACGTTATAATCAACTCGAACTAAAACTTTTTTACCTTTCACATTAATATCTTTAAGTGTTTTTTTCATTGTATATACCTCAAACAACAGACCGCACTACACATGCAATCTGTATAAATGCGGCCTTGTTTATTATTTTTATATCTATTATTTTTGTAGTATTATCAACAAACGCCATAAATCTCCAATGAATTATTAGTTTCTATCCATTCACTTTCTTCATATAGGCAATAAGGTCTAAAGTCTTGTTTGAATATCCCCACTCATTATCATACCAAGAGACAACTTTAACAAACTTATCTGTCAAAGCAATACCTGCTTTTGCATCAAAAATTGATGTACGAGCATCACCTAAGAAATCTGAAGAAACAACTTCATCTTCGGTATAACCTAAAATACCTTTAAGACTACCCTCTGATGCAGATTTCATAGCAGATTTAATATCCTCATAAGAAGTTGGCTTTGCTAAGTTTGCCGTTAAATCAACAACAGACACATCCAATGTAGGAACACGAAAAGACATTCCAGTCAACTTTCCATTTAACTCTGGAATTACTTTACCTACTGCTTTTGCTGCACCTGTAGAAGAAGGTATGATATTTCCTGAAGCTGCCCTCCCACCTCTCCAATCTTTAGCAGAAGGACCATCAACAGTTTTTTGTGTAGCTGTTGTAGCATGAACTGTAGTCATAAGGCCATCAACTATACCAAATTTATCATGCAAAACTTTAGCAAGAGGAGCCAAACAATTTGTCGTACAAGACGCATTTGATATTATCTGAGTACCTTTTTTGTATGAGTCAAGATTTACTCCACAAACAAACATAGGAGTATCATCTTTTGAAGGAGCAGATAGTACAACATATTTTGCACCAGCTTCAATATGAGCTTGAGCTTTTTCTTTGACAAGAAAAAGACCTGTTGATTCTACTACATATTCTGCACCAACATCTGACCACTTCAAATCTGCAGGATTTTTCTCAGCTGTAACACGAATAACATTTCCATTAACAACCAAGTTGCCATTTTTTACTTCAGCTGTACCATTAAATTGGCCATGCATTGTATCGTACTTTAACATGTAAGCCATATAGTCTACACTTATCAAATCATTTACAGCTACAACTTGAATGTCTTTTCTGCTTTGAGCAGCACGAAAAACTAAACGCCCAATACGACCAAAGCCATTAATACCTACTCTAAGTGTCATATATTCCTCCTAGTGGTTCTATTCATAAAGTACAAAAATAAGCAAAATACTCTCTTGGGAAGATACTATAAAATTACAATATCTTAGTCAAACCCTCATAAGTTTAGCAAGACACTAACTTTATTCTCAACTTGTTATCCTGGGAAACTATAAATGTTCTTCCTCCTACATAAATGTGAATCCCTCCCAGAATATTATATACATTTTTACCTTTTACTCCTTTTATCTACTTGCTAGTCAATATCTCTCTCTATTTTTATCCTTACATTTAATTTACTTGTAATTCTAACTAGAGAATTACTTCAAAACAAAATTTCTGTATTAGTAGAATTTTCTAACTACTTTTCGTTTTTATTAGTTTTTTGCTAAAATACAAAAATAAAAATACACTGGAGCTACTTATGGAAAACAATCAAGAAAAACAAATAGTATTTTTAAAAGCTAAAGCTGCAAAAGAAGCTTCAAAACAACTTGCCACAATGAGCGCTAAACAAAAAAACAACATACTCTCAGCTATGGCTTGTGCTATAGAAAAAAACATTAAAGAAATTCTGTTCCACAACGAGATAGATGTACAAGCCGCTAAGGAAGCAGGCATAAACAATGTTTTAATAGATAGACTTACGTTAAATGAAAAACGTATAAATGAAATGGCCAAAAGTATCAAAGATATCGTGCTATTACAAGATCCTGTAGGTACTATAGTTGAAGAAATGACTGCTTCAATAGATATAGATGTAAAGAAAATAAGGGTCCCTTTAGGTGTAATAGCTATAATTTATGAAGCTCGTCCAAATGTAACCATTGACGCTAGTGCTTTATGTCTAAAAGCTGGCAATTCTGTAATTTTAAAGGGTGGTTCTGAAGCTATAAATTCTAACAGAATTCTTATAAATATAGTATCTGAAGCAGCCAAAAAAGCAGGTATGCCCGAAGGAACAGTACAGTTTATTGACACAACAGATAGAACCGCTGTGCAAGAACTTATACATTTGGAAAATTTAATAGACTTACTAATCCCTAGAGGTAGTAATGATTTAATTCAATTCATAAAAACTCATTCTTTGATCCCAATTTTATCACACGGAAAAGGTTTGTGCCATACGTACATAGATGAAACCGCAGATATAGGCATGGCAATTAAAATAGCTCTAAATGCTAAATGCCAAAGACCTTCTGTATGCAATGCAACAGAAACTATTCTTGTACATAAAAACATTGCTGAAAAAATACTGCCTCAACTATGTAAGCTCTACACAGAATCTGGAGTTGAAATAAGAGGTTGCTCCTTAACAAAAAAAATAGTTCCTTCTGTGAAAGAGGCTCAAGAAGAAGATTGGCAGACAGAATATCTTGACTTAAAAATATCTATAAAAGTTGTAAACTCTTTAGATGAAGCAATAGAACATATAAACAAATACGGCTCTATGCATTCTGAAGCTATAATAACCGACGATAAAGATGCTGCAAATAAATTTATCTCCGAAGTTGATGCTGCAGCTGTTTTTGTGAATGCATCTACTAGACTTCATGACGGAGGAGTTTTAGGTTTGGGATGTGAGATTGGAATTTCTACACAAAAGCTCCATGCAAGAGGGAGCATAGGCATTAAAGAACTAACTACTACAAAATATGTAGTGCAAGGTAATGGAGCAATAAGAAATTAAATGGGTCTGTCTAAAAAAAAAACCCTGATGCGTATAATTGCTGTGAATCTTTTGACAATGCAAGGCAAAAACGCAGAGTCTATAGCGTAATAAACACAAGTTTTTTAACGCAGCAGTGTAGAAAAAGGCATAGTAAGGAAAGGATATGCACCAAGGTTTTTAGAGCGGCCTGAATCTAAGGAGTTGTATGAAACTTGGTATTGTAGGACTTCCAAATGTTGGCAAATCAACATTGTTTAATGCTTTAACAAAAGCCGGTGCGCAAGTTGCAAATTATCCTTTTTGCACTATAGATCCAAACGTAGGCATCGTACCTGTACCAGATAAACGATTAACTTTTTTGCTAAATCTCTATAATGCAAAAAAAGTAGTACCTGCTACAGTAGAATTTGTTGATATTGCAGGGCTTGTAAAAGGGGCCTCAAATGGAGAAGGGTTAGGGAATCAATTTTTAGCACATATAAGAGAAACTGCCGCCATTATACATGTTGTAAGATGTTTTGAAAGCAAGAATGTGACACATGTTATGGGAGATGTTGATCCTTTAAGAGACATAGAAATTATAGAAACAGAACTTATTCTTGCAGACATGGATTCAATTTCTAAAAGAATTGAAAGGCTTCAAAAAGCAATAAGGCTTAATGACAAAAAAATGCTCTCAGAAGGCGAACTTGCGATAAAAGTGAAGTCTCACTTAGATGCAGGCAACCCAGCAAGAACTCTTAATTTAAATGACGAAGAAAAAATAAACATAAAAGACTTTTCCTTAATAACAGCAAAGCCTGTAGTATATGCGTGTAACATCGATGAAATCAACTTGCCTTCTATGGGAAACAAATACACAAACCTTGTAAAAGAAAAAACAGAAAAAGAAGGAACTCAAGCAATTTCTATATGCGCAAAAGTAGAAGCAGAAGTCTCAGAACTATCTGAAAATGATCAAGAAATTTTTTTAAAAGATTTAGGTTTACAAGAACCAGGATTAAACAGGCTAATTAAAACAGGGTATAGCCTTTTAGGCTTAGCAACATTTTTGACAGCAGGACAGATGGAAATAAGAGCGTGGACAATAAAAAAAGGGGTTTTGGCACCTCAGGCTGCTGGTGTAATACACTCTGATTTTGAAAGAGGTTTTATTCGCGCAGAAGTAATGAGTTTTAACGATCTTTTTAGACTCGGTAGTCAAAAAGCTGTAAAAGATGCTGGTCTCCTTAGAAGCGAAGGGAAAGAATATGTTGTTAAAGATGGCGATATTATAGAATTTCGCTTTAATGTCTAAAAGTTAACAACATATTTATTATATTAAAACTTTCTGGAGCATAAATGGAAACTTTACCTATAATGTGGCTGCTATTTTGCTTTGTTATTATAGTTTCCTTGTTTATAGATTTAGTTGTTTTAAATAAAAACCAAGGAAACATTACAACAAAAAGTGCAAGCATAATGGTGAGTATATGGATAGCTATCGCAATTACGTTTGGTATAGTTATTTATGTTTTGCTAGGGCAACCAAAAGCTTTAGAGTTTTTTACAGGATACTTAGTTGAATATACTTTGTCTATTGACAATATGTTTATTTTCTTAATGATTTTTTCTTTTTTCAATATTCCTAAGCAAAATCAACCAAAAGTTTTAATTTACGGCATTATTGGAGCAGTTGTTCTTAGATTTTTGTTTGTTTTTATTGGTATAAGTTTAATAAATGCTTTTTCTTGGACAATATATTTATTTGGCGCTATTTTAATTTACACATCAATCAAAATAATAATACAAAAAAACAAAAAATTTGACCCAGAAAACAATGTTGCATATAAAATTCTAAAAAAAATAATGCCTCTACATAACACTAATAAAACAAAAAATTTCCTTATAAAAAAAGGTAAGACTTTATATGCAACACCTATGCTTGCAGCTGTTATAGTCATAGAAATGAGTGACGTAATATTTGCCATAGATTCTATCCCAGCTGTACTTTCTGTTTCTGTTGACCCTTTTATAGTATATACTTCTAACATATTTGCAATAATAGGTCTTAGAGCTCTGTACTTTCTTTTATTTAATCTTGCAGAAAAATTTAAGTTTTTAAAGTTTGCTATAGCTATAATTCTTTTATTTGTTGGATTTAAAATGATACTCTTGCACTTCATAAACATTCCAATAGCATTATCCCTTTTAATAATAATTACAATACTGTTATCCTCAATCATAGCATCAAAATACAGTAGTACTCCTAAGTTTGACTAATATAGTGTAAATTTGTAAAATCCTGATTATATTTTAGATGCCTATTTAAGGCTAAATAAAGGAGATGTTGTAATGAAGAATCTATTGTTGCTAACTAGTGTATTATGTGTGGGGTTTTCTTTGTGCTCTTGCAAAAAAGGTAGTCCTGTAGTGATTCAAGTTGGAAACGAAAAAATTACAGATGCTAAATTAAATGAAAGGTTAGCTGCAACACCTACAGAATATCAAAAATATGCATCTACAGCTATAGGTAAAAAACAATTTATTAATGCTATTTTAAAAGAAACTATTATTGTAGAAGCTGCAAAAAAAGCTGGTGTTGAAAAACGTGAAGAATACAAAAATGCTTTATCCGCTTTTGAGTCAGAACAAAAAAAGCAACTATTAGATTATAAGAACGGGTTACTTATAGAATCTTATATTAAAGAAATCCATGAAACTGTAGAACCTAGTGATGAAGAAATACAAAAATATTATGACAACAACAGAGCTTTATTTGATGAGCCAATTGCATACACTGTAAGACATATACTTGTTTCAGACTTCCAATCAGCGCAAAATGCATTTGATAGGTTAAATAATGGAGAATCTTTTGAAAAAGTAGCAAAAGAAGTTTCTCAAGATAGTGGTTCAGCTTATAATGGTGGACTTATTGGCCCATTTAAAAAAGGGGATTTGGTTCCAGAATTTGAAGAAGCTGTTGTAAACTTAAAAACAAATGAGATGTCTGGTATAGTGGAAACTCCTTATGGATATCATATAGTATTTAAGATATCAGAAAAGAAACTACCTGTTATATCTTTTGACCAAGCAAAAGAAACTATTAGAAAAACATTAGAAAAAGAAAAATTTGATAACTGGTTTAATAAACAAAAAGAAAACCTTAATGTCAAAGTAAATTACGATTTACCTTTAGCTTCATCAGAAGAAGAAAAATCTAGGTAGCTTAAAATAAAGCTAGGAGCAAACTATGAAGAAAATTGTAGTAAGTTTTGCAAGCCTTTTTATAGCTTTCACAGTTTTTGCAGCATCGCAAGTTGTAGACAAGACATTAGCTGTTGTAAACGGAGAATCTATTTTGTCTTCTGAATTCAATAGCTTATTTGCACCTATTTACGAACAATACGAAAAAGCAACACCAAAATCATCTCAAACTATTCAAAAAGAAAACGAACTCAAAGATCTTGTTTTAAATCAAAAAATAGATGACGTTCTTTTAAAACAACAAGCAAAAAAACAAAATATTAAAGTTTCAAAAAAAGAAATCCAAGATGGGCTTACAGAAATAAAAAAAAGGTTTTCTAGCGACGCAGAGTTTAAGAATGAGCTTAAAAAAGAAAATATGACAATTTCCGATTTTGAAAAAAAACTTAATGACCAAATAGCAATCATGAAACTTGTTAAGCAAAATGTTGAGCCTAAAGTAAAAAGTCCTACAGATGTTGAAGCTAAAGCCTTATATGAGAAGATACGTGTGAAAATGAAAGGTGGTAAAACTAACCTTTCTCCTGAAGACGATTTTTTAGTTGAAAATTTAGCAACAGCATTAAAAAGAATGTCTGGCGAACAGTTGAGACTTAGACAAATTTTTATCGCTTGTCCTAAAGGCGCAAATGAAACTGAAACTAAAGCAGCACAAGCAAAAATTGCAACTGTAAAAAAAGAACTCCAAAATAAAACTTTTACAGATGTTGCAAACCAATATTCTGAAGATCCTGTTTCTAAAGGAAGGAATGGCGATTTAGGGCTAGTTGCAAAAGATGATCTTCTTCCAAACATAAGCAAAGTTGTTTTCTCAATGAAAGTTGGCAACTATACAAATGAGCCCATAAAAACAGATACTGGATACCATTTTGTAAAGGTTGAAGAAAAACGCGCAAAAAGAGATATAAATTTTGATGATGTAAAAGGTGACATATTAGAACTATTGTATCAAGCAAATGCAAGAGTTGCATACAATGACTATGTTAATACTCTAAAGTCTAAATCTAATATAAAAATTAATAAAACTTGGTAAAGAAATGGCAAAACCTCCCGTAGCAATTACTTTAGGAGACCCAGCGGGAATAAGTTATGAAATAGTTTGCAAGGCTGCAAATTCTTTAAAAGTTCAAAGAATTTGCAGCCTTGTACTTTTTGGTGATAAACAAATCTTTAATTATTACTCTAAAAAATATTGTAAAAATAAAAAAAACTTTGAGTTTATTGCAACATCAAATTTAGGACCTGTAAAACGCTCTGGCTCTTCAAAAAAAGCTGGGGTAATTGCCGTTTCTGCTATTAAAGAAGCTGTAAAGTATTGTTTAAACAATAAAGCAAAAGCCCTTGTTACAGCCCCTATATCAAAAGAATCTTTAAAACTTTTAGGCATAACTTTCCCTGGACATACAGAACTGCTTGCAAATCTCACAAACTCTAAAAAAGTAGCTATGTTAATGGCTTGCAATGATATATTAGGGGTTATGGTTACAAGACATATCCCTATATCGCACATCACTAAAAATTTAAAAACAAAAAATATCATACAAACTATACTTCTAAGCGTTGACTTTATTAAAAGAAATAAAAAAAAGATAAAAATAGCATTATGTGGACTCAATCCGCACGCTGGCGATAATTCTATTTTAGGGAATGAAGAAAAAAAAATTATAATGCCAGCATACAAAAAATTAATACAGCTAGGCGTCAACATAACACCACCTATACCAGCAGATTCTGCTTGGTTAAAAACAAAACAAGGACAGTTCGATTTAATATGTACAATGTATCATGATCAACTAATGATACCTTTAAAATGTATAGACGCTTCAAAAATAGTAAACATTACTGCCGGACTCCCATTTTTACGAACTTCTCCAGGCCACGGAACAGCCTTTGACATTGCAGGTAAAAATATAGCCTGTCCAAACTCTATGATAGAAGCAATAATTTATGCTACAAAACACCAATATACATAGATATGAAATTCTTACACTTTTCTGATACATTTCTAGACAAAGTAATTGACATTGAAAACAAATCTTTTCCTAATCCATGGACAAAAGAAATGTTTTTAAGTTCATCAAAAAACAGCTCTACTACATTTAAAGTTTTAATCCTAAATAAAACAGTGATCGGATATTATATAATAAGTCACGTTGCAGATGAAATGGAAATATTAAATATTGCAGTTTGTAGCAAATTTAGAAACAAGTCTTTTGGAAAAGCCATACTTATTGACATACTAAAAACAGCTACTATTAAAAAAATAAAATTTGTTTTTCTTGAGGTTAGAAAGTCAAATACAATTGCATTAAAACTATATAAAACTTTTGGATTTAACGAAATAGGCGTTCGTAAAAAATATTACAAAACAGAAGATGCTTTAATATTAAAGCTCTACTTATAAGGAATCATTTATAATGAAATGGGGAATATTACCTCTTATTTTAGCGCTACTAACTGAACTTTCTTTTGCAACAACAAAGTATGACGCCTATAAGACATTTTTACAAGGAATTTATAGTTTAAAAACAAACAATATAGCTGAAGCAACAAAAAATTTAGAGCATACTACACAGCTAGATAAAGATGCAGCAGCAGCACATGGCAATCTTGCATATCTTTATTTACAAGAAAAAAAGCAAGATAAAGCTTTACAAATGGCTGAAAAATTAAAAAAACTTGACGGCAACAATCCAAAAACCACTTCGTCTTTAGCTATTTTTTATATGATAGCAAACAAACCAGAACTTGCTAAAAAATTCTGGAAACAAACTCTTAAGCTTGACCCTGACAATGAACTTGCAACAGCCTATATAGCATCTTTATACCAATTCGACAACAAGTTGGAAAAATCTTTAGATTACTGGGAAAAATTCTCTAAACAACAACCAGATAATCCTTTAGGATACTTACAACTTGCCAATATACAGGAGAGCTTAGGATTATATCAAGAAGCACTAAAATCCTACGATAAAACTATAAAAACTAATCCAAACATTAGAGATGCTTTTATAGCTAAAGCTTATATTTATGAAAACTTAGGACAAATAAAACTAGCTATAAAGGAATACAAAAAATGCATAGCAAACTTTCCCAACGACGTTTCTGTACTCTCTCATTTAGGTAAGTGTTATTATGATCTAAAAAATTACTCTGATGCAAAAGATAGTTTACTTAGAGCAAAAAAAACATCCTTTGATGACATGAAAACAAATTATTGGCTTGCAATGGTGTACGAAAAAACCAATCAAGTTGATAAAGCTATTGCTGTATTTAAAATTATTGTAAAAAAAGATCAAAAAAATATTGCATTTTTAACCAAACTTGGTCATTATTATGCCTTAAAACAAAATTATAAAAAAGCAGAAAAATACTTTTTAAAAGCTTTATCAATAGATCCAAACAATAAGGACATTCTTTATTTAGCATCTTTAAATTATATAGATTGGGGCAAATATACTGAAGCCATAGATTATCTTAATAAAATAATCAAAACATACCCAAATTTTGCAGATGCTTATTTTTATTTAGGGTTTTCTTATGACAAAGATAAAAATTTCTCACAAGCAGAAAAAGCTCTTTTACAAGCAATAAAGTTAAACCCTAAACACCCCCAAGCCCTTAATTATTTAGGTTATAGTTATGCACAACAAGGTATTAAATTAAATGAGTCTAAAGAATTCATTACTGAATCTTTAAATTTAGAGCCAAAAAATAGTAGCTTTATGGATTCTTTAGGTTTACTTTATTTTAAAATGGGCAAATTTTATCTTGCAGAACAAACATTTATTTATGCACTTAGTATTATGCAAACTACTCTTACATATACTCATTTAGGTGATACTTACCTTGCTTTAAAAAATTACACAAAAGCGTGGATCTCTTATTCTTTATCTTATGATTCTAAACAAGATAAATCAATTGAAAAAAAATTACATTTTGCCAAGTCGCAAATGCCAAAAGAAGAGCTATATAATTTAATGTTATGGAGAAGCAAAAACAATTATGACAGACTTTTATCATTTAGAATTGGGTTTAAAACAAAAATAAGCTCTAAAATTTTAAGCAAAAAATTTTATATACTCACAACATACAATAAGGGGGAAAATATAAAATTTGATTTTCCTTCAACAATCGTTATAGGTGGTATGTCTATAATAATTAAAAACAAAATTATAGAATTTGACCCAAAAGCTGCAAAAAACGAAATACCCCAATTTGTACTTGATATAATAAATCAATTTTCAAATATATTTAATGATGACTTTTATACACAATTCTTAGATGTAGAACCTACAGAAAAGGCAAATTATTTAGTATATTCAAAAAACGATTCTATTTTAACAATAGATTCCAATACTGCATTAATAAAGAGCATTTTACAAAGCAACATAAAAATAGAAGTTTTAAAATATGAAAACTTTTTAGCATCAAAAATACCAACAAAAATAAAAATATTTATACCCTCAACAAAAATAAAAATACTATTAGAAGCAACAAAAATTTTTCAAATAATGGACTAAACACAAGTCAAGGGCACCATATTTCTACTTTTGCATTTTATATAATATATTATACAAAATATTGATTTTTTGATAACTATATAATAAAATATATATATAAATAAGGTATGCTATGCAAAAATTAATAGATAGGCCATATTATCTTAATAAATTAAAATTATGGAAAGATAAAGACGATTTAATAAAAATTGTAACTGGCATTCGTCGTTGTGGAAAATCAACTCTTTTCAAACTTTTTCAAAATCATTTAAAAGCAATTGGTGTTTGTGATCAACAAATTATCAACTTAAATCTTGAAGATACCAAAAACGAAAAGTTTCTAGATTATAAAATTTTACATAAACACGTAGAAGCCCTGACATTAAAAAATAGTATAAATTATGTTTTTATTGATGAAATCCAACTTGTAAAAGACTATCAAAAAGCAATAAATAGTTTACGTTTAAAAAAAAATATTGACTTATATGTTACAGGTTCTAATGCTTACATGTTTGCTCCACTTGTAACAACATTACTTTCTGGTAGGTATATAGAAATTAAGATGCAACCTTTATCTTTTAAAGAATACATAAATCTTTTTGAAGATAAAAAAGATATTTTAAATCTATACAACAGTTACATTATAAATGGTGGCTTTCCCCAAACTGTATTGCTAAATAATGACAAACAATTAATCCAAGATTATCTTATAGGCCTTTACAATACAATAATTCAAAAAGATATAATTTTACGAGGGCAGTTTAAAGACATATCTCGTTTAGAAAACGTTGTTAGGTTTATGTTTGATAATATAGGCAATGAAACATCTATAAGAAACATAAGCAACACCCTACTTTCAGACAAAGTACAAATCCATCCACAAACAATAGAAAGTTACATACAGGGATTGGTTGACAGTTTTTTAATTTATAGAACTGATAGATTTGACACAAAAGGAAAGCTATATTTAAAGTCAAATTCCAAATACTATGTTTCTGATATGGGACTACTTCTTGCTTTACTTGGCAACAGAAACTTAGATGCAGGTCATATTTTAGAAAATATAGTATATTTGGAATTAATTAGGAGAGGTTACCGCGTAAATATAGGCAAAGTTGGAAATCTTGAAGTAGATTTTATAGCACAATCTCCAGAAGAAATAATATATTATCAGGTATCACAAACTCTTGTAGACAATAAAACGTTAAAAAGAGAATTACTTCCACTACAAAAATTAAAAGATAACTACAGAAAAATTATTATAACAACAGATACTATTGCTCAATCATTTGGTGGAATAAAAACAAAGAATGTTATAGATTTTCTTTTAGAGTAATGTAAGTACAAAAACTTCCCAAGTAATGGAATAACCATGAAAATTGTTCTAAAATCTCCAGCAAAAGTTAATTTATTTCTTGAAATTAAAAGCAAACGTAAAGATGGGTACCATAATTTAGAAAGTATCATGCAAACAATAAGTTTATATGACGAACTTTCTTTTGAGGATATAGATAAAAACATAATTTTCTCATGCGATAATAAAGCTTTACCTTGCGACAAGACAAATCTAATCTACAAAGCAGCTCTTGCAATAAAAACAAACTTTAATATTAACAAGGGTGTAAAAATATACTTAAAAAAAAATATACCTCAAGGAGCTGGGCTTGGTGGCGGCTCGTCTAACGCTGCAACAACAATATTAGCACTAGTAAAATTATGGAATATTAAAACAACAAAAAAAAAACTAGAATCCGTTGCTACAAAACTTGGGGCAGACGTCCCTTTTTTTTTAACAGGAGGTACTTGTTTGTGTGAAGGAATTGGAGAAATAGTTATCCCTCTTAAAAGTATTACTAATTTAGATATGATACTTGTAAACCCTGGTTTTGGCATTCCCACGGTTGGAATTTATAAAAAAATTAATTTTCCGTTGACAAATTCAGTAAAAATTCATAAAATTAAACACCTTATTTCTAATAGTTCTTTTAACAATAAAGAAGCTTTTAAAAGTTGTTTTAATAGACTTGAAGAGTTTGTTTTTGGAGATTTTAAAACTATCCTAGAAATTAAAACTTTATTAAGTAAATTATGCTGTACAAGTTTGATGTCTGGTTCTGGAGCAACAGTTTTTGGTATTTTAGATATTAATATTTCAAAAGAGCATATTGTTTCTGAACTAAAAAAGTATTCTTGGGATTTTTGTTTTACCTCTACAACAAACTTATCAGTTAAAGATCAATTAAAAAATATTTAATTCCGGGATTGTGTAATGGTAGCACAAGGGATTTTGGATCCCTTTGTCTAGGTTCGAATCCTAGTCCCGGAGCTTTCTATGAAAAATCAATGTGATTTCTTATCAAAAAGTGAAAAAGCCACATTAAACAATTCTTGTATTTTTGAGCGTAATCTGAATAGTGCAAAAAAAGGAACTAAAATATGGAAAATTTTTTGCGTTGTCGCACCAACAATAGAGTGAAGTTTTCCGATTAAGCGATTTTTCACAACGTATTGTTCCTTTTGCGTTTAAATAACTTTATAGTAAATGGCAACAAGGAGCATTGCCCTTCTTATGACAAAATCCATTCTACATTTGGATTTTTCATGCCGACAAGGAGCAGCTTGTTTATATTGCTGATGAAAAATAATATGTCTCTCTACAAGTACCCTATAACTTACAATAATAACGGTGCGATTGAGAATGAGAAGAAAATACGTTCTTTAAGCCAAAAAAATAACAATGCACAAAACGTTATATATAAAAAACATTTAAAAGATTTTATAAAATCTTTCTTCTATATAATTCTAATCTTTTTATTAAAAAAACGGAACAAAACATATCTGGCATTCATTCCTGACGGCGGTTTGGGAGATATACTTAGACAAAAAGCTGTTATTGACGCCTTAACTAAAATGTCGCCAGATATAATAATTGATATTTATCATAAAGCAACTAAACCTCTTGTTAAAGATTTAAGAAACATTCGCTTTTTCTTAAATAAAAATTCTATTTATAGCACGACAAAAAAATATGACATCATCATAGACAATACTGTTTCTTTAGAATATCCACAAATTAATATCATTAATAGAAACAATCTGCTATCTAAAACAATATTGAACAATATTGAAACTTATAAAAAAATATACCCTTTCTGTTTTAACGATATATCACCTTTTGATATGCAAAAATTAGCGATAAAAAATAATTTACATCTTATAAATGTGTCAAAAATAAAGTCCGGAGTGGACAAAAATTGTATTTCAGATATATCTTTAAATATAGAATACAGAAAAGTATCGTTACTAAAATTCGGTATCTACAATGACATAAAATATATAACATTCCAGACCGGTGCAAGCAACAAAGGAAATATTGCCCATACAAAATCGTGGAGCACAGATAACTGGGAGAATTTAATTGCATTATTAAAAGACACATTATCAAGTAAGAATATTAAAATAGTTCAGGTAGGTGTAGGACAGAGCAAAACAGATAGCGACATTGACTTGGTCGGCAAAACAAATCTTGATGAACTTTGTTGTGTGTTAAAGAAATCATTGCTACACATTGACACTGATTCAGGCTGTATGCATATTGCAAAGGCGCTTAAAGTTAAATCTTTAATACTTTTTGGACCAACAAACGCAGAATACATTTTGTATTCTGAAAATATAAATATTGCTTCTTCTTTGTGCGGTGGATGCTGTGTTATAAATAATTGGTACGAAAAATGTGTTCTTGAATATAATCCTCAGCTATGCATGAACTCTCTAACCCCAAGACTTGTATATCAAAAAGTCATAGAAAATATATAGTTTATTTCTTTAGGGTTTTACCATATCTATTATGCTCCCCAGACTAACAAACCTCATGAGTGAAGAAGTTCCGCTCGGCAAAATACCCATCTGCCCAGAAACCACCTCCACACAAAAATTCCTCTCTTAACTTAGTTTTTAAAGTAATATCTTAACGGCTTTAAAATATTTAATCTTGTTTTTAATATCATTAGAATCTTCAGGGATATGATGCGAAGATAAAGTCAAATCACATTTGTTTTCCAAGCAACATTTTAATTTCTAATTCTATATCATTAAGGCTTGATAATATTGAATGGCAATCGCTTCTAAGATATGCATGCAATCTGTTAATACCACACACAAGAAGATCCTTCTAGAATTACTGCTTTATAAATTTTTTTTTAATTTTGATTTGATGTAAGTTCTAAAAATTGTTTGTTCAACCCAAAAACAGCAATAACCCAAACTAAAACTACTACAATAAACACACTTGCTACTACTCCTGCAAGTGATATAAGAGACGATCCTACAAATATTATATTAAGCAACACATATAAAATTAAAGATCCGCCAGATTTACCAGCACGACTGCCAATAACATCAACAACAGCTTTACCTTTAGATTTTAATTCATCATCCAGAGGTATATAGCTAATTTCTTTAGTCGGATCAAAAAGTGAATATTTTACGCCTTTAGCTAGGAAGTTTTGAATTAGTCCAACCCAGACTATAACACCTAAAACTGTAAGACCAATACTTGAAACCGAAGTTGAGAGAGAATCTTTAAAAATAATAAAACAAAAGAAAATAATCCCGGTTAAAGCAATCATAGATGGAGTCATTAATGCACCTGTACGCCAAGAACATTTACGTAATATATTCGTACCTATTATCATACATATGATTGTGCAAATTCCTGTAAGAAGTTGAAGGTTGCCCATAAATGCTCCATATGCAGCTTTTGTTGGGTACAACAAGCTTACTTGCCCTTTCCATACAACTTCTACCAAGTTTATGCTTATCCCATAGCAAATTACTAAAAGCGCTATATAGCCTAAATATTTTGATTTGAAAATATATTTAAAACTATCAACTAAAGACAATTTTTCTTTCTTTTTAGATTTTTTTATTTCATCAGGGTTATAATAAAGAGGATCTTTTAAAATATAGTTATTTAAACGATAATATAAGGCAATCACAATAAGCCCAGCTATTATTACAGCCATCATTAAATATGGCAATGCGTTCCACTGATTACTACCAGAATGCGCTTCATTACTGTTTAGTCCCTTTAAAACAAGACCAGTCACTATTAACGCTACATTTGCAATAAAACCAAACATTGCATAAAAACGTTTTGATTCTTTAATGGAAGTTACATCATTAGCAAAACGCCAAAACATTAATCCGATCATTGCACTACCCCACAACTCTGCCATTACATAAAATGAAGAAAACACCCAAGAACCAACAGGTTTTAATAGTCCTCTTATCAAAGGGATAGAAACACTTGAAACATCAAATTGTAGATATTGATGAAAAGGATATAGAACTGTCATAAATAAAGCAAAATACACCACGAAGAAAAGCGTTATAATATAAAAAACTGTATCTTTTTTAAAAACATTTACTAACTTAGAATAAACCAACATAAGTAACATTGCAGAAGGTAGTACAAACCATAATTTTATTGTAGGAATTACTTCTGCTCCAAGAGATGTAACTACTAAGGAATCCTTTATAGACCTTAACATACTATAGTTAAATAAAATACATAAAAGCATAAACGCCATAGGTAAAAATTTTTTTAGCTCAAAATTATGTATTGGCCACAACACAGCCTTCCAATCTGTAATCTGCTGATTATTCATAATATTTCTTTCCCTCCACTTATCATAAGCGTATATTTTTTTCATTTAAATAAGTCTAACTTTGTTTATATATTATAGTTTACTGTTAGCAAAATAAAGCATTCTTTTGTAAAAAATATGTGAATTTTACATATTTTTTACAAAAGAATGCTTTATTAGCCTTAAAACCTGACAAAACTTCAAAATTTAAAGGAATTTTTTAAACTTTACAAAACATTATTAAATATTTAACTAAGATCTTAATAACACTTACCACCAGAATAATTACTTTCTTCTTTAGTTATAAATATGTCATGAGGATGACTTTCTCTAAAACCTGCTGAGGTTATCTTTACAAACTGACTTTTTTCTTTAAGTTCTTGCACATTAGTAACTCCACAATAGCCCATAGCAGCTCTTAACCCACCAATTAATTGGTAAACAACATCACTAATAGACCCTCTATAAGGCACACGACCTTCAACGCCCTCTGCTACTAATTTTTTTGTATTTTCTTGAAAATATCTATCGTTACTGCCAGACATCATGGCAGATGAAGAGCCCATACCTCTATAAGATTTAAATGCGCGGCCATTATAAATTATATCTTCTCCTGGACTTTCTTTTGTACCCGCAAACAAAGAACCCACCATACATACATCAGCACCTGCTGCAATTGCTTTAGATATATCTCCAGAATATTTAATTCCCCCATCACCAATAACTGGGATATCATATTTTTTTGCTATTGTATAACAATCATAAATAGCAGTAATTTGTGGAACACCAACACCTGTAACAACTCTTGTTGTACATATAGCCCCAGGTCCAATACCAACCTTAATTGCATCTGCGCCTGCCTTAATTAAATCCTCTGCAGCCTCAGAAGTTGCTATATTGCCTGCTATCAATTGAACATTTGGAAAAAATTCTTTAGCTTTTTTTACAGCATCAAGAACACCTTGATTATGTCCGTGAGCCGTATCTATAACTAAAACATCTACATTTGCATCAATTAAAGCTTTAGCTCTAACTAGAAAATCTTTAGTAATACCTAAAGCTGCACCTACCAGTAGCCTTCCCTTTTCATCTTTGACTGAATTTGGGTAACGTATAGCTTTTTCTATATCTTTAATTGTAATAAGTCCTTTCAAAGTAAAAGTTTCATCTACTAAAGGAAGTTTTTCTATTTTCTTATTTTGCAATATATTTTTTGCTTCCTGTAGAGAAGTACCAACTTTTGCAATTATGAGATTTTCTTTTGTCATTACATCTTCAATCTTTTTTGTTTCATCAGTTTCAAAACGCATATCTCTATTTGTGATAATACCAATAAGTTTACCTTTCTCATTTACAATGGGAACACCAGAAATTCTATATTTTGCAGCCAAAACTTTTGCATCCTTTAAAGTATTATCTTTCTTTAAAGAAAAAGGGTCATCTATAACCCCATTGTCACTTCTTTTAACTCTATCCACTTGTGAAGCTTGAGCTTCTATAGACATATTTTTATGTATTATACCTATTCCACCTTCTCTAGCAATAGCTACAGCCATTTTCGATTCTGTAACAGTGTCCATACCAGCACTCATTAAAGGAATATTTAATTTAATTTTCTTAGTTAAATTTGTCCTTAATTGAACATCTTTAGGAAGCACTTTTGAATGCCTTGGAATTAACAAAACATCATCAAAAGTTAACCCTTCTTTTGAAAATTTCCTATCCATTTTTATCTCCATATTTTATAAATAGATTAAATAAAAACTATCAGTTAAAGCAAAAAGTCCCGCTGTTTTAAAAGCAGGACAAAAGTTTTAACATATAAATTCATAAAAGCACAAATCCAACACTTATACGGAGTTCTGAAACTTTACACATGAAAATTACTCCAAATTATTAGAGCTTCTCACACTTATACCTGCCAGAGAACGCTTAATAGCTGATGGTGAATTAAACAATAATCATAACAATCTGTCAAATTTTTGCACTATCGCCTTTTAGTTGTTTTTCTAAAATCAAAATCCTTGCAAATACTGTCGGCATAGATAAAAACTGTTAATAATAAAACAAGAAATTTATTCATTAATATTCCATATTAAGATGTAAAGAAGACTGATGTGTAGGTATACAGTAGAGCACATTAGTTCTTTGTAGGAATGAACTATTTTTAGTTCTGTATGCAAGCAAAGTGTCGCCTGTTTCATTATCTAAAAGTTTTATATCAAGCCCGACAACACCTACTTTGCGGGAAAGAGAATATAATATACTCATTGTTGTTTTAGCGCTTACACCGTCTTCAACAATTAAAACTTTAAGTTTATATTTTGCGCTTTCTTGGTTTTTTGCTATCTTAAAATCTTTGCTGACAAGCTCCTCTTCTAGCAACCCTTTGAGCACTGCTATTCTTTTTTCATCATTTACATTAGCATCTGTCGTAATGGGGGTTGTGCCTGAAGAGAACATTGTTCTTTCAGTTTGTCCTTCGCTTTGGCAAAGTGCTTGAACGTCAACATAAATTTTATTAGCTTGTATTGTGTTAAACTTGTCAAAAAAATTGTTTAAAGTATTTCCATATACGTATATGCTTTCCCTGTTATTATCTGCGATTTTGTAATATGAGCCTTTCAATTTACCAGGCATTTTTTTTAAATTATCTATCTTCTCTTTTTCAAAAAATGTTGCTGTTTTTGCGCTTGCTACCAAAGGTTTGTTTCTTAAAATCTGACTTGTTGCGTCTGGAGATGAAACGATATCAACTTTCATTCTGGTGTGATAAACGGAACATCCCGCCCCACCAGACAAAACAACAAACGCAGTCATGTAAAGTACAACTTTCTTCATTTTCACTCTCCTTTTTTGTGTTTTTCTAATATCTTTACAAGCGATATTCCTACTAGATCCTTGTTATTTGACCTTACACCCAAATTTAGACTAGTAGGTTCATTATAAATAAAACTTTACTTTAAACATTGCATCTATTCCTTCTTTACTCCCTGCATAACCCACTACACTACCATTTATGTTAAACTTTCCTATTTCTTTTTTTATTCCTAGCTGACCACTAAATCTCCCTCTACTTACTTCTACTGCAGGCAAATCTATATCTATCGCTTTTGCTTCTACTTTTTTACCTATAACCTCGTAATCATAATTTATTCCTATGTATGGCCACCATTGCTTTGGCAACTTGTAATCTAAAGTTGTTCCCACCCTTACTTTTCCTGATTCTAAATTTAAAAATTTTAAATTATCTCCAGAAGACAATTTAAGCTCTTTTTCCTGCTGGTGCATAAATAGAAATTTACTGCTCATATCTATATTTACTCTATCATTTAGTTTATATATATACCCTACCCCTGCATGGCCCCCTAAATACATACTATTGTAGTCGTAGCTCACTCTTTCTTCTTTTTCTTGGTCTATATTGTCTGCATTAAAATCAACACTATAACCACCTACCCTTGCTGACCCTTCTATGTAGCTATTAGTAAATATATCTGATCTTATTAATACACCTAGTCCTTTATAATCTCCTGTCAGGTCTGCTGAAATTTTATCAAAATCTATTTTCTCTGATAATTTACTCGTCTTTCTTCCATACTCTACAAATCCACCTATTGTTACTTTATTCCCTTCTTTATTAATTTCTTTTGCTACTCCTCCCATAACTCCTATTCCCTCTATATTTATATCTGCTCCTGTACTTATTTTCGACTTGCCTCCTTTTACTGCCACAAAAGGAACTAGTCCCTCTACATCCGCACTTACTTCCTTTGCTGATTCTATTCCTTTATCTACTATAAGATCTAATCCTTCGCTTATTATCTCTAAAGTAGCAGCTTTGCTTTGTGTTATTATCTCTGCTCTATTATTTATATACTCATCTGTTATAACTATTCCTAAATCTATAGAATTATTTGTAAGTATAGATGCGTCATATCTATTTAATACTCCTTGCTTTACCTTAATCTCTTTGCTAACTCCATCAAAGCCACCAATACCTCTAATAAGAATATACTTGTCATTAACACCTACATCTTCGTCTATATTCATTTCCACATTAATATTTACACCCTCAATATTTACTTGTTGTGCACATGTAAGCATTGCATTCCCATTTTTTATGAGATTATAAAAGTTTAAAAATTGAAAATTCCTTATCCCTTTTACTTCTATATTATTCGTCTTTATATTTAAAGTATTATTCGTAAAAACATCTGCTACTGAAGCAGTAG
>JAITSL010000012.1 GCA_031287855.1 Candidatus Endomicrobiellum roisinitermitis
GTTCTTAGTACGAGAGGACCGGAATGAACATACCTCTGGTGTTTCTGTTGTTCCGCCAGGAGCATTGCAGAGTAGCCAAGTATGGATGAGATAAACACTGAAAGCATATAAGTGTGAAGCTCACCTCAAGATAAGGTTTCCCAGAAGGGCACTTGTAGACTACGAGTTTGATAGGTTGGAAGTGGAAGTACAGCAATGTATGGAGCTAACCAATACTAATCGCCCGTTCGGCTTGGCCACATTTTCTAATCTTTATGATATAATATGTTAGCTGGTTTACCTATATTAAGTTTTTAATTGTGTTCTTTAATTTAAAATTATTTCCGGTGGTTATTCCGATGGTGTCACACCCGATCTCATTCCGAACTCGGAAGTTAAGCCCATCAGGGCCGATGGTACTTGGACCGCAGGGTCCTGGGAGAGTAGGTCGCTGCCGGATAAATCTTAAATATAACCCCGCAGATTTATTCTGCGGGAAAGAATTTTGTGTTTTTTGTCACAGACAGTAAGATGTCAGCAAGATATTAAAATAAGACGAAAGTCTTTTTCTTACCGAGACGAGGAAATTAATGTTTTTATTATTTAAACTTCTCTCATGAGAAGTTTTTTATTTAATTAAAAAACTAATTTATGCTTTTTTTGTTTTTGTTTGTTTTGAGAGTGTCATTTTTTGCTTTAAAGTCACACTACTAAATAGGGGTTAAAAGCTAGGGTGTGTTTCTAAACGATATGATATTTTAGTTGATAGTTATAGGAGTAAAAAATGCCAAGTGTAAAAAATCAAGAAGCTGTAGAAGTTTTGACAAAGAAGTTTAAGTCCATGAAAGGTATGATATTGACACAATATCATGGCCTTACAGTAGAAGAGGTTTCAGAACTTCGCTCAAAACTTCGCGCTCAAAATAGCGAGTATGTAATTGTTAAAAACACTCTTAGCCAAATAGCTCTTAAAGAAGCTGGCATTAGTGGTGGCGATAATTTTTCTGGCCCTACAGCTCTTGTTATTGAGAACGGGGATGTTGTTTCTCCTGCAAAAATTGTTATAGACTTTGCAAAGACACATGCAAAATTGAAAGTTAGAGCAGGTTATTTAGAAGGCAAATTTGTTGAGTCTGCTGTTGTGTCCCGCTTATCGGAACTACCTTCTAGAGAAGTGCTTATTGCTAAGATGCTAGGAAGTATGCAAGCCCCTATATCTGGACTTGTAAATGTATTGGTATCCAATATAGGAGGTCTTGTGACAGTGTTAGATGCGATAGCAAAAAAACAAGCTGCGTAAATGGAAGCATTATTACTTTTGATTTGAGTTTCCTTATACGCCGGGTCGCGTACCTAAGTGCGTACGTGTCACCGTCGTAAGCGTTGCTCAGAATCAAAAATAATTAATGCTTAAGACTTGAGTTTATTGGGATTATATAAACTCAAAATCCTCCGTCCCTGCGTTGCTTTTAATTTAGCTTGCTCGAATTTTCTTAGTAGAAAGCTTTAAATCTTTTTCTAAGATAGATATGAGAGTTAACAAGAAAGTAGCTAAGAATGAAAATAAACAAATTCAATAAGTTAATAATTGGAGGGTAGTAAAAATGGCAGAATTATCAAAAGATCAGTTGATTAAAGCAATTTCTTCTTTGTCAGTTGCTGAGCTTTCAGAGCTTGTAAAAGCTTTAGAAGAAAAGTTTGGCGTATCAGCGGCAGCTCCAGTAGCAGCAACTCCAGTACCAGGTGGTGCAGCTCCGGCAACAGACGGGGAAGAAAAATCAGAACTTAATGTTGTGCTTGTTTCAGCAGGTGCAAGTAAAATTAATGTTATAAAAGTTGTAAGAGAAGTTACAGGTCTTGGTCTTAAAGAGGCAAAAGATTTAGTTGATGGTGCGCCAAAAACAGTAAAAGACAATGTTGCAAAGGCAGAAGCTGAAGAAATTAAGAAAAAACTTACAGAGGCAGGCGCAACGGTTGACCTTAAATAACCCTGAGAAATTTTACATTTAAGATAGTAGTTGGCAGAGGATATTTATTATGTATGATTTAAGTGTTATCTATCGTTTGTATATATAAAATAAAAAAACAGGTTGGGAAATAATGAATAAAGTTAATTTTGGAAAAATCGGAGCTCCTATAGACCCACCGCTTCTTTTAAAAATGCAAAAGGATTCTTTTGCTGAGTTTTTGCAGCAAGATGTCGCCCCTGAAAAAAGAAAGTTCCAAGGTTTAGAGGGTGCTTTTAGAGATATATTCCCTTTAACTAACTCCGATGAGAGTTTAGTTTTAGAATATGTTTCTTATTCTTTTGGTACCCCAAAATATTCTGTTGAAGAGTCTATTGCTAGAAACGTTACTTATTCGGCTCCTTTTAAAATAAAGTTAAGGCTTATGCATAGGAAAGAAGATGGGAAAGAAAAAGAACTTTCTGAGCAAGAAGTTTATTTTGGCGATATCCCTTTAATGACAGGCACAGCAACATTTATAATAAACGGTGCAGAACGTGTTGTCGTAAGCCAAATACATCGTTCTCCTGGTGTTATTTTTGAAGAAGATGAAGAAAAAAAGGTTACTGTAACAGGGAAACCTTTATACTTTGCAAGGATAATACCTTATAGAGGCGCTTGGGTTGAGTTTGAGTTTGACCAAAATGGTATTTTATATGTAAGAATTGACCGTAAAAGAAAAATATATGCAACTACTCTTTTACGTGCTCTAGGGTTTGAGTCAGATGAAGAAATTATAAATCTTTTTAAAGAAAAGAAAGAAGTTACTCTGGATTCTCTTAGTGCGTCTATGAATGTTGAATATTTAGCAGAAGATGTTTATGACGCATCTACAGGTGAAGTAATTTTAGATATTGGCAAAGAGTTAAAAGAAGAGTCTATAAGAAAGATTAAAGTTTTAGGTATTGACAAAGTTAAAGTTTTAAAAGACGTTTCGATAGTTTTAACTTTAAAAAAAGATACAATTAAGACTCAAAAAGAAGCTGTTAATCATATATATAGAGTTTTAAAAACTCAAGAATTTATTATGCAAGAACGAGCACAAGGGTTCTTGGAAGAGTTGCTTTTTAAGTCAGTAAGAAAGTACGACTTGACAACTGTCGGAAGATATAAAATTTTAAAAAAGTTGTTGCCTATATTCCAATATTACGAGAAAAAATTTAAACTGCCTATACCTAAAGAAACGAGCAGGACACTTGTTAGAGAAGATATAGTAGCTACATTAAAATATTTTTTAATGCTTTCTAATGGGGAAACTGAATTTGGTGAAGACAAACAAACTATTAAAATAGGATTAGACGATATTGACCATTTAGGTAATAGGCGTGTAAGGTCTGTTGGAGAATTGTTAGAAAACCAAATTAGGATTGGTCTTGTTCAAATGGCAAGGATTGTAAGAGAGCATATGAACAACCAAGACAAAGCTAATGCGACTCCAAGGTCTATTATAAATATTACACAATTTGTTGCTCAGATAAGAAAATTTTTTGGAACTTCACAGCTTTCTCAGTTTATGGACCAAATAAATCCTTTAGCAGAACTTACTCATAAGAGAAGACTTTCGGCTTTAGGGCCTGGAGGGCTAAACAGAAAAAGAGCAGGCTTTGAAGTTAGAGATGTCCATCATACCCATTACGGGAAAGTTTGTCCTATTGAAACTCCTGAAGGGCCAAACATTGGTTTAATAACATCTCTTGCGACTTTTGCTAGAGTAAACCCTTATGGTTTAATAGAAACTCCGTACAAAAAAGTAGAAAATGGTAAAGCTACAGACAAAGTTGAATATTTAACTGCAGATCAAGAGGACGAGTTTTTTGTTGCGCAAGCTAACACTCCTTTAGATTCTAAAGGAAATATTGTTACAGATTCTGTACAAGGGCGTAAGGGGGATGACTTTTTATTTCAACCTCCTTCAAAAGTAGATTATATGGATATTTCGCCTGTACAGGTAATATCTGTCTCTGCTGCTTTGGTCCCATTTCTGGAGCATGACGATGCAAACCGTGCTTTAATGGGCTGTAACATGCAACGCCAAGGTGTACCTCTTTTGGTTACAGAACCTCCTATAGTTAGTACAGGCATAGAAGAAAAAGTCGCAAGAGATTCTAGAGTTGTGATGACAGCTGAGACAGAAGGAGAAGTTGTTTCTGTTTCTTCTGATCAAGTAATGATTTACACAAAAAAAGGCAAGATAGAAACATACAATTTAAGAAAATATGCTCGCTCAAACCAAGATACTTGCATTAACCAAAAACCTTTAGTAGTTTTGGGTGACATTGTAAAAAAAGGGCAGATAATAGCAGACGGGCCAGCTACTAGCCAAGGACAACTCTCTTTAGGGCAGAACCTTCTTGTTGCATATATGCCTTGGGATGGTTATAATTTTGAAGATGCAATGCTACTTTCAGAAAAGTTGATACAGGATGACAAGTTCACTTCAGTGCATATAAAAGAATTCCAAACTGAAGCCAGAGAGACAAAAAGTCGTCCAGAAGAAATAACAAAAGACATTCCAAATGTGGGAGCAGAAGATCTTTTAAGTCTTGATGAAGACGGTGTAATTAAGATAGGTTCAACTGTTCAAAGAGGCGATATTTTAGTAGGAAAAACAACTCCTAAAGGGGAACAACAGTCAACTCCTGAAGAAAGGCTTTTAAGAGTATTGTTTGGCAAAAAAGCTGAAGATGTGCAAGATGCTTCTTTGCGTGTTCCGCCTGGAGTGACAGGCAAAGTGATAACTGTAAGAACTTTTATAAGGCTTGAAAAACTTACAGAAAAAGAAAGAAGCAAAAAAATAGAATCAATGCGGGAAGTTTATGAGGCAGCAAGAACTAAACTGCGCAAAGATAAAAAAGAACAACTTGCAAATACTAAAAAGTCTGATATTGCAAAAGTAGAAGCTTTGTATGAAGAGAAAGAAAGTATTTTGAGAAATAATTATGAATCTGAAAAAGAAAGGTTTAAAAAAGGCGACGAGTTGCCAGTTTCTGTCAATAAAACTGTAAAAGTTTACATTGCAGCAAAACTTAAAGTTCAAGTTGGAGATAAACTTGCAGGAAGACATGGGAACAAAGGTATAGTGGCAAGAATATTGCCAGTAGAAGATATGCCAAGACTGCCAGACGGTACGCCAGTAGATTGTGTACTTTCTCCTCTTGCTATACCCTCGCGTATGAATGTAGGTCAACTACTTGAAATTATGTTAGGTTGGGCAGGTAAAGAACTTGACACTCAGATGGAAACTCCTGTCTTTGATGGTGCAAGCGAAGAGCAAATAAAAAGTTATGTAAGAAAGGCAAAAGAAAAGTTGTTGAAAGATAAAAAGGAAGTGTTGTCTGCTCGTGGTTTGAAGGGCAAAGAACTTGAAAGTGCTTTAAATAAATGGGCATATGAAAGTTTGCCATCAGACGATTGTAGGGTTACTTTGTACGATGGTAGAACTGGCGAGCCGTTTATGGAAAAGATAACGGTTGGTCTTATGTATGTTATGAAACTTAACCATCTTGTAGAAGATAAAATGCATGCAAGATCTATCGGGCCGTACTCTCTTATTACTCGCCAACCTTTAGGCGGCAAATCTCAGTTTGGAGGGCAGAGGTTTGGAGAAATGGAAGTTTGGGCTATAGAAGGTTACGGTGCTGCTCATATTTTGCAAGAGTTTTTAACGGTGAAATCTGACGATGTTGATGGAAGAATAAAAATGTATGACTCGATTGTTAGAGGTGGGTCGATCTCTAAGCCTGGCGTTCCTGAATCGTTTAAAGTTTTGGTAAGTGAACTTAAAGCTTTAAGCCTTAATGTTGAACTTTTAAAGAACGGCAAGCAAGACAAACAAGAAAAAATGAAAGGTGTTAATTAAAAATAATGGCTAAAATAAACTTTCAAAACCAAAAGAAAAAAACAGACAATCTTAATTTTACAGATTTTGACGCTGTTAAAATTACTGTTGCAAGTCCTGAGGAAATAAAAATGTGGTCTTATGGTGAAGTAAAAAAACCAGAAACTATAAATTATAGAACCTTTAAACCAGAAAGAGATGGTTTGTTTTGTGACAGAATTTTTGGACCCACAAAAGATTGGGAATGCCATTGTGGGAAATATAAGTACATAAAACATAGAGGAACAATTTGTGACAGATGTGGTGTTGAGGTAACTGAGGCTAAAGTAAGAAGGGAAAGGTTTGGTCATATAGCTCTTGCTGTTCCTGTTGCTCATTTATGGTTTTTAAGAAAACCTCCATCAAGGATAGGAATTCTTCTTAATATGAAAATTTCTGATCTTGAAAAGGTTGTTTATTATACAGAGTATGTTGTAACAGAAACTTTAAAAGATAGAGCTGGAATTGTTTCTACAATAGAAAAGGGCATGCTTTTAAAAAGTGAAGAGTTTGACTTGTTTAAATATGGGATTGACAGTCCTGTGGTTAAAGAAGAGTTTAAACATATAGTAGACGGTATAGTTGCAGAAGAAATATCTTTAGACACAGACTCTCAGAAAGCTTTAAAACAACTTAAACTTATGCTTAAAAGTCAGGCTAGTTTGTCTGATATGCCTACAGCCGAGGCAGCTGAAAAGATACTTTCAAACATACAAAAAGGGGACACGTACTATAGAGTTTATTTTAAACCTCATTGTGTATATTATTATAGTGATTTAGACCCTGTAGGTCGCAATGAAATAAAAAGAATTCTTTCTCAACATCTTGCAAAAGGCGAAACTGTTTTTATAACAGAACCTGACAAAAAAATTAGAATAGAGTTTTTTGATATAGAAAAAGATAAAATTTTTAGCAGTCTTAGAAAAGATCTGGAATCTTTAAAAAAATATGAAGGGCACTTGAGGATAGAAATTTCTAGAAACGATATACCTTTTGTAAAGAACTTTTTAAAGCCGGACAATGTTGTTCTTCTTGAGGAAAGCGATCTTAAAGATATAAAAAATGGTTATGGAGACTCTTTAAAAGTGGACATAGGTGCTTCTGCTATAAGAAAGTTATTAGAAAATATTAACTTGGAAGAAGAAGTAAAAAATATTCATGTAGAAATTAAAAAAACAAAGTCTGACGCAGAAAGAGCAAGACTTGTTAAAAAGTTAAGAGTGTTAGAAGGATTCTTCAGTTCTAATACAAGGCCAGAGTGGATGATTTTGACAATTCTTCCTGTAATTCCTCCAGACTTAAGGCCTCTTGTAGCTTTGGATGGCGGAAGGTTTGCAGCATCTGACTTAAACGACCTGTATAGAAGAATTATTAACAGAAACAACAGACTTCGTCATATAGAACAATTAAAAGCTCCTACTGTTATGATAAATAACGAAAAGAGACTTTTACAAGAAGCAGTTGACGCTTTAATAGATAACGATTCAAGAACAAGACCTGTTACAGGTGCAAGTAACAGGCCTCTTAAATCTTTGTCAGACACATTAAAAGGCAAACAAGGTCGCTTTAGACAGAATTTGCTTGGTAAAAGAGTAGACTATTCTGGGAGAAGCGTTATTGTTGTAGGCCCAAACTTAAAGCTGAATCAATGTGGACTTCCAAAAGAAATGGCTTTAGAGTTGTTTAAACCTTTTATTATAAAAGAGTTAATCAAACAAGAAAACGCTACGCTAAAATCTGCAAGAAGGATGTTAGAAAGAAGCGATGCCAAAGTTTGGAGCGTACTTGAACAAGTTACTAAAAATCATCCTGTTTTGCTAAACAGAGCTCCTACATTGCATAGACTTGGTATTCAAGCTTTTGAGTCAGTACTAATTGAATGGAAATCTATACAACTTCATCCTTTAACTTGTGCTGCTTTTAACGCAGACTTTGATGGAGATCAAATGGCAGTACATTTGCCAATATCTCTTGAAGCTCAACTTGAAGCGAAAGTTTTAATGATGGCTACGAGGAACATTCTGTCTCCAGCTTCGGGAAAACCGATTGCTGTTCCTTCTCAAGATATGGTTTTAGGTAGCAGCTACCTTACAAAAGAAAAAGTTGGCGTTGTTGGGGAAGGCAAAAATTTCTCGTCTGTAAGCGAAGTTATCAGTGCTTACCAAGCTAAAAAAGTTGATTTGCAAGCAAAAATTAAAGTTTTGGGTATAACAAACATAAGAGATGAAAAACTTAAAAGTGATCAACAGAAAGATGTAAGTAAATGGAAGAATTATAAATCTGAAGATGGTAAAGATGTTTTAAATTATACTACTGTTGGAAGAGTTATATTTAATGAACAACTTCCAAAAAATGAATACGGGGCTTATGCTTTAGGTTATCAAAATAAAAACATATCTAAAAAGGATTTAGGTGTCCTTGTTGACAGGTGTTATAAAGAACTTGGCCAATATAGAACTGTTGTTCTTTTAGATGAGCTAAAAAAGATGGGTTACAAGTACGCCACTCTTGCTGGTGTGTCTATCTCTCTAGATGAGATGAAAGTTCCTCCTGAAAAAGAAAAACTTGTAAAAGAAGCAAAAGCAAAAATTAAAGAAATTGAAAAACAAGCAAAACTTGGTTTGATAACGGAGTTGGAACGCTATAACAAAATTATAGATATTTGGACAAGAGTTACAGACGAAGTTGCTGACATTATGTTTGATGAGATGAGAAAAGAAGAGGCACAAGACTATAAAGAAGGCCAAAGTCGTTTTAATTCTGTGTTTATGATGGCAGATTCAGGGGCTAGAGGTTCTCGTCAGCAGGTAAGACAGCTTGCCGGTATGCGTGGGCTTATGGCTAAACCACAAAAGAAGCTGACAGGAGGTATAGGGGAAATTATAGAAACTCCTATTATCTCAAATTTTAGAGAAGGTCTTTCTGTTTTAGAATACTTTATTTCTACTCACGGCGGTCGTAAAGGTTTAGCAGATACAGCTTTAAAAACTGCAGAAGCTGGATACTTAACTAGAAGGCTTGTGGACGTAGCTCACGATGTTGTTGTAACACAAGAAGACTGCAAAACTGTAAATGGTGTGTTTATCGGTACTCTTTGCAGTGGCGATGAAGTGGTTGAAAACATAGACGAACGTGTGGCAGGAAGAACTGCTTTAGATAACGTGGTAGATATTGTTCGTGACGAAATTATAATAAAGAGAGGGGAGCTTATAACCCCTCAAAAAGCTAAAAGGCTTGTTGAAGCAGGCATAGATAAAATAGGTATTAGAAGCGTATTAACTTGTGAGGCAGAACATGGCGTTTGTGCAAAATGTTATGGAGTAAACCCTGCTACAGGCAACCAAGTTGACATTGGTGAAGCTGTCGGCATTATTGCTGCACAGTCAATAGGAGAGCCTGGCACACAGCTCACTCTTAGGACATTCCATATAGGTGGAGCTGCAAGTCGTGTTGTTTCTCGTTCTGAAATTTACGCTGAAAATGATGGTACTGCAGATTACTACAATTTAAAAACAATTGTAAACAGGGATGGCGAGACTGTTGTTGTAAGCAGGAATACAGAATTATCTTTTACTGAATCTCCTGTACATCGCCGTCAAGTTTATCAGATTCCTTATGGTGCTATAATAGACGTGCAAGATGGACAAAATGTGGAAGTGAAGACTGATGCTGCAACAGGCGTAAAGAAAAATGTGCTAATGGCTAGATGGGACCCTCATTCAAAGCCTATTATTTCAGAGTTTGGGGGAACAGTACATTTTATTGATGTAAAAGATGGCATAACTTTACAAAAGGAAAAATCAAAAATAACAGGGCAAATAGAAAGAGTTATTATTGAACATCATTCAGATAGAAAAAGTCCTAGAATTGTCGTAAAAAAAGATGACAAAACAAATGTAGAATACCCTCTTCCAGTGGACACAACTCTTGTTTGCCATGATGGAGGCAAAGTTAAGGCTGGTGATGTTTTAGCTAAGATTCCCCAAGGAGTGTCTAAGTCAAAAGATATTACTGGAGGACTGCCTAGAGTTGCGGAACTTTTTGAAGGTAGAAAGCCAAAAAATTCTGCTGTTGTTTCTGAAATTGACGGTATAGTACATTTAGGCGGAGCAACTGCAAAAGGTAGTATAAAAGTTGAAGTTGAAAACCCTGAAACAAAAATAAAGAAAAGTTATTTGATCCCTGCTGGCCGTCATTTAGTTGTGTATGAAGGAGATAATGTCAAAGAAGGAGAAGCTCTTTCAGATGGGGCAGTAAATCCGCATGACATTCTTAAGGTTAAAGGTCCAAAAGAAGTGCAAGAATATCTTGTAAACGAAATTCAGCAGGTGTATAGACTCCAAGGTGTAACAATAAACGATAAACACATAGAAATTATAGTAAGGCAAATGCTTTCTAACGTAAGAATTATAGATTCTGGGAAAAGTAAATACTTAAATGGCGAAATAGTTTCAAGGCGCAAGTATGAAATGGACAGAAAAGCTTTAAAGGCAAATAACAAAAAGGCACCAGTAGCTCATCCTATACTTTTAGGTATAACTAAAGCTTCATTGTCTTCAGATTCATTTATTTCTGCTGCTTCTTTCCAAGAGACAACAAGAATATTAACTGAAGCTGCTGTGTCAGGACAAGTTGACAACTTGCTTGGATTGAAAGAAAATGTTTCTATTGGACATTTGATCCCAGCTGGGACTGGTTTAGTTGAAGCAAGAATAGAAAATAACAAGTAAAATTTATTTTAAGGAAAACAAGACAATGCCAACGATTAATCAGTTAGTTGAAAGCGGAAGAAAAGATGTTGTTAGAAAAACAAAATCACCGGCATTGAAAAATTGCCCACAAAGAAGGGGCGTTTGTACAAGAGTTTATACAAGTACACCTAAAAAACCTAACTCTGCTTTAAGAAAAGTTGCAAGAGTAAGACTTACATCTGGCTATGAAGTTTCTTCTTATATACCGGGCGTAGGGCATAACCTTCAAGAGCATTCGCTTGTTCTTATTAGAGGCGGACGTGTAAAAGATTTACCAGGCGTTCGCTACCATATTGTAAGAGGCACTTTAGACTCTGCTGGTGTTGATGGCCGTAAACAAAGCAGAAGCAAATACGGTGCAAAGAAAGGCAAATCTGTAAAACAGTAAATTTACCTGTAACAAAAAAGACATCTACTTGATTTGTGATGGTTGGTTAAAATTTAGTGCCATAATTTGTTTGCAGATTGAAAAGATACTAGAATATTTGTTATCATAAAAAGATGCATTAATTTAACATAAGAGGTATTTGTAATGCCACGTAAAGCGCTAAAACCAAAAGAAAAAAGAGGTTTGCCTGAACCGGACTATAAGTTTGGTTCAGTTGTAATAGCAAGGTTTATAAGCAAGCTTAATTTTGAGGGTAAAAAGAGTATAGCAGAATTGATTATGTATGATTCTTTCGATATTATAAAAGAAAAAACTGGGGAAAATCCTGCATCAGTTTTTAATAGAGCTATAGAAAATATTAGGCCTCTTTTAGAAGTTAGAGCTCGCAGGGTAGGTGGAGCAACATATCAGGTCCCTATGGAAGTACCGTCAACGCGTTCTATAACGCTTGCTATAAATTGGATAATAGAAAGTGCAAGAAATAAAACAGGCAAACCAATATCCGAGCGACTTGCACAGGAAATTATTGACGCTAGTAAAAAAGAAGGCGCAGCAATAAAGAAAAGAGAAGATACACACAAAATGGCAGAAGCTAACAAGGCTTTTGCCCACTATCGTTGGTAAGCTTGCGTGGGTATTTTTTGTTATGCATAAATTAGGCTTGTATTTTGAGTTTATACTTTTTTATGTTTCAACTCACGTACCCTAAGTGCGTACGCTTCGTTGAAACAAGCGTCGTTTAGACTCAAAATACTTCGCCTTTAAAACTGAGAATCTTTGTATATAGCGAGTTAATATCTTAGCAAGATGAAGAGTATAAAAAAAGGAAGGTACATGTATGAAAAATATGTTAATTAGTTTAATAGTTTCATTCCTTTTTATATTATTTTTGGATTTAGAATCACATGCTGGTAAGGGATTTTTTTCTTGTTGTTGTTGTGATGATGATGCAACCTTAGAGGCGCAATTACTCTATACTTGTCCTAAAGAAGATAGAGTTTCTGATTTTGCTTTGTTTAAGAAGTGTGTTGTTGCAGATGGAGATTGCGATATAAATATAATTGGCAATAGCGCCTTTCTTATAAAGGAAACTATTGTTTCTGTACGAGGATAAAAAAATTATCTTTAATAGCCAGACTGGAAAATCATCAAACTATAAAGTGCTGGATTTTAGCGGCAGACAGGTAACATTTTTTGCAAAGTCCGTGGTTCTAAATAAAGGTACTAGTGATACTCAAAAAATTTTTAATCCTTTGACACATGCTGGTGGATACTCTTTTTCAGAGAAGTATTAACCCTTTGACACGTACTGTGGGTATTCTGAAGAAAATTAATATAAAAACAATTTAAAGAGTGATAATAAGTACAATGTCATTATTTGAATATGTTCAATACTTGGCAATGAAAATTTTTATATAAGAGGATTGTATGGAAGATAAAGAAATCAAAGAAAAGCAATGTTTTTCAAAATGGAATAATTGGGGGTCCCCGCTTGGGTTGGCTATTTTAATATTTAGTTGTTCTGTTTCGGTATTTTTTCTTGCATGTACAATTAGTCTAATTAAAAGTGTATTTATAAATAAATAACAGTGAAATATTAATTAAAAGGTTAAAAAGAAAATGGCTAGAGAATATCCTTTAAGCAATATTAGGAATTTTGGTATTGCTGCTCACATTGACGCGGGCAAAACTACCACTACAGAAAGAATTTTATATTATACTGGCAGAACGCACAAAATTGGGGAAGTACACGAAGGGGCTGCTACTATGGATTGGATGGAACAAGAAAAGGAAAGAGGTATCACAATCACCTCTGCTGCAACTTATTGCAAATGGCAAGAGATGCAGTTTAATATTATCGACACTCCAGGACATGTGGACTTTACTGCAGAAGTAGAAAGATCTTTAAGAGTTTTAGACGGTGCGGTTGTTGTTTTTGATTCTGGTAACGGCGTGGAACCTCAATCTGAAACTGTTTGGAGGCAAGCAGATAAATACGGTGTGCCAAGAATAGTTTTTTCCAACAAAATGGATAAAATTGGTGCAGATTTTTTTATGGTTGTAAACGATATAAAAGAAAAACTTGGAGCTACTCCTCTTCCGATTCAAATTCCTATAGGGGCAGAATCTAATTTTCAAGGTATAGTAGACTTAGTAACGATGAAAGCTCATATCTGGAACGGCGAAGAGCTTGGTGCTAGTTTTGAAATAGTAGATATTCCAAAAGATTTAGAAAAAAAAGCACATCATATGCGTAATGAAATGATAGAGCTTATAGCAGACTATAGCGACGAAGTGATGAACAATTTCATGGAAGGGAAAGAATCAACTCTAGCACAAATAAAACAAGCTATTAGAGCAGCGACACTTCAAATAAAATTGATCCCAACTCTTTGTGGAACAGCGTTTAAAAATAAAGGCGTACAGCCAATGCTAGATGCTGTTTGTGATTATTTGCCATCTCCTTTAGACAGAAAAGCGTTTAAAGGAATAAACCCTGACACTGGTGAAACAGACACTAGAGAAGTTGACGATAAAGCTCCTTTTAGCGCTTTGGCATTTAAAGTGCAAGCAGATCCCTACACAGGAAAACTTACATATTTTAGAGTTTACTCTGGCACGTTAGAAAGTGGTTCTTACGTTTATAATCCTGGGAAAAATGCAAAAGAAAGAATTTCTCGTATAGTGCGCATGCACTCAAACAATAGAGAAGAAATAAAATCTGTAAATGCTGGAGATATTGCCGCTGCTGTAGGTTTAAAAAACACAAGCACAGGCGATACTCTTTGTGGCGAAGCAAACCCAATTCTTCTTGAGTCTATGGATTTTCCTGACCCTGTCATAGATGTTGCAATTGAACCTAAATCCAAAGCAGACGAAGAAAAGTTAGGGATTGCTTTAAGCAGACTTGCAGAAGAAGATCCGACTTTTAGAGTTAAAACAAACGAAGAAACAAACCAAACTATTATTGCGGGCATGGGTGAACTTCATCTAGAAATTCTCGTGGAGAGAATGAAAAGAGAATTTAATGTTCAAGCTAATGTAGGAAGACCTCAAGTTGCTTACAGAGAAACAATCAAAAAAGCTCAAGAAGCAGAATCTAAATATATTAGACAGACCGGTGGGCGCGGTCAATATGGGCACGTTGTTCTTACAGTAGAACCTCAAGAGCCGGGTAAAGGTTATGAGTTTGTAAACAAAATTGTTGGTGGTGTAATCCCTAGAGAATATGTCCCAGCAATTGATAAAGGTATAAAAGAAGCTATGACTTCTGGCGTTTTGGCAGGATATCCTGTAGTTGATATTAAGGTTACAGTTACAGACGGTTCTTTCCACGAAGTTGACTCTTCAGAAATGGCGTTTAAAATTGCAGGGTCAATGGCTTTTAAAGACGCTTGCAAAAAAGCAAATTCTGTCATTTTAGAGCCTATTATGAAAACAGAAGTGGTGGTACCTGAAGAATATATGGGTGACGTTATTGGTGATTTAAACTCAAGGCGTGGCAAAATTTCTGGCATGGACTCAAAAATTAAAGTACAGCATATAAAAGCAAATGTTCCTCTTGCAGATATGTTTGGTTATTCAACATCACTTCGTTCTTTAACTCAAGGAAGAGGAAACTATAGTATGGAACCTTCTCATTATGAAGAAGTACCAAAACAAATTGCAGACAAGATATTAGAGAAAAAAATATAAGGTAGGGAGACTAAAAAATGGCAAAGAAGAGATTTGACAGGAGCAAGCCGCACGTAAACATAGGGACGATAGGGCACGTAGATCATGGGAAGACGACCTTAACAGCAGCGATCACGAAGGTATTGGGGGAGC
>JAITSL010000018.1 GCA_031287855.1 Candidatus Endomicrobiellum roisinitermitis
AAAAGAAAAAGGTAGTAAGATAGGAAGTAAGGTAAAAGAAGCGATGGAACAAATAAGAGAAAGGAAGTATTATGAGAAGTACATAAGGAGTAACCCAACACTTTTAGGTATAGTGTTTAGTGAGAAGAAAGAGATAAGATGTAAGATTGAAAGAGTTAATTGAGAAAGAGACAATGATAGGAAAATGTATATAAATGATATCCCTTTACTATTGATACAATCAAAAGCTAAGTAGCATACTGATAGCGATTATTTTAATGGGGTTTAGATGAAATATAGATCAGTAAAAATTTTTTTTATTTTTTTATTTTTAATGGTAGTAACGTATATTATTTTTAATAATCCTATTAGTTTGTACGACTTAATAGATCAAAAAAAAGTTTCTGGCTTTTATGTAGTTTGGCCTCAAATAAGAATTTTTGTAGAACCTATTTATTCTTTTATATTTTATGCTTTAACTTTAAACAGAAATTTTTATAAACCTGTAATTATTTCCTGGATATTATGGCTTGTTAGTGTTGTAATAATGTACTCTTTGTTAAGTAAACAAGCTGTTACTAAAGCTTTATATAATATATTCTACTCTTTGATGTTATTTTTAACTTTGATTTCTTTTGTTGCTTTAGTTCCTGTACCAGGTCCTAAATTAATAAAACCTCAAAATTATATTGCTGTTGACATCCATTCTCATACGTTAACATCGCACGATAATGTTGCCCCTGCTGATATAAGTTTAAAAGCACATATTTGGCAAGGGTATGATGTTTTTTTTAATACAGAACATAACCATTCCAATGGTTATGTTAAATTCCCCAATGAATTTAAATACAAAGTTGTTTATCCTGGAATGCAAATGCAAACAAAAGATAAAATATCTGTTCTTATATTATCTTCGAAGGAATTTTATGGTGCTGATTATAAAAATTTGTCTTTAGAAGATATAATTAAAAAAGCTCATAATAATGGTATGATTGTAATTATGCCACATTGGTGGAAATGGCATATTAAGACTTTTAGTGAGCTAAAAGATTTAGGAATAGATGGGTTTGAAATATATAATTGCGGATATAGAAATTTTAGTAGTAGCCAGCGTAGTGAGCTTATAAAGTTTTGTATAGATAACGGTTTGCCAATGTTTGGGGTTACAGATTGGCATGGTTGGGGTTATATGGCTGATGTCTGGACAGTCCTTGAGGGTGATTTGTCTTATAATATAGAGGAACAGCTTGCAAAAAGGCCAAAAACTAAGATAATATTGTATAGACAAGAGCAGTCTGGTTCAGTTTTTAGGTTTGTTTTTGAACCTTTTTATACTTTTTACTATTATGTTAAAAATGTAGAGTTAAAATATTTTGTGTCTTTCATTACTTGGACATTGATTATATTTTTAATAGTTGTTAGTAAATTTTTTAATTACATAAAAAATTATTTTCCTTTAGTTATGGCTTTATTGTATTCTTTTACTGCTATTTATTTTTACAATATAGTAAAAAATGTTGATAGCAATACTATAGTTGTAAAGTCTGTAATACCTGCATTAATTGCTTTTTGCTTGATATGGTTTGTTTTATGGAGACTAAATGATACAAACAAATCTCAAAAATACAAGTCTTGAATTTTTCTTTACTTTATTATTGCTAATATTATTTTTTTCTTTTTCTTTTTGCCAACATTTAAGCGTTGATCATGATTTAGTTAAAGCAATTAAAGATAATAATTACGATAATTTTAAAGTTGCCCTTAGAAAAGGCGCAAATACAAATGCTAAAGACCGTTATTCTTCCTCCCTATTGCTTGCCACTTTGTCTAGTAACCAAGAACAAATGGCGATAGATCTTATATTAAAAGGCGCAAATATTAACGATGGTTATAATGTTGGGATGAATGCTATTTTTTTAGCTATTAACAACAAATTGTCCAAAGTTGCCAATTTGTTGATAGGTTTAGGTGCTGATATTACACAAACACGACAGGGTGGGGTAAATTTGTTAATGATGGCAGCTAATAGAGATATGAGACAGGTTGCTTTAAATATTATTTTAAAAAATAAGTTGGACATAAATAGTGTTAATAAAGATGGCGATACTGCTTTATCTTTAGCTTTAAGCAAAAATTATTTAGAAATGGCAAATATTTTGTATAAGCATGGTGCAAAGCCTAGTAATATTTTTGAGGCAATTCAGCTTGGGGATATAAAATCTGTACAAAAGTTTATTGAAGATGATAAACAACTTAAGTCAATAAACAAAGATGGAAATACTCCACTACATATTGCTTATATTTATGGAAATTATGAAATAGCATCTATTCTTTTGAAAACAGGTTATATTGATATTAATCATAAAAATAAATTCAATTTAACAGTGGCTATGATTGCTGCGATGAACAATAGCATTAAGCTTAGTAATTTAGCTATGGGTTATGAGGCAGATATTTTGATACCAGATATTAACGGACTTACTCCATTGATGTATGCTGTTTTTTATGAGAATTATGAATTAATTTGGCAAATTATAAAATATAACAAACATGCTGTTTTTAGTATTGACAATGATGGCTCTAATGCTTTTAGTTATGCTGTTGCTTGTAGAAATAAAAAAATTTGCCAAAAGTTATTAACAGTTGGTGATGTTATGAATCAAAGTAAAGCAAAAAACCCATTAACTATTGCAATAGCTAATTTAGATGAAGATATGGTTAAATTTCTTTTAGAAAATGGTGTAAAAATAAATGTAAGAAGTTGTTTTGGCATGACGCCATTATCTATGGCAGTTAAAATGAACTTTCCTGTAATGGTAAAATTTTTACTTTCTCAAGGAGCAAAACCTACATTAAAAGATAGAGACGGATTGGATTCTTTAAGTTATGCTCGTATGTATGGTTATCAAGATATTATAGATTTACTTGATGCAAATAAAGAACATCACGCAGACTATTATAAAAAAAGATAAAAATATTCATGCTAGGGAATAATATGTTAAAAAAATTACTGTATTTTTTGTTTGTTGATGATGCGTTAAAGAAAGATATTATGTTTTTAAAAAAAATTCCTTTATTTGTTGGCCTCTCTGGGAAATCTTTAGCAAAAATAGCTTTATTAGTTTTTAAAAAAACTTACATTCAAGATGAAAAAATTCATGAAAAAAATAAAGAAGCTAATGTTTTGTACATAATAAAAAATGGGCAGGTTCGTTTAACTGAAAAAAATTTAAGCAAAGTTCTTGAAACTGGAGATTTTTTTGGGGAAATATCTTTAATTGAAAATTGTACACACAAGCATGATGCTTCAGCTTTAAAAGATAGTGAACTTTATCTTATTTATCGTGCTAAAATTGCTGATTTATTTGAGTCTGACAACAAAATTGGTTTAACTGTAATGAAAAATTTGGCTACTATTTTAGCTAAAAAGATTTAAAATTTTTTTTGTTTATTAATAGGAAAGTAAATGACAGAATCTCTAAAAAATAAGATATTTGTTTTATTAGTATTAGCTTTTATTGTAGTTTGCTTATTTTTATATTTTGCAAGAGAAATTTTAGCCCCATTTATTATTGCAGCTTTTATTTCTTACATAATATCTCCTTTAGTTATTAAATTGGAATCTTACTGCCTTAAAAGGTGGTTGTGTGTTACAATAATTGCGGTTGTTTTAGCGGCTATATTGATAGGGTTGCTATTTATACTAATTCCTTTATTAATCACCGAGTTTGACAAATTAAAAAATAGTTTTCCTGACTATTATGAATATGTGTCAAACTATTTAATTATTGTTAGGAAAAAATTAGAGAATTCTTTACCTATATTAAAACGCTATGGCATATACAACATTGTTATAATAAAAATAAGAGAGTTTATTCTTTTTGAGGCACAAAATATCCCAAATTATCTTGTAAACATTTTTTCTGTTTTTTCAATCATTGTTTTAGTGCCAATGTTAGTTTTATTTATGCTTTTTAACGCTAATAAAAGTATAAATTCATTGATATCTATGTTTCCGTCAAGACATATTGAAACTGTTTTATCTATTGTATATGAAATGGATATGGTTTTGGGTAGGTTTATAAGAGGTCAGTTGTTAGAAGCTTCCTTTGTTGCAATAATGTCTATAATATTTTTAAGTGTTATAGGTGTAAATTTTGCATTAATAATAGGTATTATTGCAGGTATTGCAAATGTAATTCCGTATCTTGGCCCTTTTGTTGGTTTGTTTGTTGCTTTATCAGTTGGCTTGTTTCAATTTCATACAATTAGCATAGTTATAAAAATAGTTGTAGTGTATGCTATAATACAATTTTTAGACAATAATTTTGTACAGCCTTTAGTTGTTGGGCGAAATGTTAATTTAGGGCCGGTAACTATGGTTTTTGCTATGTTAGCTGGAGCGCAAATATTTGGATTTTTAGGTATAGTTTTTGCAGTGCCAATAGTGGCTATTATGAAAACTATACTCGAAATGCTTGTACAAAAATATAAGCAGGCAATATTTATTAAAGGAGATTTTTATGGCTAAAAGAGTTGGCATCATAACTTCTGGAGGAGACGCTCCGGGTATGAATGCAGCTCTTAGAGCTGTTACTAGACGAGGTATTGCCTTAGGCTATGAAATGATAGGTATTAATAGAGGTTTTAAAGGATTGTTAGATGGTGCTTTTATAAACCTTACAATTCGTTCTGTGAGTGGTATAATAAATACTGGTGGCACAATACTCCATACTGGGAGATGTGCTCAAACAAAAACTGCTGCTGGTATGAATAGGGCTGTTAAAGCAGTTAAAGAGTTAAGTCTTGAAGGACTTATTATAATTGGAGGAGACGGTTCCTTAGCAGCAGGTAATACTTTATCAAAAAAAGGTATAAAAATTATTAATATTCCAGCTTCAATTGACAATGATATTTATGGTACAGATGAGACAATAGGTTATGATACAGCTTTAAATACTGCTGTTGAAGCTATAGATAAAATAAGAGACACTGCAACAAGCCACGATAGAATTTTTGTGGTTGAAATTATGGGGAGAGAACACGGATTTCTAACAGCAGATGTCGCCCTTGCTGCAGGCTGTGAGTTTATAGCTGTTCCTGAAATAAAGGTTGATATTAATAGGATAGCTTCGGAATTAAAAAAAGGTAAAGAAAAAGGTAAAACTTCTGAAATTATAGCTTTTGCAGAAGGGTGTGGTTCATCTTATGAGTTTGGAGAAAAAATAGAAAAACTTACTAAACTTGAAGTTAGAGTAAGCAATTTAGGATATATACAGCGTGGAGGTAGACCAACAGCAAGAACAAGAATTTTAGCTTCGCAATTTGGGCATTTTGCCATGAATTTGTTTCATAGAGGGAAGAAGAATGTTTTAGTTGGAATAACAAATGGAGAGCTCTCTGTTACTTCCATTGAAGATGCAGTCAAACATAAAAAGAAATTTAATGATAGTACTGTAAAAGTGCTAAAAAACCTGTCAGTTTAGGTAATCAATGTTAATTTTATATAAAAAAAGGAAATCTAGATGCAAGAAGTGATAGAAAAAATCAAACGAGGAACAAATGAAATTATTTCAGAAGAAGAACTTAGAAAAAAACTTAGTTTAAGGAAAAAGCTTCGTGTAAAGTTGGGCGTAGATCCTACAGCTCCAGATTTACATTTAGGCCATACGGTTATAATAAACAAACTTAAAACTTTTCAAGATTTAGGTCATCAGATAATATTTTTAATTGGAGATTTTACTGCAAAGATTGGAGACCCTTCGGGGCATTCTCAAACGCGCCCTATGATGACAGACGAGCAAATAAAAGTAAACATCAAAACGTATACAGAGCAAGTTTTTAAAATTTTAGATAGAGAAAAAACAGAAGTTGTATATAATAGTAAGTGGATAAACGAGCTAGGCATTGTTGGATTTATGGAGCTTATAGCAAAAAGTACTGTAGCGCAGATGCTTGTAAGAGACGACTTTAAAGAAAGATATGCAAAAGATAAGCCTATAAGCATTATTGAGTTTATGTACCCTCTTTTGCAGGCGTATGATTCTGTGGTTTTAAATGCAGACGTAGAGCTTGGAGGAAATGATCAAAAATTTAATCTTTTACTTGGAAGACAAATACAAAGAGATTATGGAATAGAAGAACCTCAAGTGATAATAACTATGCCTCTTTTAGAAGGTACAGATGGTATAAAAAAGATGTCAAAGTCTTATAATAATTATATAGCTTTAAATGATTTACCTAGTGATATGTTTGGAAAAATAATGTCTATTTCTGACGAGTTGATGTACAAATATTACGAACTTCTTACTCAACAGAATTTAAATGTAATTAAAAGCATGCATCCTAGGGACGCTAAAGTTGCTCTTGCTTGCCAAATAGTAGAAGGGTATCATAGTAAAAAAGAGGCATTAGAGGTAAAAGAAGAATTCGATAGGGTTTTTGGCAAGAAAGATGTGCCAGATAATATTGAAGAATATGTATTAGAATCTAATAATTTAAAGCTTTCTGATATTTTAGTTAAAAGTGGTATGTGTTCAAGTAAAAATGAAGCTAGACGTTTAATAGAGCAAGGCGCTATAAAAATAGATTCTAAAAAAATAGAAAATGATTTTGCAGTAAACGAGTTCAAAGAATTTATTCTTCAAACTGGAAAAAGAAAATTTAAAAAAGTAGTGCAAAAATAATTTGTAGGAGACACTTAAATGAAAGTAGAACAAATTGCAGGTTGTCTATTAGTAAGTGCTTTGTCTTTTGTGTTGTTTACTTGTTCTGGTCCTCAAGTGACCAGAATAGATCCAAACGAGGGAGTTGACTTAAGTGGATATTGGAACGATACAGATTCGCATTTAGTAGCAGAAGAAATGATTAATGACTCTTTTGCTAATCAGTGGCTTGCTGATTTTAGAAAAGCAAATGCTAGAAAGCCAAGAGTTGTTATAGGTTTAGTATTAAATAAAACAGAAGAGCATATAAGCACGGAAACTTTTGTTAAAGATCTAGAAAAAAGCTATATTAATTCTGGAAAAGTTACCTTTGTTGCTTCAAAGGAACAGCGTGCTGAAATTAGAGCTGAACGAGCAGATCAGACCCAAAACGCTAAAACTGGCACAGCAAAAACTCAAGGGCAGGAAACTGCTGCAGATTTTATGTTAAAAGGGCAGATTAATTCTATTTTTGATGCAAATAAGAAAGCACAACTTAAATATTACCAAGTAGAGCTTGAGCTTATAAATTTGGAGACAAATGAAACTGTTTGGATTGGCCAGAAAAAAATAAAAAAAGTAGTTTCAAAAAAATCTTATAAAGTTTAAATTAAAGATGCGTAAAGTTATACTAGTGACTTATTTTCGCTTAAAAGAGAACGGTATTAGTAGGCTTAGTTATTATTTAAAACATATTTGCTCTAAAATACATTTATTAAAAAATATGTTTTTTAGTTTTGCGTGCTTAAAAAGGTTTACTGTTTTTCTTTTGTTTGCTTTTTACAGCTTGTTTTTTAGTAGTTGTGCTTCTAATATGACTGCTTACTATGGCAAGCTAAGGACAAAAATAGACACAGGAGAGTATCAAGAGGCTGCAAAACTTGTAGATAAGTCACAAAAAAAAGTGTATGGCAGTAAGAGTATTCTGATGTATTATTTTGATGCTGGCATAGTAAACCATTTTGCAAAAAATTATGATGTGAGCTCTAAAAAGTTTGAAGATGCCAAAGCCCTTTATGCTCAGTACTATCAAAAAAGTATATCTGCAGGCATTGCTTCTATGTTTTTTAATGATAGCACTATTGCCTATTATGGTAACGAGTTTGAAAGAGCTCACGTATCTATTTTTGAAGCATTAAATTACATTTTACAGGGTCGTACAAATGAATCTGTTGTAGAAGCTCGCCAGATAGATACACTTTTTAAAAATTGGGCTATTGAGCAAAACTATAAAAACTTTTATAAAGATGACGGTTTTATAAGATATTTTATGGGACTTGTATATGAGAATGCAGACTATTTAAATGATGCACATATTTCATATTATAGAGCATTGCAGGCTTATAAGAAAGATGTTATTCCTTTAAAAATACCTGCTGAGTTGATTGATGATGCATATACTTCAGCTCTTAACCTTGGGATGAGTCAAAGAGCTAAGGAAATAAAAAAGAATTATCCTCAAGCTAAAGAGCGTGTTATTCCACCTGGTTTTGGTGAGTGTATAATAGTTAACTATAATGGTTTTGTACCAGAAAAAATTGAACATATTTTAGAGTTTGCTTTAGGGCAGATTTGGGCTTATGTTGGCAGTGTTGAAGTTGATGATGACAAAGAATATAAAGATTTTCAAAAAGCAAAATCTATAGGAATATCTCTTTTTGCAAACGATTATATAAAAATTTCGTTTCCGAAATATAAAGATATAAAAAACAAAATATGTGAGTTTAACATTACTGCTAATAATAAAGAAATTAAAAGTGTTTTAGTGCAAGATGTAGGTGCTATAGCTAAGAAGACTTTAGATGATAAAGTTGGCAAAATATATGCTAAAACTTTAGCAAGGGCTGCAGTGAAGTATGTTATAGGAAAGTCTGTTTCAAAAAAAGTTGAAGAAAGTTCTGGAAACGCTTTAGGTGTACTCTCGCAAATTACGTTTAATTTGTATAACTCTTTATCTGAAAAAGCAGATACAAGAGCATGGAATACTTTGCCAGATACAGTTTTGATGGCAAGATTTTATTTGCCAAAAGGCAAACAGAGTATTATTATTAACTATTTGGGTAAAAGTGGGAGAATTTTAGATTCTCAAACAATTGAATTAGATATTAAAGCAGGCAAAAAAAATTTTTATGTTGTAAGGAATTCTATGATGGACAATGCACAGTAGCAACGTATAAAATAATTGTAAATTAATGAATTTGCATTATTGCTAAGTTATAGACTATAATTCAATACCCCCATTCTTTAAAATTACAACCTTGTCCATTAGTGATAAAAATTTTTCATTGTGTGAAATTATTATTAGAGTTTTATTTTTGGAAAAATTTATAATATTTTTTAATATTATTTCATTAGAAGTACTATCTAGCCACCTTTCATATTCATCCAAAATTAATATTGGAGAATTTTTATTAAAAAATCTACTTATGTTTAATTTTTGGCTTTCCCCACCTGAAAGGGATAATCCGTCATTAAAAAAACCTTTTGTTAGATTAGAAAATATTTTCTTGTTTTGTAAGCAAATTTTTTCATAAAGACAGCTCAACTTTAAGCTATCATTTATTTTAGATTCATCTAAGTTTAAATCCGTATTAAATGTAATATTTTCAGCTACTGTGACTGCATAATTATTTGAATTTTGCTGTATTACTGAAAAATTTTCACGAATAGATTGCAGGCTAAACTTTTTTACATCCACACCATCTATAAATATAGTATTGTCAGGAGGTTCATATAATCTCAATAGCAGGTTTATAAGAGTTGATTTTCCTGATGCATTGTCTCCAATAAGTGCAATTTTTTCTCCTGGATTTATTTTAAAAGAAATGTCATTTAAAATTTTTTGATCTGAGTTTTCTCCATATGAAAAGCTTAAATTTTTAAATTCTATACTGTGCATTTTGGTTTTATCCAGCACCTTTTGTTTTTTTATAGTTGAAGTATCATCTACATATAAATTTAATTCCTTTATTATTCTATAATGGTTTGAGTGATTATTTAAAATTACTAATGTTTCTGAAAGTCTTCTTAATTGGTTCATAAAAGAAAATATAGACTGTGTTATCCCAGAAAATGAACCTATAGATATTTTTCCAATCCATACAATATAAGTGCTGTACATAATTATAGAGTATTGAAATAAAGAAAAAATAATATAACTTAAATTTGAATATATCATAAGCTTATTTGAAAATTTATTGATAACAGATATGGATTTATCTATAGTTTCAATCCATTTATTTACAAAAAAATTTTCTGCAGAGTGTATACGTATATTTTTTATATTTTCATATGTAGCTAAAAGATTAGCTAAATATCTTTTGAATCTTTCGATGGGAATTATTTGTTTTGTCTGGGCAATTTTTGTTTTGTTGCTTTTGTTCTTTATAATAAAATACAGAGTCAAAACTAAAATAGAGGATATTATAATAACTTTATCTACAATAAAAATTACAGTGATCAAAGAAAGCATAGTTAATAAATTTACTAATGCATCTACAAAGCAGCTAAAAATGTTGAAATAAGTTGGAATTAATTCATTTATAGCAAGAGCATTTTTATTGCAAAACTCTGTTTTTTCAAAATGTTTTAATTGAATGTTAATATTTTGCTCAAAAAATTCTGATATTAATGTTTTTGATATAATTTCTTTCTTTTTAGGTTCATATTTAATGTTAAACCATGAATCAAAAAGATATAAAACGAACTCAAATACCAAAAATAACGAAAGCAAATAAAATACTTTTAGCAAAGATTTATTTGAAATTAAACTATCTATTAAGTATTTTGTGTATAACGCACTAAGCATTGGGAATGGGACATCTTTTAATTTTCCAATTAAGAACAATATCACATATGCTTTATTTATTTTCCATAATTTAATAATCACTTCCAAGTAAGGTGAATTTTTCATTAATATATACTTTATTTTAATAGTTTAATTGGCATTACATCAGAATCACTCAACAATTCCCAGCTTGATTTCCACGTTCCTGGACATTCATTTTCTACATCACAGGTTTTACATTTAGAAGAAAATGTTCCACATTGGATTGGTGTATTAAATTCTACTTTTCCATACTCAAAATTTTTTGTGTCAGGAGCACTTCTAGCAGCATTGATTTTATTTTTGTTGCTAAGAAAGTATTTCCAGTATTTTGATCTTACTGTGCAAAGTGGAATGTCAGATATGTGTAAATGAAGCTTTGAATTTTTATTTTCAAAATTGTTTAAGGCTGTTTCCAGGTAGGGAGATATCTCTGAAAACTTAACCATTATATTTTTATTCTGCTCTTTAGTAGTACCGCAATAATCTAAACCATAAAGTCCTATGCTTTTTATATAATGAAATTCTTTTATAACAAAATTTATATATTCATCAATGTATTTATAGTTAAGATGATTTAGGCAATTTTTGACAGATATTTTAAAATTTTTATCAATAAGATTTTTTAATCCTTGAACAGTTCTCCTGAAACTTCCAATTGATAGAGTTATTTTGTCATGAATGTCAGATTTGTGGCCATATATAGGTGATATAATGGTTAAATTATTAACATCAATGTTGTTTGCTAATTTTTCAACAAACCCTTTTTCAAAAAATCTATCGGAGTTTGAAAATAGGCCTACTGTAATATTACACTGAGTTGCGTATTTCAAAATTTCAATAAAATCTTTGTTTAGTGTAGGTTCTCCTCCAGATATTGTTATATGTTTGACATTAGATTTTGATAGTACAGTGTCTAGAGACTTTTTGAATTCATTTAAATTCATCATCCCTTTGTATTTTTCACTTCTATTTGGACAAAATAAGCATCTATGGTTACATTTGTAATTTATAGCAAAGTAAGCAACATTTTGGTCCATTATATAAATCACTCCCTTGGGTAAAAGTTTGAGTTAGTAGATAAAATTTATTTTTCTTTTTATTAATTTTTCAACTATCGATGGTTTATTTAATATTAATTCTATAAGTTTTGGGTAAATACTCCTATTAATACTACATTGTATTAGATCAATATTAACGTTAGGGTTATTCATGTATTTTACTGCCGATGAACATCCACCTCTACAACCATACCAAAAGCTACATTCTTTGCATTGATTTTCCCGGACTTTTATAAAAAAAGATTGTTTTTTATTAGAATTTGAAATTAAGCAATCTAAATCATCTTCATTTTCTACGTTTCCTAAAATCTCTTCAGAATATTGAGTAAGTTCGCAAGGATAAATATTTCCTTTGCTGTCAAAGGCAACTTGGAGTTTTCCATATTGGCAGCCTTGCATCTTACAGAATCCTCCTGAAGTATCTACCAGTAAGTTTTCTAGTTGGGTTTTAACGTTAGATTCGGTTACATAGTGTCCTTCTTCATTCAATGAGACTAATTTATTAATAAGTTTATCGGAAAAAAAATCAGCTTTATCTGTATCAAAAGTCATGTTATAAATATTATCTTTAGAAGGATGTATCATATTTAATCTCATATTATTGCATTTTAATTCTTTGACAAAAAAATCTAGAATATCTTCAACTATATCACTACTATAATTTGTGATGACAGTAAGTATTCCAAAACTATGACCAACTTTGTTTAGATTTTTAATCCCTTTGACAATATCTTCAAACGTAGGTTTATCATTGTGATATGTTCTTTGAAAATTTTGAATTTTTTCTGGGCCATCTAGACTGATTCCTATGTTAATGTTATTTTCATGTATAGTTTTGGCCATTTCCAAAGTTATTAATGTACCGTTTGTTTCTACCGTAATTTGCGTACTAATTCCGGAATCATCAAAACATTTTTTTATAATTAAAATTTTATCCAAACATAAAAGAGGTTCTCCTCCCCACGGTTGTATTAAAATATGATTTATCTTGTTTTTTTTACAGTATCTAATTATATAATTACATATTTTTTCTATCATTTTTTCGCTCATAGTATTTTGGGTTGGATTTTTAAAATCTCTAAAACAATATTTACATCTTAAATTGCAATTTTGGGTTATTTCTATGCAAAAATGTTTTGGAATGTACTTATATTGGAGCTTTGTATAGTTAGTATGTATATTTTTAAAAGTTGCTAAACCTCTTTGCACTAATTTGAATTTCAAGTTTTCATCAAGCTCGTGTTTATAAAGATTTTTTAAAATATCTTCTTTGATTAAAATTGTGGATGCATTTGAGCTATTTATTAAAAAACTCAAGTTATTATCAGAATAAATATCGCAGCCTAAAAATTCGAATTCTGAATTTTTACACTTAAAAGGTTCTAAACGATTAATTTTTAACATTAATATTTTATCCTCACATTTTTAATTACAGAAAGCGATACTGTTATTGACTATTTTTTCAACTGTTTTAGGTTTATTCAAAATTAATTTAATTAATTTTGGATATAAGTGTTTATTTATATAACATTCTTGAATATCAATCGCACATTCATAATTACTGTACTTTACAGCAGCAGAACAGCCTCCTCTACAAAAGCAGTAATATGTACATTCATCACACTCAGGTATTTTTTTATTTTGGAAGTATTTTTTGTTTTTTGAGCCTTTTTGAATTAACAGTGGCAAGTTTTCTTCAGCGTGAATATTTCCTAGAATTTCATCCGAATGATCGGTTAATTCACAAGGATACACGTTTCCATTTTTGTCAAATGCAATTAACTGTTTTCCTCCGTTACATCCTGCCATTTTGCATATACTCCCGGAAACTCTAATTAGTAAATTTTTCAGCTTGCTACTTATATTAGATTCAGTAATATGTATTCCATTTTCGTTTAAATTGATAAGTTTATTCAACATCTTATCTATAAATAAAGTGATTTCAGAATTGTTAATCGCCATATTGTTATCAGCATGTTTATTATTGTGCATTATATTCAATTTTATAGAAGTAGCTTTTAAGTCATTTGCTAAGAATTCTATTATTTTTTCAGTATAAGGTAAGGATTCTTTTGTTATAATTGAAATTACTCCAAACTTTTGGGAGACTTCATTTAAATTTTTAATACCTCGCATTACATCATTAAAACTTTTTCCCCCATCATAATAAGGTCTTTGTAGGTTTTGTACACTTTCGAATCCATCAATGCTAATACCTACTCCAATTTGATTGTCTTTTAAAACTCTTGCAATGTTTTTTGTTATGAGAGTAGCGTTAGTTTGAATCATAATATCTATTTTTACATCTGATTTTTTGAAGAACTTTTTTATATAAATTAGTTTATCCAAACATAAAAGAGGTTCTCCTCCCCATCCTTGAAGAGCTATATTTTGAATATTATATTTTTTACAGTAGTTTAAGATATATTGACATATAAAATCTATTTCGCTATAGCTTATGTCTTCATTATTTTTGGTTAAATTAAAATCTCTAAAACAATATCTGCAATGCAAATTACATTTTTTGGTCAATTCTATTAGAAATGATCTTGGCAAATCAAACTTATCCTCAAAGTCATATTGAATTTCATTGCTATTTTGCACGATAGCAAACCCTTTTTGAATAAGTTTAAATTTAATACTTTCATCTAGGTTACTTGAGCTAATTTTTTCCAGTATGTCATTGGAAATTATCATTGACGTGCCACTATGCTTATTTAAAATAAAAGAATTATCATGATTAATAAAACAATCACATCCTAAAAAATTAAAATCTGCAACTTGGTAAGAATTAATCTTTTTTAACAAAATTTCTTGCATTTAATATACTCCTAATTTTAAACAAAAGTATCTAAAGTTTTGAAAACGCTGTACATTTTTTTGTGAATTGACAAAATAATACCTTAAAGGTTTCTTATACAAAGTTGTTTATACACATTTTTAAACTATTCTATGATTCCATTTTTCATAAAATTTATAATAACAGCATTTGCGTCTTTTCCGAAAATTTCCTGCATATAATCTGTTAATTTTTGCTCAGTTAGTCCTTTTGATAACTTGTCCAAAAATTTGCCCATTTTTTCCACATTGCACTTTACTAGGATATTCTTTTTAAATAACCATTGTTCAAAATTTATACCATCATTATTAAAAGAGAAATTTACATAAGGAGATAAAAAATACTTTGAAATATTTTTTTTAGAATATATAACTACAGTTTTGCTATTTGCCATTAAAAAAGCTCCTTTCATTTTTAAAAATTTGTGCTGGTACTACTTAATAAAGTACCAGCACAAAAATAAGCAGATTACCAGTTGCATTTATCCCAATTACAATGATCCCAATTATCCCAATGGTTCCAATTGCAACAGTTCCCCCAGTCATTCCATGAGTTTTCGAAAGAACTTTTCGAACATTTTAGTGTGCAAGAATTTTCATTTATGCACTCAGGAATTGCGTTTCTCTTAGAAAAAATTTTTGTCAATACCATTTTTCTCCTCCTTTTCAATATTCAATAAAGTAGTTAAACCAGGAACAGATTAAAATTGTGATCGTTCCAATTTCTACAATTTTCGCACTGGTTCCATTAGCTTCCACAATATTGTATTTAGCCGTTTGAAATTCTTCATCTTCATTAGCATAGACAATAAATATAAAACAGAAGGCATTGGGAAAGGAATTGCCTCTGTAATACTTCTGAAGAATTGGTTTCAAATTGTTTTTCAAGTTTTGAATGGATTGTTTGTTAGAGAAATTTATGCAGGATAGTGCTAGAACGGCCAAGAATGAATATAGAAGTGAATAATCAAAGTATGTGGGGGGGGGGTACAAGACAATATAAGCTATACATTAAGACCTCCATAATCGTGAAAATAGAATATAATTTAAATTAAAAAAAGTCAAGTTATTATAAGCGGTGCCTTGCCAACTCGCCTACGCCCATATATCACAACGAGACCACTATCACGCTGGTATTTATGCTCTAATGCTTCGAGTTCGTTTTTCTTCCTAAAAATTTCATTTTCAAAAACCACCTAAATTTTTTGAGTTTTTTTTTAAGTTAAATGATATAATGAATCAAATATATAACATTTTTAGTGTAAGGACAAACATATGAAAATATTACCAATTATTGGCACAAACATTTGAAAAGTTATGTAATGATAATGCAGTGTATGTAGACAAAACGGAGTATATATAATCTTACCAAAAATGGTGGATACTATTTTTACCACGACTGCGTCGATTGTGAATGCTTCGCAGTCAATGCTTTTAAGTACAATGAAGCATTTATTTTTAGGCAATAAAAATTGTTACAGGAAAGCATTGAACAAATACGAGATCGAAAGTATTACTAGAGTTATGCAGGTAATGATGTTTATTATTGGCGATAGCATTTGGAAAAGAAAAAGAAATAGAAGGTTTGGTTATTTTTAATATTTTTTGAGATACTCTAGTAATTTTTTTATATGCTGCAGACCATTGCCTGCAGTTTTTGTATTGTTTGTATATAAAAGTTATTTTTGTAAATTTATATTTAAAAAGATTACAGCAGATTTGTTAAGACTGCTAAAAGCACTTAGGTTTATATTTTTGGAGAGGAAAGTGTATAAAATTTTAGAAAAAGAAGAAATAGGTGATAATGTGTACTCTATGGGAGTTTATGCCCCGGAAATTGCAAAAAATGCTAAAGCAGGTCAATTTATAATATTTAGGATTGACGATAAAGGCGAACGCGTTCCTTTGACGGTTGCAGGTACAGATACCAATAAAGGTAGTGTTAGAATAATTTTTCAAGTAGTAGGGAAAAGCACCTTACAACTTTCTTTATTAAGTAAAGGCGACTTTATAAAAGATTTTGTTGGGCCGTTAGGTCACCCAACAGATGTAAAAAAGTACGGTGTAGTTGTAGCAGTAGCTGGCGGGGTAGGTGCTGCTGAAATTTTACCTGTAGTAAAAGAGTTCAAAAAAGTAGGAAATAAAATAGTTACAATAATTGGCGCAAGATGTAAAGATTTAATAATACTAGAAGAAGAATTAAAAGAAATTAGTGACGAACTATTGTTTGCTACTAATGATGGCACTTGTGGCTTAAAGGGTTTTGTTACAGACGTTTTAAAAAACGTTATAGTTAAAGAAAAAGTAGATGTCGTATATGCTATAGGCCCTGTTTCTATGATGAAAGCAGTTTCTGATCTTACAAAAGAAAAAAACATAAAAACAATAGTTTCTTTAAATCCTATAATGCTTGACGGGACTGGTATGTGTGGTGCTTGTCGGGTTAGTGTTGGCAATAAAACAAAATTTGCTTGTGTTGATGGCCCAGAATTTGATGGCCATTCTATAGCATGGAAAGAACTTTCTTTACGCTTAGAGTTATATAAAAATTTTGAAAAAGCATCTCTTGATAATTTTTTTTACAATTTGGAGTGCAAATGCCACACAAAATAGAAATGCCACAAAGAGATCCACAAATAAGGAAAAAAGATTTTAAACAAGTAAACATAGGATATACTAAAGAGGAAATGCTTTTAGAGGCAAAAAGATGTTTGCAATGTAAGGCCCCTATGTGCGTAAAGGGATGCCCTGTAGAGATTAACATACCCGGCTTTATAAAGTGTCTTTTAGAAGATAAGCCAAAAGTTGCTATAGAAGTTTTAAATCAAAAAACTAATTTCCCTGCAGTATGTGGTAGGGTTTGTCCTCAAGAAAATCAATGCGAAAAAAGCTGTATTTTAAACATGAAAAACGAAAGTATTGCTATAGGAAATTTAGAGCGTTATAGTGCAGATGTTACAGCAAATGATAAAGATGAAAATATTTCTATAGAAAAAAATAATGTAAAAATTGCTGTTATAGGTTCTGGTCCTGCAGGGCTTACATGCGGTGGAGATTTATTAAAACAAGGATACGATGTTACAGTTTTTGAATCTCTTCACGATACTGGTGGCGTTTTAAGATATGGCATACCAGAGTTTAGACTTCCTAAAGAAGTTTTAGATGTAGAAATAAATAAGTTAAAAAATCTTGGCATGAAGTTTGTGTTAAATACGCTTATAGGAAGAACAAAAACAGTAGAAAATTTGTTTGAAGAAGGGTTTAAAGCTATATTTGTGGCTGTAGGAGCTGGCTTGCCGACATTTCCAAACCTTCCTGGAGAAAATTTAAACCACATATATTGTGCAAATGAGTTTTTAGTTAGAGTTAATTTAATGCGTTCTCATAATTTCCCTAATTATGATACGCCGGTTTATAGAGGAAAAAATGTTGTTGTAGTAGGTGGTGGAAATACTGCAATGGATTCAGCAAGAACAGTAACAAGACTTGGAGCTGAGACTGTAAAGCTTCTATATAGAAGATCAGAAAACGAAATGTCTGCAAGGTTGGAAGAACGTATACACGCAAAAGAAGAGGGCATAGAGTTTGTTACACTAACAAACCCAATAAAATTTATTGGCGATGAAAAAGGTTTTGTTAAAGCTGTTGAATGTGTAAAAATTGAACTTACAGAACCTGACGAATCTGGAAGGAGAAAACCAAAAGCTCTAGAGGGGTCTAAATATATTTTAGAAACAGATATGATTATTTTAGCTTTAGGGTTTAACCCAAACCCAATTTTGACTTCTCTTACAAGAGCATTAAAAACAGATTCTAAAGGACATGTCTTATGTGATGAAGCTTATATGACATCTATTCCAGGCGTTTTTGCAGGTGGAGATATTGTTGGCGGTGATACTGTTATTGCTGCAATGGGTATGGGAAAACAAGCAGCAAAAAATATAATACATTATTTAACTAAATAGAGCATCATATGACCTTTTTTAAAACAATACCTTTAAAAATATTAGTACTTAATTTTATATTTTTGTTGTTTATGTCTTTTTATAGATTTATTTTTTTTGTTTATTTTAGCAAAGGGATAGATTTAAGTGGTTTTAGATTAGATATTTTTAAATCCTTTTATATGGGGTTTAGATTTGACCTGTCAGTAATAGCTGCTTTAAATGTGCCTCCTGTGCTTTTGTTTGTTGTTTTGTTTATTATAGGACAAAAATCCTACTTCAAATTTTTTAGCTCACTTCTAAAATATTACTATACTTTTTTTATAGGAACTATATTAACATTGTTTTGTATAGATTTTAATTTTTATTCGTATTTTAAAGATCATCTCAATATTTTAATTTTTGGTTTTGTTGAAGACGACACTTTAGCTTTAATAAAAACTTTTCATGAGAACTATAATTTGTTTTTAATATGTTTTGGAATTGTTTTTCTTTTTTTGTTAGTTTTCTTTTCTTCTAATAAACTTTTAAGATTTAAAGAATATAATTTTCATTTACCGAAAATATTTTTTAGAATTTTCATGTCAGTTGTTCTGTTGTTTTCATTATTTTTGATGATAAGAGGTAGTGTTGGGTTGCAACCTATTGGCGTATATTCTGACATATCGTCAAACACATTCTTAAACAAAACTGCTATTAATTGTTTATTTACATTACAAAGAGCATTTGAACATAAGTTAAAAGCTTCTAGAGATGACGGAATTGATTATATTTTAAACACTGGTTATAAAAACGATATTAGGCAAGCTTTTGCAGATTTTTTAGATAAAAGTGTTGATGATATATCAAAAGAAAACCCTCAACAGTCACTCATATCAAAAACTGCAATAAATAAAACAATAGAGAGCATCAAGCCAAACGTCATAATTATTGTTATGGAAAGTTTTGGGAGCGATTTAATTAAGTACAATTCTGAAAAATTTAACGTTTTGGGCAACTTAAAAGAACATTTTGACAAGGATATAGTTTTTTATAATTTTTCATCTGAAGGCAATACTACTATAACTGCTATAGAAGCAACACTTTTAAATACGGTAGTACGGCCAAATTCTATTTGTTTGTTTCAATCCAAGTATGCGTACAAAAATTATCCTTTTGCTTCAGTAACGCCGTATAACCAAAATAATTATAAATCTTTTTACATATATGGAGACAATACTAGTTGGCGTAATGTAGGATCTTTTGCATTGAATTTAGGTTTCAACGAGGTTTTAAGTGGTGGTATTATAAAAAAAGATTTTCCTAGAGGACCTTGGGGAGTATATGACGAATATCTTTTTGATTTAGTTTTTGAAACTTTATCTCAAAGCAGTAATGGAAATTTTATATATGTTTTAACAACTACTAATCATCCCCCTTACACAATCCCTAACAAGTATAGTGTTTTACCTTTAGAAATCCCTGACAGTTTAAAAAATAATATACAAGATATGAATAAGGCAAAAAAAAGATTTGCGTCATATCAATACTCTAATGAAATGTTAGGTAGGTTTATTTCTAAAATTAAAAGTTCAAAATATGCATCAAACACAATAATAGCTGTGACAGGTGATCATAACTTTAACAACTACAATATAGAAAATTTTTTTGACAGTGTTAGAGTTCCTTTTTATTTATATGTCCCTAATACTTTAAAACCTAAAGAATATGATAGCACTGTTTTTGGTTGCCACCTAGATATAATGCCAACTTTGTATAATCTGTCCTTGTCAGATGTGGAATATATGTCAGAAGGGAATAACTTGTTCTCTAAAAAAGCCAAAGATAATGTGATGGTTTTTGAAGATTATATATTTAATAAAAATTATTCAGTTTATAAAGATATTTTTGCTGAAAAACAAACATTTTACACATTAAACAATTCTAAGTTGACTATATCACACGAAACTAACGAACATAAAAAGCTATTAAAAAAATTTTTGTCTATGGTTGCAATTTCTGATTATTTAATTAGAAACACAGGGAAATAGTTAATATTTTTCTTGTGAGCTGTTTATATTGGAGGGAATGTGAAAGCACTAACTATCCAGATTGGCATATTTGGTAGGACAAATGTTGGAAAATCTTCTCTTATGAACTTTATAACAAATCAACAAACGTCTATTGTTTCTAACATGGAAGGAACTACTACAGATGTTGTCTGTAAGCAAATGGAGCTTAATCCATTAGGACCTATAACTTTATTTGACACAGCAGGCGTTGATGATAAATCTAGTTTAGGGGAAGCTAGAACAGAAAAAACTAAAAGAGCTTTTGATAGTTGTGATGTTGTTCTTCTAATGTGTGAATTTAATAAGTTTGGTATTTATGAAGAAAATGTTGTTAAAGAAGCAAATAAAAGAAACACTAAAGTGGTTATTGTTATAAGTAAAACAGATTTACAAGAACCAAGCAAAGAGTTTTTAAACAAATTACAAGCATATTCAAAAAATATTTTACAATTTTCAAATGTTAATAGTAACAGAGACATTTTTTTAAATAGTTTAAAAAAAATGCTTTTAAAAATTTTGCCGGATAACTATATAGAAAACTATATATCATTAAAAAATATAGTAAAAAAAAATGATACGGTAATTTTAGTTATGCCTATAGATTTAGGCGCTCCTAAAGGTAAAATAATAATGCCTCAAGTACAAACATTAAGGCATATTTTAGATTTAAACGCTGCTTCTTATACCGTTCAAGATACAGAATACGAAATAGCTTTAAAAGCTCTTAAAAAACTTCCAGTGCTTGTAATAACAGATTCTCAAGCTGTCAAAACTATAGCTATAAAAACTCCAAAAAATGTTAAGCTTACAACTTTTTCAATAATTTATGCTGCAGATAAATCTGACATTGTTGATATGGCAAAAGGCGCTGCTAAAATTAACTCTTTAAAAGATAAGGATAAAGTTTTAATTGCAGAAGCTTGTACGCATCATGCTTCTAAAGATGACATAGGTAGAGTGAAAATTCCTAACTGGGTTAGAGAGTACACAAAAAAAGATTTAGTTGTAGAATATGTATCAGGACAGGATTATCCAAAGAATCTTTCAAAATATAGCTTAATAATACATTGTGGTGCGTGCACTTTAAATAGAAAAGGCATGCTTGCACGGTTAGATAAAGCAAACCAGCTAGGTGTGCCTATAACAAATTATGGGATGGCAATATCAGTTTTTTCAGGAGTTATGGAAAAAGTTCTTGAAGTTTTTCCTCAAGCATTATCTGCGTATAAAAGTATGTTATTAGAGTGATAAACCAAATTAAATTTTTTTGTTGATTTAAACCTAAATTAAATATAAAAATTGAAAAAGTTCAAACATATATTGAACTTTTACAGCCACTTGACAGAGAAATAGTTAGTTTAGTACCTTCCCTACGTTACTAGAGCAATCGCAACAAACCATTTAATCAAATTAGCAAACTAGCAAAATGAAAAGACAAGAAAGACATAAATGAATTTTGCTTCAGACAGAGCTAATTTGCAATATTAAATGTTTATTGCTCATAAGTTGCTCTTTGA
>JAITSL010000027.1 GCA_031287855.1 Candidatus Endomicrobiellum roisinitermitis
CTTCTTTGCTTGCTTATTCTCACCATACTTTATCTCTACTACTATCACTTTATCTTCCTTCTTTAATATTGCATCTGCCCTTCCCTTATCTGTATGCACCTCTCCTTCTACTTCATACCTACTTATTTTGGCAGTAGCTAAAAATATCGAGTGATAATATGCTTCTGTCTTTATATGTAAATCGTATGGTATATTTGCGTATAACTCTTTTAAACTTTCTTCTAACTTCTTTTCCTCTTTCTCTTTTAAACTCTCATATATCTTGTCCCTTAATTCTTCTGTATCTTTTTGACTCTTCCTTGCACATACTGCTACTAACCTTGTTAAAAATGCTTTCCTTACTTCATAATTTGGGAAGTCTATCTTGTATTCCGGCCCTCTTTCTGTAATCTCTTTTTTCTTTACTGTCAAATATCCTGTCTGAAACATCAATGATATCGGCTCCATCTCTTCATTGTCTAGCCCTTTTAACACTTCTGCACTAACCTTTTGTAACCCTACTAATGATTCTATCTCTTTCATCTTCTCTACTTGTTCTATCAGAAATGTCGGTGTTCCTGTTTCAAACCAATATCCTTCAAATTCTTTTTTATCAAAAAACTTTAATGTTGAAAATGGGTTATATACGCATGTCCTGCCATCCCATGAATACCCGTTATACCAGTATTTTATCTTTGACAACAGCTCCTCCTTATTCATTCCCATATCTTTTGCTGTATCTTCTATATGCTCCTTAAAGCTACCTTCTAGCTCTTCCTGTGTGTATCCGCATATACCTGCATACTTATAATCCATTGTTATGTCATTTAGATTGTTCAATGCTGAAAATACTGATAATCCTGCAAATCTTGATACCCCTGTCATAAACATAAACTTTATATGTTCATCACTGCCTTTTATCACTTGATAAAATTATGTAATGTTTCTTTTATTTCTTGATGCACTTCTTTTGCTTTGTTTAAACTGTCTATCAGTGGCTTATCATACTCATCTATCAGCATTACTACTTGCTCCTCTGTGCTCTTGTGTAACTCCTCTATCACTTCTGCAAACTTTACTGATATAGGTGCAGACTTTGTTATCTCTACATTATTTCTCTGTGCTGTCTTATCTAAAAAAACATTAAACGATTTTTCCAGTTCATCACTATTCTTATATCCTATCTCTGCAAAGTCTAAATGTATTACTGGATACTTCTTTGTCCAGTCCCATTTGTCATATATGTACAACCCTTCAAATATCTCCTTTTTCCCTTTAAATAATTCTTTAAAAGTGCTTATAAGCAGTGACTTTCCAAATCTCCTTGGCCTTGATAAAAAATATATCCTTCCATTATTTATCAAATTATATACATACTCTGTCTTATCTACATATATATCTCCACTCCTGCGTAATACTTCAAATGATTGTGTACCTATCGGTAATTTTCTCATATATATCCCTTAAAAATATAAAATAGAATGATATTATTATACTAAATATTCTAATATTTTTGACTCTTGAATGCCTTTCATCCACTCTATCCTTTCCTCTTTTTATTTATTATTTTTACTCCTCATTATAATCTTTTTTATAGTTATATATTTTATATATAAATAAGGCGACATATTAAACAAAAATCTACTACATCTGATACATTGCAAGAGCTATTAAGTATGCTAAGGTTATTATCTAGGGTTAGATGGTTGACTCAAAATCACCACACCATTTCTGAAGCTGGCTATGGTAAATCTTTCTACATATACACTAAATTACAAGCTACTGATAACTTTATTAATGTTTACTTCAACGCTGCCATCGAACATGCATCTACAAATATAGTAAATAAATACTACCTTCTCTATATCAACCTGTTGATACTCTTCCATTGAGTGCTAGAGGCTTATAAATTTTGTTTTGTAACGTTTTTAAAATTTATGTTTTTCTTAGATTTATTCCCTAAGTTTAACTTGCAGATCAAGATCTAGTTTTTCTAAAAGGTAGTGCATATCCTTGTTAACTTCTGTATCAGTTAAAGTTTTATTTTCATCTTTATATGACAATCTAAACGAATAACCTATTTTACCTTTCCCTATTTTAGTTTCGTCTGTATAAACAGAAAACAAAGAATAGCCTTTTAAAATACCGCCTATTTTTATAATATTTTTTATAACTTTTTCAATTTTAACAAAAGGTAAAGTTTTATCTGCAATTACAGAAATATCTCTTTTTACTAAAGGAAGTTTTGAAAAGGTTTTATATTGAGTTACTTCGAAATTTTTATCCTTTTCTACATAGCTTAAATCTATTTCAGAGTAGAAAACTTCATCTTTTATGTCCTTAGTTATATACGGACTTAAAATACCAAATTGCCCAATAACTTTATCTTTATGCATTATACTTGCTGTTTTACCAACATGATAATACTCTTTGGGAGTTAGATTTTGAGTAATCATAAAATCTTGAGGCAAAATGTTTTTTATTATGCCACCACCAAAATAAAAATCATATTTAGGGTTAATTTTTTGCTCTTCCCATTTCCACCATTCTTGCCATACCCTTGCATATGCAATTAACGCAAAAGTTTTTCTTTCGCCTAACTCATTAAAAATTTTACCATACTCAAACAAAGTAACTGACTCTAACCCTTGGCTGATATTTAGCACCAAATTTTTGTAAAGGCCACAAATTAAAGATGGTCTTAAAACTTCGTTTTCCTTAGATACAGGATTTGCAATCTTATAAGAATACTTTAAACCAAACTTTTTAAGTTCTTTAATCTCACAGAAACTACAATTTAAAGCTTCGCTAAAACCAAGACTATTTAACTTAACTCTAAAATCCTTTGCAATTTCACATACAAACAATTCTTTTGAAGATGACAAACAAACTGTATGTTTTTTTTGCAAGGGGATACTTTCATAACCTTTAATTCTTACAATTTCTTCAATAAGATCTACTTCTTCTTTTATATCGTTACGCCATGACGGAACTGTACAAAGTATAACTTCACCTTTTGACTGCAAATCCATGCCTAAATATCTTAAAATTTCTATTATATCATCTTTACTTATTTTGTAACCTAAAACCTTAAAAACTCGTTCAACTCTTAAAACTATACTTATTTTCTCATATTTAATATTTTGCAAATCTTCTTTTGCTTCTATTTTGCCGCCAGCAATGTCAGATATGAGATTTACAGCTCTCCAAAAAGCAACTTCTGCAATGTCCCAACTTACACCTCTTTCAAACCTATAAGAAGAATCGCTCGCCAAGTTTAATTTTTTTGAAGTTTTTCTTACAGATACACTGTCAAAAATAGCACTTTCCAAAAATAGTGTCCTTGTACTTTCGTCAATCCCAGAATATTGCCCACCCATTACCCCAGCAATTGCAATAGGTTGATTATCATCTGCTATAACAAGCATGTCAGAAGAAAGCTCATATTCTTTACCATCTAAAGCAATAATCTTTTCAGGCTCGTTTGCAGCTCTTACAACAACATTTTTTGAATATACCTTCTTTAAATCAAAAGCGTGCAGAGGGTGGCCTAGCTCAAGCATAACGTAATTTGTTATGTCAACAATATTATTAATCGACCTTATGCCACTTTTTTCTAAAGCATCTTTAATCCATTTAGGAGACTCTTCAACTTTAATGCCAGAAATTATACCCCCTATGTAACGTACACATAAGCTAGACTTTATTTGAACACAATTTAAACCTGAAACATTGTATGTTTTTGCTTTAGGGTATGTAACAATTTTTTCAAGTTTGGCGCCAATTTCTCTTGCTAAGCCTAAATAGCTTAAAACATCTCCACGATTTGTAGCTATTTCTATATCAAGTACAGAATCTACATCATCTACAACATCCTCTAAAACAATCCCTGGTTTGGTTTTGTCATCAAGAATATAAATATTTTCTGACTCTTCAGCAAGACCAAGCTCCTTTTTAGAACACAACATTCCTTCAGATTCTATGCCTCTAATTTTAGACTTTTTTATCTGAAAATTGTCAGGCAATAATGCTCCGCTTTTTGCAAGAGGAACAATTTGTCCTACAGATATATTTTTTGCTCCACATACTATACTATATTCTTTTGCCCCGTCGCTTACTTTACACAAAGAAAGTTTATCGGCTTCAGGATGCTTTTGTATGCCTAAAATCTTGGCAGTAACCACATTTGTCCAGTTACATGTATTTGAAACAACAGATGCTTCAATTCCTATTAAAGTAAGCATTGTGGCAAGTTCTTTTGGAGCTAAATCAAAACTCACAAAACTTTTAAGCAAACTATATGACACCTTCATTTTATGCCCCTGCTTTTAACTAACACTTCTTAACGAAATTTATTCCCAATAGAGCTTACCACTAAACCAACTTCAAAGAAATTTCATTTAAATACATTTTATGATATACTTTTAAAAATCACTCTTTTCTTTAAACTCTTTTATCTCTTTTAAATATTTCCTTATCTTTATCGCTCTTCTTCCTACCTAACACACATCCTTTCCCAACACTACCACTTTGCATATCCCTTACTTCACCCATGAAGCCTTTCTTTACACTCATCATTTTATTTAACACTTTCAAACTTGCATCCTATTTCTTTGTTTCCACTAAACACTATTCCTAAAAGTGTTGGGTTACTCCTTATGTACTTCTCATAATACTTCCTTTCTCTTATTTGCTCCATCGCTTCTTTTACCTTACTTCCTATCTTACTACCTTTTTCT
>JAITSL010000038.1 GCA_031287855.1 Candidatus Endomicrobiellum roisinitermitis
TGCTGATATTGGTGAGCATATATCATGAGACACTCCCTTTGCTACCTCATATAACTCTTTCTGTATCGCTAACTTCTTTTCCAGTTCCTCTGCTTTCTTTCGTTCTGTTATGTCTATTGATAATCCTATTACTCCCTCTACTTTTCCATTTATTATTAACGGAGACTTTATGGACAGAAAAGTCCTGTCTTTGTCATGTTCTTCAAACTCAAGCGTTGTTCTCTTATCCATAACTTTAAGTGAGTTTTGCCAAGTAGTTTGTGCTACTTGTTTAGCATTTTCTTCGGAAACTATATTGCACAAAGACTGGTTCATATATATTATGTTACCTCCTCTATCTACTACAAAAAAATTTATATTTGTCGGTTTTTCTTTAACAAATTTAATAACTTCTCTATCAACTATAGTTCTATTTAGTATTCTCACAGTATCTTCACAAGCATGATTGGATATCCTGTAAGACAAAAACTTTGTCCCTAAATTATATTTTTTTAATGTCAATCTCACTGGTTCTGAAGCTTCTGTAGGATATACAACATTTGCGTCATTGAGATTAAAAGCAGTATATGTTGTTTCTTCAAGTATAAAGTCTATATTTCTACCAATATCAGTGTCATAAAAATTTTTAGCAGTAAACTCCATCGCCAATTTTATAACTGCATCTTTAAAATTGGAATCCATAAAGAAATCTTTCTTTATCTTTGTATACCAATCATTAAAACCATCTTTATCCAAACCTGTAAACCATGATTTTAATTCTGTAGCAACTGTTAATTTTTTAATAGTATCTATATTTTTAAGCTTCCATTCTGTTGGAATATCAGTATCACAGTATCCAGAAAACTGTGGGATAGTATGTCTATAAAGGTAAGAAGTGTCCGTTATAACAACTTTCTTTACTTTTCTCTTAATACTTTCACTGTTTATTGTGTTTACTAACTCTTCAAATCCTTCTCCTGTTTGACTTGCACATGCGTACGATATTACTAAATCTAAAACAATGCTATTGTCTTCTGCTTTTTCAAAAAATTCCTGTGATTCTTTACTCCATTTTACTAACCTTTCTGTTGACATAATATTCTCCATGAATTTTAAATCTTTAAGTGTTTTAATAATTCTAAACCTTTTACAAACATCATACTAATTTATACTCAAGAGTTAGCTTATTCTTATGCCAAAACATTCGTATATCTATGACATGTTATTTAAACTAATTCATTTTAACATATTACATTTTAATAAACCATGTACATGTATGATAGAGACATGTACGTATAACAAACAAATGGCGTACAAGTTTGAAAATATTTAAATGCCCTCACAAAACTAGTTGAAGAAAGTCTTTTTAATTAATTTTTTGTTTCTAGCGATTTAAAATATTCATTTGTTCTATCTTGTGCATTTTTACGTAAATTGTAATAGTAAAGCGGTATATCGTTTTCATGTAGTACCCCAAGTGGTAAATATTGTCTAGACTTTTTTGGAGAACTCCATTTTTTACGATCCACACTAGAGCAAATAATTGTCCCTCTTGAATGATTTATCTTTGCGTCAGCAATATGCTTATAAACTGTTTCTTTCCTATTTTTATCTACATATATAGACCCAATATTATCTTCCTTTAAAGCATAATCATCTGTGGTTCTCCAAGAAATCGGATTTATTGTAACAGAGGCAGGGTTTGAAAGCGGATTTTGCCCATCAATTATTGAGGCTTCTGTATTATATGATATTATAACTCCAATATCGTTAAATTTTTTAGCTGGTTTTAAGTGCACATTTTTATCGTAATATGCCTTAGTTAATGGGGCACCTATAGCGTAAGCAGCTATTAACCTTTTATAAACCTCTGGATTTTTGCTCATATAATCTGACAAAATTTCAGCTACCATCATCGCGCCTTGTGAATGACCAAGAAGTATAAATGGTCTTCCATTATTAAAATTCTTAATATAAAAATCAAAAGACGCCATAATGTCTGTTTTTGGGACTCCTCTATAATACTTATGCGCTCCATCTTGAGACCCAATTTGATAGGCAAAAAAAGCGTCAAGCTGTCTATAATATGGAGCAAAGATGTTCCCGATTGGCTCAAAAACTGAAGCACGATATTTCAAATAGTATTTAGCACCTTTAATCATTTCAGGATTGTTAAGTTCTGATATTGGATACTTTCCATTTGCACGCCAAGCTGTAGGATAAATAAAAAATATGTCTACTTTTTTTGTAATCTTATTGTTAGGTAATGCAAGCCAATTTTTTTGGTTACTATAATCTGAGGATTTTATGTTATCCCCATCAACAGGAACTTTAAAAACTTTTGTTGAAGAACTATAAGGTACTGACTTAACCTTCACTTCTTGCCCATTTGCTAAAACGTTGACACAAAATAAAAATAAGATTAAAGTAGAACATACTTTTTTATTAATCATCTTATCTCCAAGTCATATATTTAGTTTTAAGTTAGTCTCTTAAAATTTTTATTGCCATGCTAAGAGTGTCTACTCCATAAACTTTGACATTGCCTTTATATGACAAATTTTTTAAACTATTTTTTGGCACTATTGCTTTTTTAAAGCCTAACTTTTCTGCCTCTGAAATTCTTTGACTAACAAGTGGTACGGACCGAATTTCACCTGACAAGCCAACTTCACCAAAAACTATCACATCTTTAGGACATATAAACCCAGAATTGGCTGACATTATTGCGCAAGCTGCTGCTAAGTCTATAGAAGTTTCTTTAACTTTTACTCCACCAGCTATGTTTACAAAAATGTCTTGACTTTCAAGAGGAAGACCTAATCTTTTTTCCAAAACAGCTATTAATATAATAATGCGGTTAGAATCATAGCCTGAAACCATTCTACGAGGCATACCAAAAACTGTTTTTGACGTTAAAGCTTGAACTTCTAAAAGAATAGGTCTTGTGCCTTCCATAGCAGCTGTTACAATATTACCTGCAGAATTTAATGCGCGCTCACCTAAGAAAATAATTGAAGGATTTTCAATTTCCTTTAAACCTAAACATGTCATTTCAAAAATGCCTATTTCACTTGTTGTTCCAAATCTATTTTTATAAGCTCTTAAAATTCTGTAAATGTGTTGACGTTCATTTTCAAAGTATAAAACTGTATCTACAATATGCTCTAAAACCCTAGGACCTGCCAAGTCGCCTTCTTTTGTGACATGTCCTAGCAGAAAAACCGTAATATTTTTTGACTTTGCAACTCGTAAAAGTTCTGCTGCTGTCTCTCTAACTTGAGCAACTGTGCCAGGAGCACTAGTAAGTTCTGGATGATATGTCGTTTGGATTGAGTCTATAATAAGGAACTTAGGCTTTATTTTATTGATAGCTTCTATAATATTTTGAAGGTTAGTTTCTGAAGCTAAAAATATATTATCTTTACTTATTTTTAAACGTTCAGCTCTAGATTTTACTTGAGCAAGCGATTCTTCCCCTGAAATATATAAAACTGTATCATACCCACTTAAAGTGCCTGCTATATGGAGCATAAGGGTAGATTTCCCAATACCAGGAGCTCCGCCTAACAATATTAAAGAGCCAGGAACTACCCCTCCTCCTATCATATTGTCAAATTCTTTTACGTTAGTTTGATATCTTGAAAAATCTTTAACTGAAACATCGCTTAATTTTAAAACATCAGAAGAAAAACCTGTAAGTTGCCTTTGTTGTAAAGCTTTTTTATCAGAGGACGAATACCTTTCTTCTGTAAAACTGTTCCAAGATGAACAAGAAGGACACCTGCCAAGCCATTTGGCAGACTCGTAACCACACTGTTGACATAAAAATTTTGATTTTTGTTTTTTCATTATCTAGAGGCCACAGCAGCAATACTAATAATGCCAAGCATAGCAGCTAAGTCCTGATCATCAATTTCAATTCTTAAGTATGGAGTAAATGATGGTTTATAAGATACATCTTCTAATAAAACACCTGCGTAAAGCCATTTCATTATTCCATAACTTGCACCAAAATCTACCTGAGGGCCGTACTTATCCCTAACAAAATCATAAACTTTTAAATTAAATTTTAGCCCTTTATAAACATCATATATTGGACTAAAAAAAGAGTATCCAAAACCTACCCCTGCTTTACCTCTTATAACACCACCAAAAACTTCAGAATATTCTTTTCTAAAACCTAAAAGTGCTTCAAGTTTGCTTATATTCTTTTTTTCGTTTTCATCTATTATAAAAGTGGAATCTGCAACATTTGCAACTCCAACATAGTAAAATTTCTCATTATTTGGCATTATACTTATACCAATATCATTCCTCAACTTCGAATCTCTAGTATTATACCTGCCTGTATAGTTCCAGTGCAAACTAAGCTTACTAGACCTTGCAACAGTCTTATTTAAGCCTCTAATTGCCTCTTTTGCAGATTCTACTGTTTCTTTTATGTCTGCACTCATTTTTTCGTCGTTAATGAGTGCAGCTATAGGGCCGTTTCCATCATATATACGATTTATTAATATATCAAGCTTCTTAGAAATATCTTTTATTTGTTCAACTGTTTCTCTTAAATCTGGCTTACTTTTGAAAGATATGCTCGCTAAATCTTTTGTAAATTGATCTAAATTTGTAAAAGTGTCTTCAATTTTTTCGTTTTGCGCAGCAAGCATTTCTAAAATGTCTTTTAATGAGAATATCGCATCTGCAAGATTATCCATCATGTTTCCATACTTATCATTATTTAAAGCTCTATTAAGTTGAGTAGTAACATTTATAAGGAATCTCTCTAAGGAAGAACCATTCTGTCCTAGTATGGTGTCTCCTTCTTTTATAAGAGGGTGGCTTTGATCGCCTGGAAAAATCTCAATATATTTTGTACCTATCACTCCAAGAGAAACTATGCTAGCATAAGCATTTTTGTACAGTAAAACATTTTTATTTATAGAAAGTTTTAATTGCGCTTTACCTTTATTTAGACAGACTGCTCTTAAAACTCCTATATCTACCCCAGCCGTTTTCACTTTTGCTTTTTTTGTAAGGGCTGCAATGTTATCAAACTCAACATAAATATTATAGGTTCTTTTTAAAGAAAAATTTCCTACTGCAAAAATAGATAATACAATAGCCCCAATCCCTACAAAAGTAAATATTCCAAGCTTTATATGATTTTCCATACCTATTATTCCATTTCAAGAATTCTGTCTGTTTGTTGCATAGGGCCATAACTTGACCCTTTAACAAACTGTCGTACATACTCGTTATCTGTACTTTTCACTTCTTCCGGAGTACCACTAAAAATTATTTTTCCTTCATAAATCATCATTATCTTATCTGCTATTTTATAAGCTGAGTTCATGTCGTGTGTTACAACTATAGATGATACGTTAAGGCCCTTTTTTAAACTTATAATTAAGTCACTTATAACATATGACATTATAGGATCTAACCCTGTAGTAGGCTCATCGTACAAAATATAGTTTGGTTTATAGCTTATAGTTCTTGCTATAGCTACTCTCTTTTTCATGCCGCCAGAAAGGTTTGCAGGCTTTAAATGCTCTACATTTTTTAAACCAACCATAGCAAGACATTTGGCGACCCTATTTTTTATCCCTTGTTCATCCAAATTAGTAAGCGTTCTTAAACCGAAAGCTACGTTTTCAAAAATATTTAAAGAATCAAAAAGGGCACATTCTTGAAAAACGTATCCCATTTTTTTTTGTATTTTTTGCAAGTCTGATAGTGCACATTTAGTTATGTCAACATTGTCTATTATTACACTACCACTGTCAGGCTTAATTAAACCAACTAACGTTTTTAAAAGAATACTTTTACCTACACCAGAAGAACCTACAATAACAACTGTCTGCCCAGAGCAAACTTCAAGATTTACTCCACAAAGAACACACTGCTTTCCAAAATTTTTATAAATATTTTCTACTTTTATCATTTACCTAAATTTTATAAATTTTAATTATCACACGCAAACTATTTTATTCTCAAAGTTACTAATAAGGATGTCAGAAAGTAATCTACAACCAGAATTAAAACCATCGAAGTCACTACAGACTCAGTTACAGATTTGCCAACACCTTCTGCTCCATTTTTTGTATTAAACCCTTTGTAACAAGCAACAATTACTATTATCAGCGCAAAGAAAAACGATTTTATAAACCCGTGAACAAAAGTACGTACAGTCATAAAATCCAAAGATTGTGATAAGTATGTACAAGATGATAGACCCCAAGTATTTGTGGAAAGTACCAGCCCTCCATAAATACCTACAATATTAGAAATGACAGTAAGTATAGGGAGCATAAAAAAACAAGCCAAAAACCTTGAAACAGCTAAATACTTTACTGGGTTTGTGCCGAGCGTATATAAAGCGTCCAACTGTTCTGTAACTTTCATTGTCCCAAGTTCAGCTGTAATTGCAGCTCCAACTCTGCCTATAACAACTATTGCCGTAAGCACAGGACCTAACTCTATAACCATAGAAAAACCTGTAACAGTGCCAACATATACCGGTTCATTAAACAAACTCGACGTTGCAGTGCCAACCTGTAAAGCTAAAACCATACCCATGAAAAAAGAAGCTAGAATCACTATTGGAGTAGACCTCCACCCAACTTCCACCATTTGGTTTACTGTGCTTTGAAAGTTTATATCAAACTTAAATATGTAAGAAAAAGTTTCTAAAACCATACAAACAGTTTTATCTAAACCTTCAACTATTTCATAAATAAAAGTTTGTTTTGTTTTATAAAAGTGAAAAACGTTTAATGTTTGTTTCATATAATTTATTTACACAATAATCCTTGGCACCATTGAAGATATAGAACATACTATTTCATAGTTTATCGTTTCTTGTATTTTTGCAAGTTCGTCAACTTTTATTTGTTCTTTGCCTTGTATTCCTATCAAAACAACCTCATCTCCCAAAGAAACACCTTTCACTCCTGTAACGTCTATAATTGTCATGTCCATAGTTACTCTACCGACAACAGGGCACCGTTTACCCCTAATTAAGACGGCGCTTTTATTAGACAACAATCTACTATAACCATCAGCGTACCCTACAGGTATAGTAGCTATAACAGAAGCTTTATTTGTTACAAAAGTTCTACCATAACTTACACAAAAACCCGAAGAAACTTTTTTTAAAAATGTTATTCTCGTTTTCCAAGACAATACTGGCTTTAATTTTAAAAGTCCTTCAGAATGCTTGAAAGGGTTAAGTCCATACAAACTTATTCCTGGACGTACCATGTCAAAATGTGTACGCTTATTTTTAAACAAAGCTGCAGAATTTGCAGCGTGTGCAATAAATTTAAGCCCTAGATTTACACGAGCATATTTAACAATTTTTGAAAAAGTGCCAAGCTGAAACTTCGTAAAGTCAGAATCTGTGTCTGAAACTGCAAAATGAGTGTACATGCCTGTCATATGCAATTGTGGAATTTTAGAAATCTTATCCAGCAAAGTATAAGACGTTTCAGGCAACGCCCCTATACGCCCCATTCCTGTGTCCACTTGTAAATGAAAATTAATTTTTTTATTCAATTTTATAGTTAAGTTTTCTAGCGCTAAAATGTCTTGCATGTTTGAAACTGTAGGGGTAAGCATATGAGCTAAGGCAACTTGAAAATTCTCAAAAGGATAAATGTTTCCTAAAATCAAAATATTTGTTTTTATGCCTGCTTCTCTAAACTGTATACCCTCTTCCAAAGTAGCTACAGCAATATTAGAAATACCTGCTTTTTGAGCTTCTTTAGCAAGTATGAGGCCTCCATGCCCGTAAGCATTGGCTTTTATTACAGCCATTATCTTTGTGTCTTTTGCAATATACTCTTTGATTTTTTTTAAGTTAAAAAGAAAGTCACTTTTATCAATTTCTACCCAAGTTTGTCTAAAAAAAACGTCAGCCTTTTTAAAAGACTTATTACCTGTTTTAACAGGAGGTGGTTGTTTGTTTTTCATTCCTATTCTTCCTGCAATTTGGATTGGTCAGAGAATTTTGTGTATTCACCTTCAAAAACTAAGTCGATATCTCCCGTAGGACCATTTCTCTGTTTTCCTATTATAAGGGTTGCTTTTCTTTGCAGGTCAGGGTCTTCTCTATTATAGTACCCTTCTCTATAAAGCATAGCAACTAAATCTGCATCTTGTTCTATTGCTCCAGAGTCTCTTAAATCTGAAAGTTGAGGTTTATTATCTCTTCGCCCTCTTTCTTCAGTCCTTCTTGAAAGCTGAGATAAAACAATAACCGGAACATCTAAATCTTTAGCTAAAGCTTTAAGTGACCTAGAAATATCTGAAACTTCTTGTTGACGCGACTCAAATCTTCTTCCTGTACCTTGTATAAATTGTATATAATCTACTATAACTAAAGACAATGGCGTTCCTTTTGATTGCAATTCTATTGCAAGCTTTCTTGCTCTTACTCTAAGCTCTATAACACTTATGTTTGAGTCATCGTCAATAAAAATAGGCGCTTGTGCAATTTTGCTTGCCGCGCTTGTAAGTCTTGGCCAGTCTGTACTATTATATTGACCATTTCTGAGTTTACCTGCATTTACTCTTGCTAAAGAAGCTAAAAATCTAGACATTAAAGCCTCTTGTTTCATTTCTAAAGAAAAAATAGCTACCGGCTTTTTGTTTACCACTGCAACATTCCCTGCAATATTTAAAGCAAAAGCTGTTTTACCCATGGAAGGCCTAGCTGCAACTACCACAAGCTCTCCAGGGTGAAGTCCTGTGGTTTTGGCATCAAAATCTCTAAATCCTGTAGAAAGGCCAGAAACATCTTTTGGGTTAGAATGTAACCTTTCAAGGTTTTCTAGCATAGGCCGAACAAGTTTAGCAATACTTGAAAAACCTTTTTTACTTTTTTGCTGTGAAATATTAAACAAAGCGTTTTGCGATTTATCTAATATTTCTTCCGGAGCAACTTGCTCATTAAAAGCATCACTTACTATATTAGAGCCTGTTGTAATTAGTTGCCTTGCTATAGATTTATCGCGTATGATAGAAGCATAATACTCAACATTTGCAGCTGTTTGTATAGAATTTATTAACTCTGTAAGGTAAGATGCGCCACCAACTTCTGCAAAAATTCCGTTTTTTTTTAAAGCTTCTGAAACTGTAAATATGTCAATAGGTTGGTTTTCAACGTAGAGGTCATAAACAACTAAAAAGATTTGTTTGTGTATTTCTTTATAAAAGTCGTTTCCATTTATTATGTCCACAACTTTTAAAATGGCTTCTTTTTCTATCAGCATCGCACCTAAAACAGCCATTTCTACATCTAAAGCTTGAGGTGGAATTTTTTCTATTATGTTTGTCATCTATTTATGTTGAAAAAATTTATTTACGCTAAGCCTAAACTATAGTAGTTTCGGCTTAACTAAGTATTTACTTGTCACCTAAAACAACAAGCTTAATCTTAACTACAACTTCAGGATGAAGTCTAACGTTTATCTCATAATTTCCAAGATCTTTTATGTTGTCAGAAAGAAGTATGTCTTTCTTATTTACGTTAAAGCCTTGCTCAGCAAAGAGTTTTGAAAGGCTGGCAGTGGTTACTGACCCAAAAATTTTACCATTTTCACCAATTTTGGCTTTTATTGTAAACTCCACTGCTTCTATTTTAGAAGCAATTTTTTTTGCACTATTTATTATCTCTTCTCTTTGCTTTTCAAGTTTTATCCTTTCTCTTTGCCAAATTTTAAGGTTTCTATCTGTAGCTTCCATAGCAAGGTTCCCAGGAACAAGATAATTTCTTGCAAAACCACAAGCAACATCTTTTATTTCCCCCTGACGTCCAACGTTGGTAATATCAGACCTTAATATAACTTTCATTTTTCCTCCCAAACAATCTAAACACTAAGCAACTAATTTGTTGTAAAAGGCAACAATGCAAGCATTCTTGCTCTTTTAATTGCTGTGTCAAGCTCTCTTTGATGCCTTGCGCATGTGCCAGTTATACGGCCTGAAAGTATTTTACCTTTTTCAGTCACAAATGTACGAAGTAAACTTATATTTTTATAATCTATTTCCACTTTGTTAGCACAAAAACGGCAAACCTTTTTTCTAATAGGTCCGCCCTTTTTAAATTTCCCACCCGGACGGGATTGCCCTTCAGACGAAGCACCTTCATAAACTGATTGTCCTTGAGGTCTTTTTACATATGCCATATCTTTCCTCCAACCGTTTAAAACGGGATATCTTCATCTTCATCTTCATCTTCATAACGCTCTTGCGGCTCGTTTGTAGCCTCAACAGGTTTTGCTCCTATTGCAGAACTATCTTGTTTAACAAATGTTAAAAACTGTATCCTAGAAGCTATAACTTCTAATCGACTTTTTTTAATACCGTCGTTGCCTTCCCACTTATTAGTTTGTAGCCTGCCTTCTACATGTACAGGAGACCCTTTTTTTAAACGTTCACTACACCTTTCGGCTTGGTCACCCCAAACAACTATAGGTACAAACGTAGGGTCACCATCTTTCCATTGGCCAGTAGCAGCATCTTTCATTCTTTTACTCATTGCTATGTCAAAAGAACAAACAGCTTTCCCAGTAGATGTACGCCTTAAGTCTGGATCTTTGGTAAGCCTGCCTACCAATATAACACTGTTTTGTTCTGGCAAACGTAGATTATTGTTCTGTTGATTCATTTTGTTTTACCTCCACAGCTTGAGGTTTTGCTTGAGCACTAGCTTGAGACTTAACCTCTTGAGATTTAGTCTCTGGATTAGCATATTTAGCTGCTTTTGCAATAACTTTTTTCTTTTCAACTTTAACTGTCATAAACCTTATAACAGAATCATTAAACTTAAAAAAGTTTTCTAAAGCGCTAACCATCTCATCTGTACCTGCAAGTTCCATAAAAACATAACTCCCTTCACGAAACTTGTTAATAGGATAAGCAAGTTTTTTTTTGCCAAGCTGTTGAACTGACTTAATAACACCCTTTGCAGATTCTGCTATTTTTGTAGCTTTAGCGGTAAGTTCTTCTACATTTTCAACAGGCAACTCTGGTGAAACAATAAACGTACTTTCATAATTCATTTCCTACACCTCATTCTTTTTGGAAATCCCAAAAATAACAATTTGGGTTTAGCCTTACATTTAACGCTCTATGTAAAGCAAAGTAAAAAGATTATACAAAATAAATATTTTTTGCACAAACAGCAACAAAATGCAAAGGATAGTAGTCTAGTTTAGAACCTTACCGGAGTTACCTCAAGGAGCAACTTATGAGCTATAAACATTTAATAATACAAATTAGCAGTGTTTGAAGCAAAATACATATAAGTCTTTGTTGTCTTATCATTTTGCAAGTTTGCTAATTTGTTTAAATGCTTCTTGCGATTGCTCTAGTAACGTAGATTAAGAGTCTAAACTAGACCAAACTAACTGTTCTTGTGTCAAGTAACTCTGTCTTTGAGCTTTTACAACAGTTTGTATTGGTTAAAAACAAACTAGGCCATGGCTTTTAACTCGTGGCCTAGTTTCAACAAAAAAATACATATTCAAACTTTACTTTTCTTCTTACTTTTATTTACCGCCACCAACCAACTTTGCAAGCTCGTTCCAACCAGTTTTCCAATCATCTAAATAACCTTGAGAGTTTGTAATACCAGCTTGTTGGAAAATTTTCTGGTTAGTTTGTGTATTTTTTGAAACCCAAGATCCTTCCTGTTGAGAAAGTGCCTCAATTTCTTCTTTCATAGCATTAAGTTTATCGCCAATAGCATACCCGTTATCATCAGTAGAGCTTAAACTAAAACCTATACCCGCACCATTTTGCGTATTGTACACTTCAAGACATATCTTACCATCTATATCATTTGTAACTACGCCCGTTACCATTACTTGCGCATCTGTACCTATAGCACCTTTAAATGCATCAAACATGTCTTGATCTTCAACTTTTACAAATATCTCTTCACCTTTTTGTGGTGTTGTAATATCTTTAAAACCAGCCCCGTCAAACATATTTATAGAATCTGGCGCCAATTTAATATATACAGGTTCACCAGTTGCTATTTTATCTTGGGCTGTTTGTTCGTCTATTACATTGCCGTCTGCATCAGTAAACGATTGCGCTTTACCTATAACTGCAGGATCATAGTACGTTGTATTTGTTGATGTGTCAATTTTTGTATCAGTTTTATGTTCAACTGTAGTACCTGTAGCATAACTGGTATTAGACTTTGCAGTGTAATCCAGCTCTTTTTCGCCTTGTGCATTTATTTTGTAAATAGGAACATTTATTTCAAATAATACGCTAGTGACTGAAACCCTATCGTACGTAGTAGTGGTGGTGGTAGTGGTGGTGGTTTCTTTTTCTATTTTTCCTTTCCCACTCTCTTCATCATGTTCAACATTATCATATTGAGTTTCTCTACCAGAAACCGTTGTAGTACTAGTAGTAATAGTAGTGCTGGTAGTGGTCTCTACATTCGTATCCAAGTCTGGCCTTTCTTCTGTTTGTACTGTTGTAGTAATAGTAAAATTGACTTTTCCTTCAACAATAGCGCTATAAATAGTATACAAAGCTTGCCAAACTTTTTCACTAGAATCTAAACTTTCATTCTTTTCTTCTTCATCACTTAAAGTTTTTATAACATCTTTAATAGTGGTTTTTGGGTCTCGCGCTTTGGCTCTTTCATATTCCTCCCTAAATATGTCTCCCATACTAGAATATGTCGTAGTACTGCCAGTAGCTGTTGTAGAAACTACTACATCTTTTTTCATAAACACAGCTTCAACTAATGCAGGGTTATTTATAAGATACATATATGAAAATTGAAAAGATGAGATCTCTTTATGTGATGTAAAAAAACTGGCTATATCGTCTGCTGTCGTGCCTGTTTGATTAATTAAAACGTCCAGCTCTCTCAATGTCTGCCTGAATGTTGCCTCGCTTATGTTCAGATCTTCACTACTGCCAAGAAACCTACCGTCATCAGAATATATAGAAATTTTCTGTCTGGTATGGCTAGTATTGTCTTGATAGTCGATAACTGAGTGTATTAGCCCATTATTACCATAAACAAACTCTTGTTTCATTCTTGGTGCAGTATTGCCAGCAGCTGGATAGTACACTGCTACCGGCTTACCATCTTTATAAGTTGTTATTTCTCCAGTTTTTACATCTTTTTCACTTATCTTTTGGTTAGTCTTTGGATCATATACGTATGTAGTAGTAATTTTTTTATCAGCCTCACTAATATTAGCCACACTAGCTTGTATACCATTAGTTTTTAAAGTAGTAGAACTTACAGAATGTTCCCAAGTATATGCTGCCTGTCCAACCGGTATTATGTTTCCCCTTTCATCTTTATATTTATCTGTACCGTCACTATACTCTGTAACTGTAAAAGAAGTTTCAGAATCAGAAGCTTCACCCATTTTTATATACTGTGTAGGAATTGACGAATTATTCCCATAAACCCACTTTGCGGTAGTTTCGCCCAGATAATTTATAGTCTCTAACCTTTTGTTTGCTGGACTAGAAAAAGTTGCCGTAACACCTTCTACACTGTCACCTATTGTTATACTAACTTCAGCCCCTATACCTGACTTAACTCCCGCACTTAAAAAATCTGCTACTTTTGAAGTATTATTCTGTAAGCTAGTTACTCTTGCTGCCACCGTTTCGCTTACACCAAAAGCTGTTACAAGATAGTTTGCAAAAGTTGCTCCTGGATTTGTTTTTTTAAAATTTTCAAATGCTTGAACATCCGTTTCATCTAAATTTATACTAGTCCATCTATAAGTGCCTCCTTCATCATCATATCTTTGAATATTTCCCTTTGCTTTACCATTAAAATAAACTGATATTGTCTTATCAGCATTTACAATACTAGTCAATTGTCCATTCATAAATTTATAAACTGATGTTACTTGACCTATCAAAAACTTAAGAGTAGCATTATCATAAGCATCCTGAATCTTTTGATCAGTAGTGATAGCTTCTGCTATCTTTTCCTTATCTTTCAAGAAACCTTCTGGACTACTTTTTTGATCAAAAGTTCCATCATCAACTGCAAATATTTTGCCTGTATATCCAAACGTCAACATTAAAGCCAAGATTAAGCTAACTATTTGCTTTTTCATGACAGCCTCCCTTTACTTTAATTAAGAGAACAGCTTTTAATTTTTGTTAACTTTCACCTCCTAACTTATTTATTTGACATAAACAATTTTTACATTTCGGCTTCCTACTTTCAGTATACTACCAAACAATATATTTGCCATACATTTGTGTGAATTTTCTGTAAACTCAAGTAACACAACTTTCCCAAAATAGCTCAAAATTTATAGCCAACTACTACATTTTTAAATCTTTTTCTCATCTTATTACAACAATTTTTGTATTTTTGGTGTTACTACCTTTAATAGTCCACACATATACACCACTTGCAACGTACTCACCATGGTCGTTTTTGCCATCCCAATTTAATGTTGAGCCATAATCCCACCTTAATTTACGCACAATTTCTCCAGAAACGTTGTAAATATATATTTCTCCACCATCTTTTGGCAACTCCGCAAAAGTAATACCACCAGTTAAAGTTCCTTGAGAACCATCCTTACTTTCAGGAATCCACGGATTTGGATACACTTTAGTCGCACTTGCAAAAGAAAAACTTACACAGACAACAAAAACAAAACAAACTATTTTTTTTATCATCTAATTTTCTCCAGTGCTCTTTTAGCTTCCATTTTGTCAGAGTTGTAAGCAAGAGACTTTCTTAAAAGTTCTGCAGCTTTATTGAAATTGCCTAAACTATAAAAACGCATACCATCTTCATAATATTGTTGAGCAATTTCTTCTGCAATTCTTTTGTACTCAAACGAAGCAAGCGAGTTTTCTGAGTTGTAATCCAAAGCTTTTTTGTACTCTTTTAAAGCTTGCTCAAAATTATTTTTCTTTGCAAGTTCAAACCCTTTTTTATAATACATGTCAGACAAATCGTACCCTATTGTTACAATATGATCTTGAGCTTTTTTAGAGTAGTCATCAAAAGAATATTTATCTGCAATTTCTTTACTCAACTTAAAATATTGCATCGCATTGACAAAGTCTCGTTTGTTGTAATATTTTAGCGCTTTGTTAAAGTTGCTTTCTAGTTTTTCAATCATTTTATTTTGTAAAATTGTTGACTTTTTATTTTTATCGTAACGATTAATCTCTTCAATACTTTTTTTAGCTTTATCTATTAAATCTTTAACATCTCTTCTTTGCGGGCTAGCTATAACAATAGCTTCAAAATAAATTATAGAGTCTTTATATTTACCTTTTTCAAATAGCTCTATGCCTTGCTTGTATAATTCTTGAATTTTGTCAGAAGCAGCTTTTGAAAGTTGGCTGTCCACAGTTGCCATAAGATCTTGCGCTGGCTTATTTTTAGAGTCTAAATTCAAAATAAACCCTAACGTTTCTTTAGTATGAATTAAGTCCCCTTCTTTATAAAATTTTTGAGATCTGTCCCACAAATGCTCTATTCTTGATATATTTTTATTTCTTTCCATTCCAAGAGCAACGTTAGCAGAATACTCGTCTGATTGTTCTAAACCTTTTTTTGCAAGCAAGTTTCCAGGGTCCATATCCAAAACTTCATTAAAATTCTTTTTTGCTTTTACAATATCACCTTGCTTTAAAGCATTGTTTGCCTTTGTCATATAATTATTGACAACTTCAGCGTTGTACAAGTCAACTTCTGCAAGTCTATCATTAATTTTTTTTAAATAAGTTTGTGATTTAGCATGCCCTGGGTAAACAGCAAGTATATTATCAAACTCTTTTCTTGCTTGTATGTAATCTTTCCTGTTATACAAATTTACAGCTTCTCTAAAATGATTTTGCATGTAATAATCGTAAGCTGTCCTTTCTGAAGTAAACCCACCTATAGCACAAACTAAAATTACACTATGGGTGCCACCCAATCTATCCTGAGGGGTATAAGAATAATCTATACTCAAATTTTGAAAGTCTACCCCAAAACCAAACCTTACATCTGTATCAAAAGAGTCCTCTATAAGTTTTAAGCCAGACCTTAAAGCTAAAAAATAAATTGGTTCAAAAGAAGCTCCCATAGAAATAAAATTATCTGAAAAAAATTGTTTATTGTAGTCCAAAGCTACTTTGAAATTATAAAAATCAAACTCGCGATAGGCAAGTCCTAGTGCTAAACACTGAGGCAAGTCAAACCCTTCACTTAAAAATTCAAGTTTGGTTCCCACATTTCTTAAAGCCACCCCAAAATAAAAATTATCTATGGCAGAAAGACTTAAAACTGTACCTGCATCAAAAGCTACAGCTTCTGTTTCATAAGAACACAAAGCACCTCTTATAACTTTCACGTTTACCCCAATACCACCATAAAGGAATTCAACTGGAATTGTCTTTTTTAAATCTACTGAATAATTTAAGATGAATCCTAAATCATTTGATGACTCATTCTTTACTAGGTTTCCCAAACTATCTGCATAATCTATATTATCATACCCAGCATATATTGCAGACAGTCCAATATTACCAATAGCCGTAGGAAATTGAGCGCCTATATGATTGTATTGTATATCTGAAAATATAGATGTATTGTTTACAGAAGCAACTATTCTATAACTACCTATAGTAACAGCAGGGTTTAATACAGCAGCACTAGGCTTACCTGACAGTAACGCACAACCAGTATCACCCATTGCAATAGTAGCTGGGTTTGGATTGTATGCTAAAATCTGCCCAGACGAGGCCCCAGCTGCAGCCAAAGAATAAGACGTACAATTAATAAGAAAAGGGATTGAAAGAAAAATAGAAGTTGCTTTTTTGCAAATTTTCAAAGTTAGCCTCTAGTACAGACACTAAAATTACAAAAAGCTTTATTTTGGTGACGGTACAAACTTAAATCCTAAACCAAAAACAGTAACAATATGTTCTGACCATGGGCCTAAAATACGGCGCAAATTTTTCATATGAGTATCTATTGTTCTAGTACTAACTGCTGCATTGTACTCAAAAACATTTTCTAAAATAAATTCTCTATTTAAAACTATATTTGGCTTAGACATTAAAACATATAGTAAGTCAAATTCTTTTGGACGTACATGAAGTTGTTTTTTGTTTAAAGTTATAGTTCTTGAATCTAACAACATTACAAGCCCATCATTTTCTAGCTTTTTAACTCTCTCCTTAGTACGCGCCCTGCGTAGTAAAGATCTAATTCTTGCTACTAATTCTCTATTACTAAACGGTTTTACTATATAATCGTCTGCGCCGTTTTCAAGACCAACAACTTTACACATTTCTGTAGACTCAACTGTAAGCATAATAATTGGAATATTTTTTGTCATAGGATCTTTTCTGAGAATTCTGGCAAATTCAAGCCCGCCAACAGTGGGCATTCTAATATCAAGAACTGCAAGGTCTGGCTTTGATTGTAAGATTTTCTTATAACCTTCATCTGTGTCTTTACAGGTAATAACCATAAAACCTTCACCTTCAAGGAGTTTCTTAAGAAGGGAAGCTAAAGCTTCATCATCATCAAGAATAACTATTTTATTTTCTATCATTTAAAAAAGATACTCCAAAAAATACGTGTTTTTATTTTTTTAGACTAACACAAATTGTAGATGGAAAATTTTAAAAATTGAAAGAAACATAACTACTCTGTCAAAATTTTTTTCGACAGAGTAGTTAAAACGAATTATTCTTTTGCTTCAAGGGAAACTACAACACTACTATTAAATTTCGAAGCGACAAAATTGTAAAGCCAAACCACAATTATAGCACCAACTGCCATAATAACTGTGTAAAGCACAACAAAAACAGCCCAAGATAACAATCTTGCCCCAAAACCAAGGCCTGCAGCTAAATCAGTAGGGAAAAAGAAAAATGTGAATAAACCAATTGTGGCTCCAAGAATTGCAAAAACAATAGGCAAAACTTTAAGGACTGAGGAAACTTGAATTTTCTTTACATCGTAAAGAGACATTTTACCCCCTTCTTGTCTTTTATTCCGCTCTAAACTACATGGACAAATTGTAATAGAATATTTCTTCCTTGTCAAACTTAAAAGCTGTAAGTGTTACAAAATTTTATTGCAAAGTGTATTCTCTTTTCGTATCTTCAAGACTTTTTGGAGCGTAATCAGTCGCATGACCTGCCGTTTTAAACGCTTTCATCTTAGAAGCTATAAGATTTGTTAAAGCTGTCCTTGCTGGGCCTAAATAATCTCTAGGGTCAAACTTTTCTGGAGTCTCTACAAACACTTTTCTTATAGCAGCTGTAATTGCAAGCCTGCCATCAGTATCAACATTAATCTTTGATACGCCAAGTTTAATTGCTTCCTGCAAATTCTCCATTGGAACGCCTGTAGCGCCAGGCATTTTCCCTCCATACTTGTTAACTTCTTCTATTAGTTCTTTTGGGACTGAAGACGCACCATGTAGCACAATAGGGATATCTATTAAAGATCTAATTTCTTTTAAAACGTCAAAAGCAAGATTTGCTGTACCTTTAAATTTATATGCACCATGAGATGTCCCTATAGCAATAGCCAGAGAATCAACACCTGTTTCATCTACAAACTTTTTAGCTTCTTTAGGGTCTGTTAAATGTACTTTCCCTGAACCTACCCCATCTTCTATGCCGCCAAGAGTACCGATTTCTGCCTCAACAGAAACACCCCTTGCATGAGCGTATTCCACAACTGAACGTGTAACTTTTACATTGTATTCATAAGTTGAGGCTGTTTTTCCGTCTTCCATTAAAGAACCATCTATCATAACTGAAGAAAAACCCAAACCTATAGCTTTCACAGCAGACTCCAAAGAGTTGCCGTGATCTAAATGCATTGCAACAGGAATCTCTGGGTTTTCTATAACTGCAGCTTTCATTAAATAGCCCAAATACGTAAAGTTAGAATATTTTAATGCGCCTCTACTTGCTTGGATAATTACAGGCGATTTTGTCTCTTTTGCAGCATCCATAATAGCCTGAATTTGTTCCATGTTGTTCACATTATACGCACCTACACCATAGCCACCCTTTTTGGCTTCTTCTAAAATTTGTTTACCTGGGACTAGTGCCATTCTTCCTCCCTATTTTTTTAAAGGCTTTTTTGATTTTTTTAAGATTTTACCTTTCACTGCTTTTTTAGATGTGTCCTCATAAATGCCCATATTTCTAAATTTCAAAAATCTTTCTTCAACAATTTTTTTACTTGCCATATTTTCATAAATTGAAATATACTTATTTAAACATACTTTTATGTTTAAAGCTGTCTTTTCATAATCATAATGAGCTCCACCTAATGGTTCTTTTACAACTTCATCTATAACTTTTAAGTTCAATAAATCTTTTGCAGTCAATTTCATCGCTTGAGCCGCTTGAGAAGCTTTTGAACCGTCTCTAAAAAGTATTGCAGCACATCCTTCTGGAGAAATTACAGAATAATAAGCATTTTCTAAACACAAAATTTTATTTGAAACACCTATACCTAAAGCTCCGCCAGAACCACCTTCTCCAATAACTACACTTATTATAGGGACTTTCAAGTCAGACATATCTCTTAAATTTCTAGCTATAGCTTCAGCTTGACCCCTTTCTTCTGCAGTAATGCCAGGATAAGCTCCAGCAGTATCTATAAAAGTTATAATAGGCCTATTAAACTTTTCAGCCATCTTCATAACTCGCATTGCTTTTCTGTAACCTTCAGGGTGGGCCATACCAAAGTTCCTGTCCATGTTCTCTTCTAAAGTTCTACCTTTTTGATGCCCTATAGCTACAGCAGGTTTTCCATCTATTGTAGCTATACCACATAAAATTGCTTGATCGTTACCAAAAACTCTATCGCCAGAAAGTTCAATAAAATCTTCAAAAATAAGGTTTAAGTAATCTGCAAAATATGGTCTTTGCGGATGTCTAGCAATTTGTACTCTTTGCCAAGCAGATAAAGAACTATAAATTTTTTGTTTTAATTCATTTTTTGTCTTTTCTAAATCTTTAATTTGGTCAGATAAATCTAAATCTCCATTTTGAGCAGAATTTTTTAGTTCTTCTATTTTTTTGTCCATGTCTGCTATAGGACTTTCAAAATCAAAAGTTATTTCCATTTGCCCTCGCTAATACTTACGAACACTTACCTTTATTTAAAATTTTCCATAATAACTTAACTTTAATATTCTCTCATTTGGAGCTCTTATAGCATCATCTTTGCCAAAACAATCTCTTACAATACAATCCACATCTAAATACTCTGATAAAGATAACTTTAACCCACTATTAAGTCTTGCGTCTGGTAAATAGTTTATATTGTCGTACTCTGTCATAAAATATACAAAATCTTTAAAAAGAGGAAACATTGTATTTATAAAACCATAGACCTTTACTATAGAAAAGTCGTTTATATTAGCACCAACATTTAACATAAACTCGTCAAAAAAAAGTTCTCTTCCTAATACAACATACAAACCTTTAGCTTTTTGAACATAACCACTTTTTAAACTAGTATCGATAAAATAACCTTGACTATTATAGCCTATAGCAATACCAGGAAAAATCATGTCACCTTCATAAATTTTTAACTTAATATTTAGTGTAGGTATAGCAACTTTTATATTATTATTGCCAATAAGTTTATCTATTTCCCAAAATATACCTATATCTAAAGGTTTAAAAACACCAAAATCAATATTAGAAATTACATTGCCATTAGAAAAACATCTAAACCCAAAATCATAAGAACCGTAAGCTAATAGTCCATACATAGGAGTATCTATTACGTATCTTTTTGCGGCAAAAGAAACAGTCGTAAACATTAAAAACATTAAAAACAAACTTAATACTCTTTTTAACATTAATAGCTCCAAAAACAATAAAACTTATTTTAACTAAAAGGTAACTCTACTTTTACTTGAACATCATATTCTTGCGTAAAGAAGACTCTATTTGCAAATCCTGACCAAACAAACTCGAACCAAAGAACAACATTAAATAAACTAAACAAGAACACTTAAAATACTTTTTATACATTTTGTAGCCTCTTGTGATAGAAGTAACATCATATATTAAAACTTATTATATCAGCGTCTGTCAAACAATAAAACCAAATCTATTTATTTATAAACCCCGAAACAACTTCTAATACAGAAAATTCATCAGTATTATCGGAGTTACCTTAAAGAACGGCTTATGAGTGTTTGAAGCAAAATTCTTTTAAGTTTTTCTTGTCTTTTCATTTTGCAAGTTTGCTAATTTGTTTAAATGTTTGTTGCGATTGCTTTGTGAGTGAGAGACTCTAGTAACGTAGATAAGAATCTAAACTATATCCTACTCAACCTGACACTTTATAAACAAAATTCTTCTTTTCCCTTAAGCCTAGTCAAGCTAGAGCCTATAATAAATTTCCAACAATTATATTATATAAAATAAAAAATGGTCAACGATATTATGATTGACAGTTTTTTATTATGTTTAAGATTATAACAACTAATATTAACTTTCTGAAGCTCTACGTTGTAGGCGTTCCCACTTAAAATCCACATCTGATTGGATTGATTCTAATATATGAGCATTTTCAGGTTTAAATAAATGTTTAAATCTACCTTGAAGTTTTAAAAACTCAGTAATAGGCTTTTTTTCTTTTGGCATAACATTTATTTTATACACACCATTTTCAACTTCAAAAGATGGCCATATACAAGTTTCAACAGCAAGTCTAGCTAATATCATTGTATCTTCGGGTTTATAGTTCCAACCAAGCCTGCAAGGTGTAAGAATATTTATAAAAGATGGACCGTCAACAGCCAAAGCTTTTTGCACTTTTGTTACAAAATCATTCCAGTTCCCAACGTAAGATTGAGCAACATAAGGTATATTATGAGCTATCATTATTTCTGTTAAATCTTTTTTGTTTTGCTCTTTACCACCAGGATGAACTTTACCTGCAGGAGCGGTAGTAGTGTGCGCACCTTTAGGTGTAGCGCCTGACCTTTGAATTCCTGTATTCATATATGCTTCATTGTTATAGCATATGTAAAGCATCCTATGGCCTCTTTCCATAGCGCCCGACAAAGATTGTAAACCTATATCATAAGTTCCGCCATCACCGCCAAAAGCTATAAACCTAATATCTTCTGTAATTTTTCCTTGTTCTTTTAAACTTCTATAGGCAGTTTCTATTCCGCTACATGTTGCAGCAGAATTTTCAAAAGCACTATGAAAAAATGCAGTTTCCCAAGAAGTGTAAGGAAAAATCGTTGTAGAAACTTCTAGACAGCCTGTAGCACTTGTAACAACAACTGGAGTATTTCCAGCAGCTATCATAGCTTGTCTTGCAACTATACCTGCGCCACACCCTGCGCAAAGACGATGACCACCTGTCAATCGTTCTTGATTTTTGCTTAACTCTTTTAAATTTGCCATTTTATTCTCCTAAAGACTTTAGAAAAGTTAAAGTCCAAATCTTTTTTACACTGTTTTGTATTTTATTTTTTTCTTACATTTACATATTCTACTTGACTTGAAGGTTTTTGCAAACCTGAAGCAATCTTTCTTAGGTTATCATAAATTTGCATTATATGTTCTATATTAATTTCTCTACCACCAAGACCGTAAACATAATTTTCCACTTTAGGGGTTACAATTCCAGCTGAATATAAAGACGAAATAATATCTGAATATAATGGTGCATACGCTCCTGAACATGAATCTGCCCTATCCATAACTGCAATAGCTTTAACGTGTGCTAAGTCTTTTACTATTTGCTCTACAGGGAAAGGTCTAAACACTCTTATTTTTAAAATACCAGCTTTCACATCTTTAGCTCTAAGCTCATCTACTACTACTTTTGCAGTACCAGCTGCAGAGCCTATTACAACTACTACAATTTCTGCATCCTCAAGTTGGTATTTTTCATACAGGTCATACTTGCGGCCAAAAGAGTGCTCAAAATCTTTTGCAACGTCTAAAATTATGTTTTTTGCGTCTCGCATAGCTTGAGCAAGTTGATACCTATGTTCAAAATAATAATCTTGTAAATCTACAGAACCCAAAGTATAAGGTTTTTTTGTGTCTAAAAGATACCTTTCTGGTTTGTACTCACCAACAAACTCTTTTACATCTTGATCCGGATAAAGTTCTACCACTTCCATACAGTGAGAAATAATAAACCCGTCTGTAGTTACCATTGTCGGAAGTTTTGCTTTTTCTGCTATCTTTACAGCTTGTATCATATTGTCATAAGCTTCTTGAGAATTTTCTGAATAAATTTGAATCCAACCAGAGTCTCTTGCCCCCATAGTGTCAGACTGGTCTCCGTGAATGTTAATTGGAGCAGAGATAGCTCTGTTGACTTCTGCCATAACTATAGGAAGTCTAAGACCAGAAGCAATATAAAGCATTTCCCACATAAGACAAAGGCCTTGAGAAGATGTCCCTGTCATTGCCCTAGCACCTGCAGCACAAGCAGCTATTGTAGCTGACATTGCAGAATGTTCACTTTCTACTGCAACATATTTACTTTTTACAATTCCATCTGCAACAAACTGTGAAAAAATCTGTACAATTTCTGTTGCAGGAGTTATAGGATATGCAGCTACAACGTCTGGTTCTATTTGGCGCATTGCTTCGGCCATAACTTCGTTGCCAGTTTTTGCAACAAGTTTACCTTTAGAATATACTGCCTTTATCATTTATTGACCCCTTAGTCGAGTTTAAAGTTTAAAACTTTAAGACCCTTATAAATTATTTCTTTTCTTGCTCCATTGTAATTGCCCCAATTTTTACTGGGCATTCACTTGCACAAATACCACAACCTTTACAGTGATCATAATCTATCCCCGTAACAACTGCTGTTTTCTTTTCATCTGGAGCTATTTTTATAGAATTGTCCGGACAGGAAATCCAGCAAGTTAAACAATGAATACACTTATCTTTATCCCAAACAAGTCTTTGTGAACGCCAACTTCCAGTAAGAAAGTTCACAGCTGTGCCAGCTTCAACAATATCGCCAACAGGAAGTTCCTGAACTGTTAATTTTCTATTTTCTTCTTTTTTCACTTTGATTCCTCCAAGACTTAAAAAACCTATTTAGTTAAATAATTTTAATTTATTGATTTTTAACCTCATCATAAGCACGTCTTATAGAAGCAATATTGCCATCAATAACTTCCGGTTTATGTCTAAACTTGGCAGTAAGTTTTGTTTTTGTGTCTTCTAAAACTCTGTTGATGTCTAAGGTGCCAATAACTTTCACTAAAGCTCCAAGCATTGGCATGTTAGGTATATTTTTACCAATAGTTTCCTGCGCTATTTGGCTTGCATTAACAACATATACTTGCGCTTCATTTATATTCAGTTGAGACACTATCTCTTTTGGTGAAAAAGAAGTGTTTACTATAATCTTACCATTTTGGCCAATCCCATCTGTGACTGGAACAGATTCCATAAGAGATGGGTCTAAAATAACTACATAATTAGGACTTGTAATACCTGCGTGAATTGTTATAGGGTCCTCACTTATCCTATTAAAAGATTGTACTGGAGCACCCATTCTTTCTGGTCCATATTCAGGGAAAGCTTGAATATACTTGCCGGTCGCCATAACGGTTTCTGCAAATAAAAGCGCAGCTGTTTTTGCGCCTTGTCCTCCACGACCATGCCAACGAACTTCAATCATTTTTGCCGACATCACTTTACTCCTTGTGTTAAATTTATAGAACACCAAAAAAAATAATTAACCCTTAAAGATACCCCTATTGTATTAAGGTAACAGTAACTATATTGTAGTAAAGTGCCTATTACATCTCTTTACGACCTGCGATTGCGCGAGAAATGGTTACTTCGTCAGCATATTCAATATCTCCACCTACAGGGAGTCCATAACCAAGTCTTGTAACTTTGACATTTAATTTTTTTATAATCTCAGCAAGATATACGGCAGTTATTTCACCTTTAGAATCAGTATCTGTAGCAACTATTACCTCGCTAATACTACCATTTTTTAGTCTTTTTATTAACTTATCAATTCTTATATCGTTTGGGCCTATAGCTTCTAGAGGAGAGAGTGCTCCACCCAAAACAAAATAAAGGCCTTTATATTCTTTAACTTTACTAACTGCTATTAAATCTTGAGGAGTTTCTACAACACACAGTATATGTTTTTCTCTTGAAATATCAGAACATATCGGACAAGGGTCTTGTTCACTCAGATTATAACAAAAACTACAACTTTTTATTATTTGTCTAGCTTTTTTTATAGCGGTTAAAAGTTTGCCAACCTCACCTTCAGGTATTTTAAGTAGATGGTAGCTTAAACGCTCAGCCATTTTAGGGCCTACACCTGGCAATTTTTTTATCACTTCCACCATCTTTTCCACTGGCGCAGGCCTGTTCATCTTATTTTAATGTCCTTAAATTTTTTTAGCTATAGAACCAAACTTTTTTGCTATGTCTTGTATGTGTTTTGGTATTGCAGTTTTAGATGTTTCTTGAAAGTCCTCTTTTACAACATAATCTTTAGTCTTTAAAGGCTCTTCTTGAGAAACAACTATTTCTTCTTTACTTAAATTATAAGCTTGCTCATCTTTTGCAATAATAATTTTAATTGCTATATCAAAACCTGTTTTCCGTCTAAACAGTTTAGATATTTGCTCTCTAAACTCTAAAAGTCCTTCATAATCAAATTGTCCTAAAGCAAAAAGCTCTATAGAAGCGTCTCCTAATATTTTTATAAAAGCTTTTTTTAACGATTGTGCTGTAAGAGGATGCTTTTTTGTTATTTCGTCAACAATTTCTGCCCAGACACTTATTAAATCTAGAGAAGAAGTGATTTCATCTATAGATTTTTTTTTACTTACTACAGAACCTTCTTTTAGAGAATAATCTGTACGTCCACAACTTTCCTTTATACTTTTTTCTAAATCGTTTATTTTGGTTAAAAGTTCGCCAACATTATAGTAAGGCTCTGCCATTTTTAAAAGGTACATTTCTAAAACCATTCTGGTATCGTCATTCCAACGCATTTCATCTAACGCTCTTGACAAAAGATTGCTCATGCGCACATGGCAAGCCACGGAAAACAAACTTTTTTGTACTTCAAAAACCTTTTTATCTTCAGAAGAAATTTCTGCAATTTCAGGATTTATAGAATAAACCATAACTTGTCTTAAATGATTACGTAAGTCTCTTGCAAACTGTAAAATATTATAGCCTTGTTCTGTAATTTCTTTTACAATTTTCAAAATAGACTGCACTTGACCTTTAGCAATATTTTCTGTAACAGAAGAAATAATATCTTTTGGAAGAAGTCCTAGTAACTCTCTTACATATTCTCCAGTTATTTTGCCAGAACATGACGATATAGCTTGATCTAAAAGACTTAAAGCATCTCTCATAGAGCCGCCTGAAGCAGTGGTAACTATACTTAAAGCATCGTCATCAATTTCAAAATTTTCTTTTTGAGCAATATTTTTTATCGACTTAACTATTTGGTCTGTAGATATAAGCTTAAACCTATACTGCTGACATCTTGAAAGAATTGTAACAGGAATTTTATGTTGTTCTGTAGTAGCTAAAATAAAAACAACGTGTTCTGGAGGCTCTTCAAGCGTTTTAAGTAAAGCGTTAAAAGCCTGCGTGGTTATTTGGTGAGCTTCATCTATAATATAAATTTTATATTTTGAGTTTGCGCTAGCAAATTTCACATTATCACGTAAAGTTCTTATTTCATCTATACCATTATTTGATGCACCATCTATTTCCAACACATCAATACTTGAACTCCTTGAAATGTCAATACAATTTTCACATTCTCCACAAGGCTGCGCAAAAGTCCTGTTCTTACAATTTAAAGCTTTAGCAAGAATTCTTGCCATAGTTGTCTTACCGCAACCTCTAGGACCGCTAAACAAATAAGCATGGGCTATACGATTTTCAGAAATTGCGTTTTTAAGAGTCTGTAAGATATGTTCCTGCCCTATGACATCGTCAAAAGTTTGAGGTCTAAATTTCCTAGCTAAAACAAGATAAGACATAAAAAAGTCCTTTATTTTTATTTAAAGTAAGTTTAGCAAATATAATATTCCTTTTAAATGATTTTATTAAATAATTTCGTTATAAATATGTTATTTGTTAAAGAAATCTTGCTGCATTAAACTTAGCGTATTAACATCTTTATTTTTACTAAAGTCTATTAATGCTCTCCAAAAAATATTTTCTTGACCAGAAAAAACAACTCTCTTCTTGTGCTATCTGAGCAAACAAAGTCATTGCAGATACAAATTTTACAGCATCTCCAGCAAAAATTTGCAGCAGAGTTTTGGTTTTACTGTGGCGCCTTATCAAAGCTACATGTTTTTTAAGTTGTTAGGCAAAAACCTCTGGTTAAGATAAGCTATAGTTTATTGTCTAGTCTTTATGCTGTAATATTTGTTAGTTGGGCTAGGATTAACAACAAGTCCGTCAATTTGAGGAAAAATATACCCAATCCAATGGCTAGTTTTTTTTGCCGTTTAAAAGTTCAGACTCAACAATAGGCAGTTGTAAAGAAGTTTGAGCTGAATAAAACCTTTGTAACTCTCCTACAACCAATATGTATACTCTTTTAAGCAACCTCATTAAAAAAGACTTCTCCACTTCTAAATTTGGAAAATCTATTGTGTATATCTAACCATTCTCTTTCATTTCTTTTTTCTTTATTGTTAAATATCCTGTCTGAAACAACAATGAGATGTTCCCTACTTCTTCTTTGTTTATAAATGGTTTTAAATCATCATTCTTTCTCATCTGCTCTATCAAAAATGTCGGTGTACCTGTATTAACCCAATTATTTGCAAATTCTTTGTCACGAAAAAATCCCAATGTTGAAAATGGATTATATACAAATATCTTACCATCCCATGAGTATCCATTATACCATCTCTTTATCTCTCTTATTGTATCTTCATAACTTAACCCTAAATTCTTACCAACCTCTTCTATATACTCTTTAAAACTACTCTCTAATTCTTCTTGCGTATACCCCACATATGAACGAATACCTGTCAACAACACAAACTTCTCATGCTCATCACTACCTTTTATCACTTGATAAAAATCATGTAGCCCTCTTTTGACTTTAGCATATACTTCTTTATTACTCATATTATCTATTAACGGTTTGTCGTATTCGTCTATCAGTATTACTACTTGCTCCCCTCTACTCTTATGCATCTTCTCTATTAGCTCTGCAAACCTACGGTTGTCTATTTCTGAAGATATATTTCAATAGAATATTCTATAGCAGTTCTTGTTATAAAATCAGATAAAGAGTTTTTTAACCTTTCAGGTGTGTCATAAGCAAGCTCTGCAAAGTCTAAATGTATCACTGGATATTTCTTTGTCCAATCCCACTTATCCCATATATACAACTCTTCAAATATCTCCTTATTTCCTTTAAATAAGTTCTTTAACGTACTTATCAACAACGACTTCTCAAATCTTCTTGGCCTTGATAAAAAGTATACACTGCCATTGTTTATTAACTTATATATATGTTCTGTCTTGTCTACGTATACTTAACTATCGGTTCTTAACTTCCAAAATGTCGGCGGTCCTATAGGTAACTTCCTCATATACTACCTCTCAAATACATATTTGCTCATTAAGTATACCTTTCTTTTCTAAATTATCTTTACCATTTTTCTACGTGCATTGACTGGTATATTAAGGAAAAGGAAGGATTTTACTGGTTGAAGGAATCTCAAAAGCCAAGTAATGTAATAAGTTGATATACCTGTTAGTAATTGTGTAACCCTTTTATACTGCATTTCTACACACTACGCTACGTATAGTATTTATACAATGTTATTGGGAAAAAATGTTGGATCAAACCAGCTTTATTTTTTATTAAAAGTACCGTATTTTTCTCCCATAAAAATATGCTTATATTTGCCATCTTTTTCTTTTGGCGCAGTCATTTCAAATCCAGAGTCTTTTTGGAAAAGCATAATAAAATCTGAACCTCCAAATAAGAAGTACCCTAACGGATCTCCTTTAGAGAAATGTTGTCCAACTTTAACATTATCTTCAAATTTAACTGAACTTACTTGAGACATTCCAACAGGGAGTAATGCAACTATTCCATAACCTTTTGTTTCTAAGATAACAAGCCCTCTAGTTTCTATCGATTGCCAACCGGGAACACGACTGTCAAGAACATACTTTTTTAATTTTGGGTCCCAAGTTGTAATTCCACCAGCGGCACCATCTTGAGCTATTATACGCACTTCTCTTACAACACCGCTAACTGGAAAATGAAAACGATGATAATCTTGCACATTAAGAAAAGTGTGCGTTAAATAACCTCCATCAAATGTTTCTCTATAAAGACTATCTTCTTTTTCGCCTAACAGGTTAGGTATGTAATAATATATACTGCTTTTAATTTTAACCCCTTGCTTTTGTACAATGTTTGCGTTCATGTCTATACGCCAAACACCTTCTGGCACAGAGTCTGCAGGAGATATAACAATAGAATCATCATCTTTATCTGCAATAGGGCGCGCATCTGGAGATTTTAGTTTTCTTGAAAAAAAGTCGTTAAATGTACGCCAATTGTCAGGATCTTCATACCAATCATGATCTTTTAAACCAAAATGAGAGTCGTTGTATATTGCATCATAGTAATTTAAGTTCCATGATTTTTTAGTACTAAGATGTGCACCATATTGTTTTACATACTTAATTATCCAAGAACGTATAGGTTCATGGTATTGTAAACTATTATAATAAAGCCCTTTATCTTTGAGTTCCCCTAAAGGCTGATCTAAAATAAAGTAAAAATAATCTAACCCCTGATCAAAACCTTCAAATAGTCCAGGGAAATATTCTTTACGTAAATCTTTCCAAGGCATTGCTTTTAAAGACCAGTCTATGTATGTGTACCAATCTTCTAATGTTTGAGCTGGATTACTTTTCATGTCTGGATTGATTTTCTTAGCTGATTCTATAGATTTAACCATTAAATTTTTAACTTCAGGATTTTTATTCAAAATTTTGATAAGCTCAATAGTAACAGGATTTCGTTTTATTTGTTGTTGAGAACCAACAACATGATTAGTAAATGGAATAATTAAAAAAGACAAAATTACAAAAATTTTTGAAAACAATTTTTTAATTTTATACATACTTAATCTCCTATCCCACAACAAATTTATTTGAGTTAATCATAAAAATATTGTTATAATTATTGTCTTAAATATGGGGCTATAGTTAAACGGGAGAACGTATCGTTCGCAACGATAAGATGCGGGTTCAATTCCCGCTAGCTCCATAATCTAGAGCGAAAAACTAATAAGCTGTTTAATAAAGTTTATACCTTTTTAAAACGTTATGTTTGTTCTAACACCAAATGTAAAAATATTTTTTGTTGTTGTCGTTTCGTTATTTAAAGAACCTGAATAAGGGCAGTCTACATATTGAATAATTGGACTTATATGTAAAGAATTATTCAACACATACTTATAATAAACCTCCGCTTGCGTTTCAGGCGTTTTATATGGATACTTTTCTATAAAATTTTGTCCAATAGCTATACCTAACACATCTTTTAATCTATTCCAGCCATTTCCATTTAATTGAACCCCTGCACTCCAAGATTTGTTACAGTAAGTATTTTCAACAATATAATAAGGACTATTACTATTTTGGTATCCTAATCTGCCGAACAATATAACAGTTTTACTTAATGATTGGTCTAAGTTAAACCCAAAACCTTGTGCATATTCATTTTGAAAATTTTTCCACAAAAGAAAACGATAGTTTTCATTATTACTAGGTTTATAAGTAACTTCAAAAAAATTGCTATTATTTTTACCAAGTTCAGACCAAATATGATCATCTCTACCAAAATACGCATAATTTAAATCTAAAAAAGTACAAATAGAATATTTTGCTCTTAAACCTAACGTATAACTTGGGAATGGCACAGCAGCATTATTTACAAACGCAGATGCTAAAAACTGATAATTACCATCATTTGCAATTGTGTTAACGTCAAAATAAAGTGTGGGGTTTAACATACCAAAATCTATAGTCAATTTTTTATTAAACAGATTTTGTTCCCAAAGAACTTCAACTAATTCAGGGAAGACATTTGTCGAAATATTAGCTGTACCTACACAAGAATTTAAAGAACTGTATAGTAAAAATTTATCATTTAGACCCACACCTTTTGTTACTTTAAAATGTGTACGTATCAAAGAATCTTCATTAACATGCTTAATTATGTACAAGCCTCCCAAAAAACTTCCGTCTACCACTTCTTGAAATTTTTTTGTTATACGACTGTCGTCAATATTACGCCTGGGGCTACATTGTACAATAAAATCTAGATAACCGTTAACATCTAACCTTAAGCTAGACCAAACCTTATCAGTTGCTGCCAAACTCTGCTTTGGTGTAACAAACAAAAAAAATAACAAAGTTACAATTATTACCTTTAATTTAACCATCTTTCCCAATTTCTCTTTTTATTTTTTTTTATATGTCGTAGGACCATGTTTATAATTTGTATACTTTAACCAGTCCTGACTATAACCAACTTTTTGCGCCATTTTATTTTGTGAATTTATAAAACCTTGATTATATTTAACATAAAGTTCAACAAAAAAGTTTTGCCAGTCTTTACGAACTTTTTCAGCATTCAAGTTTAAAGCTTTTGAAAATTCATCTATAGCTTTTTTGTTATTTGTTTTCGCTAAACTTTGTAATTTGTAAGTTAAATCTTCCACCAACTCTTCAGAGCTTTTTTCATAACTAGCAGCTCTTTTTTGTATGTCTTTTATCATATAACTATACTTAATATTTGAATATTCGCCAATTAAATTATATGTCCACCACGCAGAGTTAGGATCATACTTTTTAGGATTTGCATTAATATAAGATTGAGGAGTTTTAGCTATTGCAAGTGGCACAAAAACAGACTCGGCTGGAGTGTTTAAAGCTATCCAAGAAACTACATTTAAAGGAAAAGGTTGGCCAGATTTTAGTTGATTAATAAAAACGTACCCTGTATACAACATAGATATTGGTCTTTCCCAAGCACCTTCAAGTTTTATATTAGGATTTCCTACTACATCTCCGCTAAGATCTTTAGGACCTAAATATCTGTTAGGACATCCAAACGGACCAGCAGCAACACCTTTTGTTAAATCAAACTCCGTACCTTCATAATGATCTCTGTAAATCTTTTTTATGTCAGAAAGATCTAACTTTGCGTCCGGTCTAATAGAAAACGGGTAAGCTCTTGTCGTACCATCTTGTACCCAAGGTGAAAGCTTTAAAGAAGGTGCCACTAAAGAAAAAATTCTCCAAACTCTACGTAAAGAATAGTATGGATGGCTATACTCTCCTTTACTTACAGTTGTCAACCAATCCATTGGTTTCTTTTTGTTTTTAGGACTACGAATACCTGTACGCTCTACAACATCAAAAAGAGTTTTGCCATACATTTGATCTGGATTACCTGGTATTATGTCTCTTATTCTAAACTCATTAGCTGCAACAAAAAGTTCCCCATCTGGCACACGTTGGGCTACCCAAAGCCCACCAGTTCCTTCCGGGGAAGGAGCCATTTCTATAACCCAAGCTTCTTGAGAATCTGCTACAGGGAGAGTCTCTCCAGTGCCATAATATCCATACGTTTCTATAAGTTCGCCTATAAGTTGTATGGCTTCTCTAGCTGTCTGACAACGTTCAAGTGCTACTCTGGAAAGCTCTGAGGAATAAAATATGCGTTTTTCAGGTTCTGGATTATTTGTAACTTTAGCACCATCTGTGCATTCTCCAAACATAAGGCCATACTCATTTATTATACCGTAATTACCATCTAAATATGCATATGTGTGTGGCACCTGAGGAATATAACCTAGAGGTATAGATTTTGGATACCCTGGATTAGCATAATCTGGAGAACGAGAAGGGTCCACTAAACGAGGCTCGGAAAAATCTTTAAATCTTGGGAGGTCTCCATTTGCTATTGCACTACCATGAACTGGTCTTTTTGCGTTTTTTGGCCAATCTTTAGCTGGGACATAAATAATACTTTGATCTGACAGGTCATTGTCGTCGCTATGAGCTACAAAAGTACTTCCATCTGTAGTTGCACCTTTTGTAGCAATCATTGTTGTGCAAGCATTTACAAAAGTGGGAGTATACAGACTAACTATAAAAGATAACAAAATGCAAGACGAAAACAAACGCTTCATAGAAAAAACCTCCTGCAATTATTTTTTAAACAAACAATTACTTTGGCTACTGGAATCTTTTTTATTTTTTCTACAACCGTTACAATTACCTTTTGTTATGCGCTTTATTAAAAGCACAACTGCTAAAACAATAATACTAACTATTATCAAATTCTGAAACATTTTGCAATTACCCCCTCCCCTAATTTGGTCTAGTTTTAGAACCTTCTAGGAGTTACCTCAAAGAGCAGCTTATGAGCAATAAACATTTAATACTTCAAATTAGCTCTGTTTGAAGCAAAATTCATTTATGTCTTTCTTGTATTTTCATTTTGCTAGTTTGCTAATTTGTTTAAATGTTTATTGCGATTGCTCTAGTAACAGAGACAAGAGTCTAAACTAAACCATTTTAACTGTTTCTATGTCAAGTGACTGTAAATCTCTTATGTGTTTGAATTTTAATTACCACACCTATATCGTCTTAAAAAAATTGACTTACAAACTGTTTTATTATAGAATTAAGTAGGTCTTTTTAAAACAAACGTTTTTTTTAAAAGCCGAGGTGGTGGAATGGCAGACACGCGAGACTCAAAATCTCGAGTCGCTTTGGCGGCGTATGGGTTCAAGTCCCATCCTCGGCACATAAAATACACACAAAATATCAATAAGTTGTTGACTCTTCAAGTATATATACTGTAACTTTCCTAAACATCCAAGCTTTTTCTTCTTTTTCATTGTTTACGCCTAAATCTATACGTTTACCTTTTATAAGATTGCCTGTATCTCCAGCATACCCATACCCATACCCGGATATAAAAAGTCTCGTTTTTAAAGGTATTACTTTAGGATCAACAGCCACTATTCCTCTTTGCATTTTTTGTCCTAAAACTGTTACAGTACCATCTCCCCAAGCAAGAGGATCGCCTGGATAGTAGGCAGTTGCTATAACTTCAATTCTTTTCAATTTAGGTAGATCATAAATTTTTTCTATATTATTAGATGAAGATAACAATACCACTCGACAATATTCTTTTGACACAATTTTCTCATCTACAACTTCTTCATTATGAAAAATATTATCATAAAAAACTTGATTTATTGTCTTTCTAATATCTTTTTGCACACCTTTTTGCAATTCTACATTTCTTAAGTTTGAATTGTACTGCCTTTTCCAAATCACTCTAAATTGTACTTTTTCTTTTACTTGTTTTTGCTCTTTTGTAACACGAACAATTTTTATTTTTAAGAGAGGTTTAATTGGTTTTTCTAAATTGTAAGAAATTATATCATCTTTGCTAAGTACAATATTGTTTTTAGCTAAAATATCTTTCAACGGTATGCTTTTATAAGGAATAACTTGGTAAATTTTATTGTCTACACTTATATAAGCTTTTTGTCTATACAAAAAAACTGTAAACAAAAATTTTTGTAGCACAAATAAAAGTAGTGCCACAAAACTAAGATTCAAAATTTTCAAAATAGATTTATTTTTCATTTTCGCTTAAGTAAAGGCGCGCCCTAAACTTAACGCCAAGTTTTTTTGCTAAATCTTTAACTTTTGAGACATCAAAATCAGGAAATCTTACAGCAGTTATAATAACTTCTGGGACATATTTTTTTGCTTCCAAAATAAAATTTAATATTTCATCAAAAGATTTTTCTTTAAACATTGGTTTGTTTATATCATTATGTTCTTTAGGGCTAGACCCATTTAAACTTATTGAAATAGTATCAACTAAACCTTCTAAGTCTTTTAAAATATTTTTACCGTGATAATAGTTTGCAAGCCCTGCAGTATTGATCCTTACACTTACTCCTTGACCTTTCAACCATTTTGCAACTTCTTTTACAATATCTGGCTTAACTAAACAGTCTCCATACCCACAAAAAATTATTTCATTATATTTTTTAGGGTCATCAATTGAATTTATAATTTCTTTTACATTAGGCTCTTTATTTATCTTCAAATCGTTACCACAAAATGTATTTTCCCATTTATGCTTTATGCAATAAGGACAGGACATCATACATTTATTTGTTATATTCAAGTACAATTTATCTTCAAAAACATAAGATATTTTATTCATTTAATTTCCTTAAATAAGCTTAAAGTGTTTTGACTTGTTACTTTTTCTATTTCATTTACATCCATATTTTTTATACTTGCAATTTCTTTTACAATCTCTATCATATAAGAAGGTTCATTACGAGTTCCCTTATATTTTTGTGGAGCAAGATACGGGCAATCTGTTTCTACTAACAGCTTATCTATTTCTATGTTCTTAACAACTTCTTTTAAAATATCAGAGTTTTTATAAGTAATCGGGCCATCAATACCAAGATAAAAACCCAAATCAACAAAAATTTTTGCTTGTTCCAAACTGCCAGAAAAACAATGTATAACACCTTTAGACATAAAAGACTGTTTTTTTATAAATTCAATCATGTCATCATAAGCGTCTCTACAATGTATTATAACTGGCTTACCATACTTTTTTGCAAGATCAAGTTGAACTTTTAAAGATTCCTTTTGAGCATCAATATTGTTTTTGGAATTATCATAATGATAGTCTAAGCCTATTTCACCAACAGCTACACATTTTTCATTTTGAATTAAAGTTTCTAATTTTTCATAGTCACTTTTAACACCTTTTAAAACATCGACAGGATGAATGCCAAAAGACGCAAAAATATTATTTTGCTTTATAAGTTCTAGAGATTTATACCAATAACACATTTCACACGAAACTTCTATTAATCTACTTAACCCTGAATTAAAGGCCCTTTCTATAACATCTTCCCTATCGTTGTCAAATTTTACATCTGCAATATGTGCGTGTGTATCTATAATCATTTCATTCTCTTTTAAATATTTAAGATATTCTAGGAAATAGTATTCCCGGGTTTTCAAGTTTTGAGCTTATAACAGAAAAACCATCAGCTGGGATATTAAAGTCAGCAAAATATTTTTTTGCTGTTTCTTCTATATTACCACTTGCACCTGTAGAAAGCCATATTTTTTGCGCAATTCCTGGCATAAAACACAACAAGTACATTGCAATAATATCAATAGCCTGTAAATAAGAGTAAATACAAGAAGCCAATTTATATTTATCTATTTTTGCAAGTTTCCAAGGCGCATCTTGCTCTATTTGTTTATTTACAAAAGTAATTGCACTTTGTATGTTTTCGGAAGCTTTATGAAGTTGAATATTCTCCATATTATAAACAAAATTTTCTTTTAAAATGTCATTTATTTGCTTAGCAAGACACAAATTAGGTTCTGTTTGTGGAACAATGTTATCAAAATTTTTTTCTGCCATTTTAAGTGTTCTAGAAAGTAAGTTCCCTAGATTGTTAGCCAAGTCTGTGTTATATTTTAAAGTAAGCCCTTCCCAGGAAATATCTCCATCTGGACCTAAAGGAATAAGTGTAACTGTAAGGTATCTGGTAGAATCTACTCCATATTTATTAACCAGTTCTTCTGGAGAAATAACATTGCCTAAAGATTTAGACATTTTATTGCCATTTAAAGTAAAAAAACCGTGCGAATATATTTTCTTAGGAAGTTCTAGCTCTGCTCCCATTAAAATAGCCGGCCATATTACACTGTGAAACCATAAAATATCTTTAGCCATCAAATGCACATCTGCTGGCCAATACTTTTTAAACTCCTCATTAGGAAATCCTATTCCTGTCAAGTAGTTTATTAAAGCGTCAACCCACACATACACAGTTTGACTTTTATCAGAAGGTAAAGGTATACCCCAGTCTATAGCAGTTCTTGAAATACTTATATCTTCTAAGCCAAGTTTTAATTTGCCTATAATTTCGTTTTTTCGTTCTTCTGGTTGAATTTGTATATGTTCTTTATGAGTTAGATCTGTTATTCTTTTTAAAAGTTTGCCACTAAATGTAGAAAGTTTAAAAAAATAATTCTCTTCAGCTTGCAAAACAGGTTTTGTTTTATGCAGCAAGCAACAGCCATTTTCATCTAAGTCCTTAGCAGCGTAAAATCTTTCGCATTCGATACAATAGAGACCTTCATATTTTTTCTTAAATATTAGCTGCTTATCAAATAATGTCTGTACTATGTTTTCTACAGATTTAAAATGTCGAGCCTCACTTGTTCTAATAAAGCCTGTATAAGAGATATTTAAAAGTTGCCAAGCTTCCTTAAACTTTGCGCTCATTTGACTGCAAAGATCTTGAGGTAAAACCCCTTTTTCTTTTGCAGCTTTAGCAATTTTTACACCATGTTCATCTGTACCAGTAAGAAAAAACACATCATAATTATTTAAACGTTTCCACCTTGCTAAAACATCTGCTGCAATTGTAGTATAGGAATGCCCTATGTGAGGTATATCGTTAATATAATAAATTGGAGTTGTAATATAAAATTTCATTTGCTGCCATTACCATTAGCATCTTTAATTTGCTCAATTTTAAATATTTTAAAAAACTTGTCACCAAAATCCACACTTATGCGTTCTTTTATGCAGTCAATTGCAACTAGTTTACCTTTCCCGTCAGGAACAAAAACAATTGAACCTAATTCTGGCAACTTCTTTTTAATATTTTTATAAGTGTCATTTTCATAAGCTATACAACACATAAGCCTACCACAAAGTCCAGAAAGTTTAGACGTGTTTAAAGATAAGTCTTGTTCTTTAGCCATATCTATTGTTACAGAATTAAAATCTTTTAAAAAGCTCGTACAGCACAACACTTGCCCACAAGTACCTATACCACCTATCATTTTAGATTCATCTCTGACACCTATCTGAACCATTTGTATTCTTGTTTTTAAAACATGTCCTAAATCTTTAATCAATCCCCTAAAATCAACTCTTGTTTCAGATGTATAGTAAACGAAAAGTTTTGAACGGTCAAAAGTGTAAGAAACACAAGTAAGCTTCATATCTAATTTATGTTCTCTAATTTTTTGCGATACTGTAACTTGAGCTCTCAAATTTCTTCTTTGATTATCAGCTAATTTTCTTTTATCATCATCTGTCACTTTCCTTAAAACTTTACCTAAAGAGTCTTTACCTTTTATAAAATCTTTAACTATTTCATACACAACTCCATGCTCAGCACCGTGCTCTGTTTGAACTATAATTTTATCATTTAGTTTTAAATTAATTTTACCTGCATCTGCATATATTTTATCTTTTATTCTTCTAACCATTATTGCTACAATCACTGCCATAATAGTCTCCATTAACTACTACTTTTTTTATTTAAATCATACAAGTCCAAAAACAAATTATCTAAAACTATTTGCGCGTTTACATTCTTTAATATTAAAACTCTATACGTATTTAACAAATCTAAAGACTTTAAAGTTTCTTGTGGCAACACTCTAAAATCTTTTTTTGCTTGAGCAATCATACTATCTACACATTCTAAAGCACCATCTTTAGCAGCTTCTTTTGAAATTTCTAAAATATTTACAACTGTAAGATTTTCAGTTTTTAGTTTTTGCCACAAAGACGAATTTTCTTTTTGATTTTCTTCTAAAAGTTTTATTGCATTACTTAAAGAACCTTCACTAAGATTAGCAATTTCACTTGCACAGTCAAAATTTAAAGACTTGTTTAACATAAGCCAAGAACTTATTTCCTTTTGCTCTAGCGGAGAGAAAAACAACACTTGTGAACGCGATACTATCGTTTTAGGTATAGTTTCTTTATGCTTTGCAATTAAAATTATAACCGTATTTTCTGGAGGCTCTTCAAGCGTTTTAAGCAAAGAATTTGCTGCTGCAACGTTCATTTTTTCAGCTGGGTCAACTACAAAAACTTTCCATTTTGATTCGTGAATTTTGGTTGCAATCTCTTTTTGCATATATCTTAATGTTTCTATTTTTAATACTTTCTGTTTTTCTATATCTTCATCTTGAAGTTCTGCTTGTTTTATAAAATCTATAAAGTGTAGGTCTGGATTAACACCTTTTGATATTTTCTGACAAGATACACATTTACCACAAGCACCAACACCTGTAGTCATAAAATCATTTAGTCTACAGTTTATCGTTTTTGCAAACTCTTGTGCCATTAAACGTCTGCCAACACCATCTTGTCCCATAAAAATATAAGCGTGAGCAATTTTATTATTTTTCATTTGCTCTTTAAGTACTCGCTTTACTTTTTTTTGTCCTAAAATATTATCAAACATTATAAAATCGCATCTATAATTTTTTTTATCACTTTATACGTCTGCTGTGGCGAATTTTGAGTTTTAGCTATCTTAATTCTGTTAGGATACTTTTTTGCTTGTTCTAAATATCCTTTTCTTACATCTTCGTGAAACTTTAAAGACTCTCTTTCAATCCTATCCCCTTGCAGGCCATAAAATTCTTTATTTAAATATTTAGCCCTATTTACCCCTTTTAGAGGATTAATATCTAAATATATAGTTATTGTTGGCTTAATTCCAAAAGAAGCAGCACTGTTAAGTTTATTTATTAGAGAAATGTTTAATTTTCTTGCATATCCTTGATAGGCTACAGTAGCATCTGTAAACCTATCACAAATAACAACTGCCCCTTTTTTTAGAGAAGGTATAATAAGCTCTCGTACATGTTGAGCTCTTGCAGCTTCATATAAAAACAACTCTGCTTCTGATGTGAGATTTGAGTTTGGGTCTAAAATTATATTTCTAATATATTCTGAAAGAACAGTCCCACCTGGCTCTCTAGTTAGTACAACACTATAGCCTTTTTGTTCTAAATACTTCTTTAAAAGTAGTGATTGTGTAGTTTTTCCAGACCCTTCTCCGCCTTCAATAGTTATAAAAGGATTTTTATTTTTCATTTTTATACAAAATACCGTTATTTAAAGTTTCATCGTCATTGCATATTTGTTCTTCAGACAAACTCGTTTCTAATAACTCTATCAACACATCATTTACTAATATTATTGCACACCTACAACCTTTTTTAAGCGGCTCATAAAGTGGCCTTACTATTTCTTTGCCTTTTAGAGCTTCTTCTTATATCGTTAACTTTAAAAGCAATGTGCATGTTTTCTCTAATCCTTTTATTTAAGCTAGACCCTTCATCAAAAGCATGATACTGTAATAAAGTCCTAAAGAATTTATACCATCTTGTGTGTACATCTTAATATAATGGAGCATATTTTGACTTATCAGTTATTTGATTTTTTTTACAGATACACCTATATGAAAAAACTCTAACTTATCAAAATCCATATAACCTCCCAACCGACATGCATTTAATTATATAAAAATGCTACAATACAAACAAATTAACTTTTTGGGGAAAGCGATGAATATTTATACCTATTTAATTTTATCTTTTATAGTTTTTGTTTATATTATCCAAGCAGTTGCAGATTTGTTAAATGTTAAAAATATAACAAACGATATACCAAAAGAGTTTACAAATTATTTCGATAAAGAAAAATATGAGAAATCTCAAAGATATCTTAAAGCAAATACCAACTTTTCTTTAATTTCTTCATCAATTACTCTAATTATTCAAATAATTTTTATAGCTCTAGGTGGGTTTAGCTACGTAAACAATGTAGCCATATCTTTTGGCTTTGGTAATATCATAACAGCTTTAATCTTTGCAAATATTTTACTTTTAGCTTCTGAAATTATTAAAATACCTCTGTCTCTTTATTCTATATTTATTATAGAAGAAAAATTTGGTTTTAACAGAATGTCCTTAAAAATCTTTATATTCGATTGGATAAAATCGCAAGTTATAACCCTATCAATATTTTCCATAATGTTTTCTCTAATACTATGGTTCTTCACAAATGCCTCAAACTTAGCTTGGATTTATGCATTTATAACAGTCATCATTTTTCAACTTTTTTTAACTTTTATAGCTCCTGTGGCCATAATGCCACTATTTAACAAGTATACTCCGTTAGAAGATGGCCCATTAAAGACTTCCATTGAAACATACGCAAAAAAGGAAAATTTTAAAATGAAAGGCCTTTTCAAAATGGACAACTCAAAACGTTCAAATAAATCAAACGCTTTTTTTACAGGCTTTGGGAAATATCGTAGAATAGTGTTGTTTGACACGCTTATACAAAAGCACAGTGTAGAAGAACTTACAAGCATTCTAGCACATGAAATGGGACATTTTAAGTTAGGGCATATAATAAAACATATGATTTTTTCTTTTGTTTCTACAGGCCTAATGTTGTACATTTTATCTGTTTTTGTCAATAAGGCCTGGCTGTATAAAGCATTTTTATTAACCTCTCAGCCAATATATGCAGGAATGATATTTTTTGCATTTTTGTACTCTCCAATTTCTTTAATACTTTCTGTTATAAGTAGTTATTTTTCTAGGAAACACGAATTTGAGGCCGACGCTTATGCAACAACAACATATCAGCACCCTCAAGATATGGTCACTGCACTAAAAAAATTGTCGGTGGATAACCTTTCTAATCTTTACCCACACAAATTCAAAGTATTTTTAAAATATTCTCATCCACCAGTTTTAGAAAGAATAAAAGCTATAAGCAACATTTCACAAAAATTATAATTTTGTATATGTCAGCATTTATACTTTTTCCTTAAAACCGGTCAAGTCAAGAGTTAAAATTTTAACTTAAAGTCATATATTCCAAATGGAGATGGCATTTGCTGTTTTAGTAAGAGGATAGCTTTGACTTGTTAAGCAAATCAAAGAACCATATCCTATTTTTTCAAATTGCGATAATGTATCAAAAGCTTTTATATCTTCCTTCCTGGGATTAGTAGTCTTTTTTATTTCTATAGGGTAAAATAATCTATTTTGAGAAATTAATAAGTCAATTTCTACTTGATTAGAATCTCTGTAGTAGTAAAAGGCTTGATTTTTGCCATTATGTTTATAAGATTTAACAATTTCATTTACTACAAAAGTTTCAAAAATTGCTCCGCTCATTGCTCCTTTTTCAAGAGTTTCAGCACTAGACCATTCAGTTAAATATGAGCATATCCCTGTATCTGTAAAATATATTTTTGGTCGTTTTACAAATCGTTTTGTAATATTTTTATAATACGGTTTTAATAGAAAAATAACTCCAGAAGCTTCTAAGACTGAAAACCAATTGTTAGCAGTTTGTACTGTAATTTCAGAACTTTTTGCTATTTCTGTAATATTTAATTCTTGAGCTGTACGAGCCGCAACAATGCTCAAAAATTTTAAAAAATGACTTTCGTTTATGATATTAGAAAGTTGTTTAACATCTCTTTCTAAATAACTTTTTAAGTATGAACTATAGAAAAGTTCCCAATTTAAAGAAGGTTTATTCACTATTTGGGGATACATCCCCCTCCAAATAATTTTATAAGTATCAGCTATAAGGTTGTGTTTTAAGATTTCTTTTGACATAATATTTGGCAAAAAGGGCTTTTGCAATAGTCCTTTATTTTCTCTTTCATAAATAGAAAATCCAAGCATGTCAATTATTGCAACTCTGCCTGCCAAACTTTCTGTAACATTTTTCATCATAGAATATTGTTGAGATCCTGTCATAAAAATTTGACCTGTTTTATCAGAAGAATCAACTAGCATTTTAATATATGGAAATAATTCTGGGACATATTGAACTTCATCTATAAAAACAGGAGGAGGAAATCTTTGAAAAAACATCTCAGGTTCTTTTTTTGCCAGCAAAAAATTTTTGGGGTCATCTAAGGTCACGTACCTTCTATTTTTGTGAGAAATATTATTTAAAAAAGTTGTTTTCCCAGTTTGCCTCATGCCTGTGATTAAGATAACCTTAAAGCTTTTTTCAGCTCGTAAAACAGTATTCTTGAGCGTTCTGTCTTTATACATTGCAGTACCTCTTACCAAAATAAGTGTTTGACTTGTTATTCTAAATCCATTGCGGGTAAATCTAGTTATAAATTATTTTAATAAATACAAATAATTTATGCAAATCTGGTAATGTACTATAATTTTTGCATAAACATTAATCTTGATTATTAAGGAAATTCTAATTAATCAAATAAGAATTAATATACTTAAGGGAATACAAAAAATAGAAAAGAAATCTATTTTTCTATCTACAAATATAAAAATATTTACAAGTTTTACAATTTGTACTATCATTTTTATCAAATTCGAAATAATCTTCTTGGTTAATTTCGTCAATTAAAAATTTAATAATCTCTAAACATTTTGCATAAATTTCATCTTCTTGAGGAAATAAATTAATATCAGCTTTCTTTATATCATAAACCCCATAAGTAAAACTTTTAAGACCTGTAGATTTTTCAAATATGTACTTATACATTGGAAGTTGTAGCGAAGTGATAGCTTTTTTTATATCTTGCCTATTAAATATTTTTAAATTTTCAAAGTATCTCCTACTAACAATATTAGCTTTTACATTGCCAGTTTTATAATCAAATATACTAAAGTTATTGTCAAACTCATCTATCCTATCTATTCTGCTTTCTAAAGTATAAATATTATTTGATTTTAAAACAATATCTGAAGCATAACCTTTTTCACAAGCAAAAATTCTATACTGACGAGATTTTTCATTATGTAAAAACATTTTCATTCTATGTACTAACACTTCTTGTATCATAAATGCATCTTCTCTAAATTTAAAAGATGCACACTCATTAAATTTATTCTTTAAAGTATCTAAAAAATATTTTTCAAAAGTTGTGCTCTGAACATCTTCTGAAGTTAAACCATCATAGAATGTCTCTTTTAAAAAGTCGTGTATGAAGCTTCCTATACTACTTGCACTAATTTCTTGTCCAACTTCTTTATTATTATCTAAAAGTAGCACATACATAAAATAAAATTTTAATCTACAATTCAAATAAGTATCTATTTTAGTATACGTATAAGGTAGCTTTGCAAGATATTCTTTAATTTCTTTAGTTTTACTATATTTTTTTTTCAAAGACTGTGTTAGAGAAAATTTTGGCAAAACAAACTTAGACACATTTATAGCGTTAATATCTTTTTGCGCAAGTTGCTTTTCCCAAATGATAGATTCTATAAACCTACTTCTTTCGTCTTTATCATTATCAGGATAGATAAGGTTTACATTTTTAGCTCCAGATATAATTTTATTAAAATGATATTTCTGTATTTCATACTCCTTTTTTGTAATTTCAATGCCCAAAGCGTACATTATATCTTTTGGAATAAGAGACGTTTCTCTCTTTATTGCAGGCAAGGAAGAATCTTTCATCCCTACAATAAAAACATTTTCGAAAGAAAGATTCCTAGATTCTAAAAGGCCTAAAATTTGCAAAGATTTTAATGGAGAGCCTGGCAAAACAACTTTCTTATCTTTAATTATTTTTCTAAAAAGACTGAATAGTTCTTGTTTATCAAATTTCACTTTACATAAATCGCCAAATTTTATTTCTTTCGATACAGAAAGTAAAACATCTATAGTCTCTACATTTAATGGATAGCTAGCAGTAGCACTTAAACGATAGACTTTCTCTAAAAACGTAGAAATAGCATCAGAAAGTAAATATAAACTGTCCACTTTTTCCCAAGAAGAAAAAAAACTTGCCCATATTTCACTTAATATGCTTACAATATTTTGATTAGAAATTTGTCCTAAAACTTTAGTTACAGAAAAACTGATTTCTTTTATTAAATCTGTATCGTTTAATATTTCTTGAAAAGATACAAACATTTTACCACTTAAACTAGTACCTGAAGACTCCTCTAAAGCTTTTTCTATTTTATGAACAACAATTCTAGACATAGAACTATCTTGAAAAAATCTCATGTTTTTAAATAGAGGGTTAGCAAGCGTTTTTATTACATCTTTAGAATAATAATAGTCCCCTTTTTTAGACAGTTGTGCTTCAATAACACTGTCAAGTAAAGAATATGCAGCAGTTTTAGAAATAGGGTACCCAGCAGCAATATTATATTTGCCTGTAACACCAGAAACCTCAGACACAACTGCTTGTAAAATTTGGCAATCAGGAACAATTACTATCGTCTTATCTAGTTGTTTGTCAGAATATTGCCAAATAAGGTTTTTAAGTAAAGCTCCTTGAGACTGATCATCAAAAGCAGAGTATATATTTAATTTATAATCACTTTTTTTGGTTTTTCCACTTACAATATTTTGCCCAAACTGTCTATACAAATTTTCTAAGATACTATATTCTTTAGGGTTACCTTGTGTAAATATGCTAAGGTTAGATGCATTATATAGTTTTTTAAAAATCGCTTGTTCAGTTTTGTATAAATAAAAAGGTGTAATTAATATTATTTCATCAAATCCTTTTGATAAAATGCTCGCCTTAAAAGAAACCGCTTTTAAAAAACTGTACCCTTTAGTAATTTTTAACGTTTTATCTAAAGTCTCATGAAATACTTCTCTTATTTGAAAGATATTCTTTAAAAGCTCATTGATACTTTCAGGAACATCATACCCAATCTCAGCATTTGCTTTTATTGTTTTAAGTTTATCTCCTGAAACCATTTCCAAATCTAATTGTTCTATAAAATATAAAATTTCAAAAGCCCAATCGACAAAAGATACAAAAGAAAGTTTATCTTTTAATAGGTAAGGAAAGTGTTTTTTTATTATTTCAAAAATAATAAAAGCGGCTTCCAAATCAGAAACTTTTGTAAAGCTTGTATTATCAAAAATTGTAGATTCAATAAACTCGTCATTAGTATAACATTCTGGAGAGAAAAACGCAGCTTGTTTAATGTTTGCTAACTGTTTTTTTATAAATAAAAAAGGTCTTTTGCCACCACTAATTAAAACAAGCTTATTTGAAGAGTCAGCAACGTAATTAGCCGTAAAATTAATAATATTTTCACAACTGTCAATATTAATTATTTGTGACATTTTATTTCCTTACTTAAGCAAACTTCAAATTCGCATCAATGTTGCAGTTTCCATATTTATAATATAAGAATTTATAATTTTGTTTGGGTAAATTTCTTTTATTAAAAAAGCATAGTTTAGTAGTTGTTCTTTATTTTTTTGAAAATTGTAATCTGAACTTTTAAAGTCTACAATTAAAATTTTGTTACCAGACTCTATCAACTTATCTGCTCTAAAAATTTCCCCTAGAGAACTTACGATTTCTTTCTCATTATAAACAGCCCCTTTACAATTAAATAACTCTAAAATAAGTTTAGAGGAAAATATTTTTTTCAATTTTTCTTTTAAAAAACTTAAATCATCAAAAGGAAACTTTCTTTTAGCAAATAAAAAAACTTCATTAATAGCAGCATCTAAGCTGCTATTATTTAAAATTTCAATTTTTGAAAGACAATAATGTAAAATTATACCTTTCTTTTTTACATCATTTACATCTATTGTATTTTTTTTATTTATAAGATTGGTTGAAATGTCTTTATACCCACTGTCAAAAGTGTCATAAATATAATTATTTTTTATTGGTTCAATATTATACTTTTGTTTATTCCCTTTCTTAAAATTAATATTATCAAAAAGTATAAAAGCCAAATTGTTTGAAGTTCCGGCTTTTGGAGGAACTATTGCATAAATTTCATATTCTGCTCTTGTCATCGAAACATATAATATGTTAATCTCAGACAATAAACTATCTAGTTTTTCTTTATAATAAATTTTTTTGGCTTTAGACGAAAATTTAGTAATATTTTTTGATATGTTAAGAAGTTCTATTTCTTCTTTAGAATCGTCAAAATAGGGTTTATCTATACTATTTGTAGCAAGTTTTAAAAATGGAATAACCACAACCGGAAATTGTAATCCTTTAGATTTGTGCACAGTCATAACTTTTATTCCATTACCAAAAGCATTCTTTAGATACAGGCAATCTTCTTGTTTAGACAAACTATAAAAATATTCTAAGAAGTTTCCAAGTCCAGCCTTTTGCGATTCGAACTCTTTGACAAGTTCAAGAAAACGCATAATAAAAGCTTTAGAATCTGGATAATTTTCTAAAATTTCAAATTTTTCTAAAATCAAAAGAGCAAGTTCATAAACAGGAATAAATCCAGCCTTTACAAAGAAATATTCAAAATACTTATTCCATACAATTTCGTATTTATCTTTAAAAAGCTTATATAAGAAACCTGACTTATTCTCTTTATTATTTTTAAAAATAAACAGTTCAAGCTCTATTGAACTAATATTAGATATTTTGCTAAAAACATCTCCCATAATAAAAGAAGAAAACGCTAAAGCGTCAATTGGCGAGTTTATAAAAACAAAAAAAGAAATTATTTGTTTTATGATATCGTTGTTTTGAATGTTTAGAGTTTGAGAGGACTCTACTTCTATATTTTCTTCTAAAAGCCAAGAACTAACATCGAGTATTTCATCATTAGATCTGCACAAAACAGCTATATCTTTTGCATCAAACCTGCTTAATAATTCATGTATACATTTGATAAAATTTTGTTTTGTTTTTTCTTCAACATCTTGACAATCTTTGTCTATTAAATCTATTTCAACATGACCATCTTCTTTATCATACACTACTTTTTGCCAAGAAAACTTATATGTGTTTAAGAATTCTTCAAAATCTACTTCAACATCAATGTCTTTGTAAACAGTATTTAAAAACTTTTGCAAATTACCTAAAGAAAAGACCTCATTATTAAAAGACACTATTTCTTTTGAGCTTCTAAAATTTGTCTCTAAATATTCTTTTTTTACTGAACTAGCTGGGAAGTCTTTAGGCACCATGTAAAAAAGTTCAGGTTTTGCACTTCTAAAAGAATATATAGCCTGTTTAAGATCGCCAACATAATACAATGTGCCTCCAGCGGCCAAACTTTCTTCTATAAACCTTTTAATACCAATCCACTGCACAAAACTTGTATCTTGAAACTCGTCTATTAAAAAATGTTTATATTTTTCAGACAACCTATAATATACTTCAGGGATAATAATGTTGTTATTTTTGAAAATTTTGATCGTTTTTTTGTTAATCTCATTTAAAAACACTATTGCATCTTTTTTAGATTTAATGTCAAATTCTTTTACCACTTCATAATATATATAAGAATAAATTTGATAATAATTCTGCATATAAAAATTACACAAATCTTTTATGCTCTTATGAATTTCTTTCCAAAAAAAATTAGCTTCTAAAGATATTTCCGCATTTTTTTTATATTCCAAATTCTCACAAGCAAACTTAGTAGGAATGTTCATAGAAAAAAACACTTTTGGCCCTTCTAATAAAATTTTATCAATAGCTTTAACAAAATGACCATTAACTTGTAAACTTACTAATTTTTTAGAAATATCTTTAATTTTGTTCATTATAAGGTCTATTCTTAAATAAAATTCTTTACCAAAATTATTATTTTTTAAAAAACTGATCTCTTTACCAATATTCCCAGACTTTTTAAATACTTTTTCTACTTCATTATAAATATTATCTTTTGCAAACCAGTCTATATCGTTTGTTAAATATTGAGTTAAATACTCTAAAATAATATTTTTAATGTTTTCCGAATTATTTGATTTATATAGAAACGCTTCTAAAGCAAACTTAAGATTTTTGCTATAGTCTTGTTCGATACTAAAATTAGGTGAAATATCTAGATTTATGGCACAAGATTTTAAGATGTGATTTTTAAAACTATCTAAAGTACTTATATTAAAACTATCGTAATGTTCTAAAATGTTTTCTAATATACAAAAGCTTCTTCTTGATATCTCTTCACGCGAAAAGTTTAAATCAGCAAAAAAATTACCAGTATTTTGCGACAAAGCAGCCATTTTAAGATAGCTTAGAATTCTATATTTCATTTCAATAGCAGCTTTATTAGTAAACGTAACAGCAATTACATTTTTTATATCTATATTATTATTTGAACTCAATAAAAGATATAAATATCTTTTTGCAAGATTATAAGTTTTCCCTGAACCTGCAGACGACTGCACTAAAGTTATTTGTGATGTATTCATAGCTAAGTATGATAATGACAACCATTAATTTGAACAATCAATGTTCTCTTGCCATTTCGCGAGCAATATCTTTTTTCTTTATAAGTTCTTTTTTATCATAAGATTTTTTACCCTTAGCAAGACCAATAAGAAGCTTAATTTTACTTTTATTTCCCGTATACACTTCTAAAGGTATAACGGTAAGGCCCTTCTCTCTAGCTTTAGAATGCATTTTTTTTATTTCTAGCTTATGCATTAAAAGTTTACGTTTTCTTTTAGCATCATAATCTATAATATGCGTTGATATTTGCTCATAAGGAGCAACAAACATATTCTCAACAAAAGCTTCCTCATTAAGAAATCTAACTATACTGTCTGCTAAACTTACATTTGAACATCTTATAGATTTAACTTCATGGCCAGACAATACAAGTCCAACTTCTAACTTTTCAAGAATATTATAATCATAATATGCTTTCTTATTACTTGTAAATAATTTTTTCATTTTTTATAGTTTAGGCAACTTTATTACAAATTTTGAACCTTTATTAATTAAAGATGTTGCTTTTATTTTTCCACCTAGCATTAAAATTATCTGCTTTGCAACAGTAAGAGACATTCCTAATTGAAACTTCTTAGTAGTAAATAAAGGATTAAAACAGTTTTTCAAAGTTTCTTTGCTCATACCACAACCATAATCTTTTATTTCTATGATAGCTTCAGCTTTTAAAGAATATACCTCAACTGAAATATCTCCACCGCAAGGCATTGCGCATTTGGCATTATCAATTATAATTAATATTGCCTGTTTAAATCTATCCTTATCTATACGTACTTTGATATTACCCTTTACATTTATATTAAAATTAAACTTTTTATCTTTTTTCTTTCCCAGTACTTTGCACAAAAATCCCCCAACATCAACAACTTGCATATCCAAATATTTAACTCTAGTATTATCTAACAGCAAAACTATTTTCAAATAAATTTTCTCTATCTCTTCATTTAAAAATACAAACATTTTTTTCTGAACTTTACTATAATTTCCCCCAGAATTTTCTAAATAATATGCTGCATTTTTTATAACTGTAATAGAATTTTTTAGTTCATGAGATACAAAAGAAGAAAATTTATTTATAGCAGAAAAGATTTTCTGATTTATTTTTTCCATGCATTAAACCTCCATAGCCAAACAAAATACTATTAGCTATTTAAGTAACAAAATCACTTTTTAATTATTTTCTTTAGAAGGTCTAACACTTCTGGAATTTCAAAAGGTTTTCTCAAACATCTAAGTGCACCTTTTTGTAATGCCTCTTCTATAAGATCATTGTTTGCATAAGCTGTCATCATAATAACAATTAAGTTACTATTAAACTCCCTAACTGTTTTCAGTAATTCAACACCATTCATATCTGGCAATCTTATATCAAAAAAAGCTATATCAAAATTATTATTTTTTATAGCTTCTATAGCTTGCTTACCATTATCTACTGATATAGCTTTATAATCTTCCAACATTAAAATACTTATCAATGAAAAACTAACTGAGTGTTCATCATCTACAATCAATATATTAGGCTTATTTTGCATTTTTACTTTATCCTTATGGCCCTAAAACACCCGGGATATATATACTAAACTCTGCGCCTCCACCAATTTTACTGTTCATAAGAATTATACCTTCATGCAATTCTACAATTCTTTTTACTATCGATAAGCCTAAACCTACTCCGTTCACTTTTGTTGTATATAAAGGCTCATAAATCTTTCCTCTTATCTCATTGTCAATACCAACACCAGTATCCTTTATTTTTAATTCTAACTTAGTGTCTACTTTGCCTACACTAATAGAAATCTTACCACCAGAAGGCATTGCATCTACAGCATTTTTAACCAAGTGACGTATTATCTTCTCAAAACTCTTTTCATCAATTAAAACAGCAATGTGTTTTAAATCCATTTTCAAACTTACATTGCTTGGCAGGCACGTAGCTTTGATAATTTCATTAACTAATTCGTCCACATAATTTTGAGTTTTATTTATATTACTCACTTCAGAATAATCTAAAAGTTCTGTCAAAATGTTATTTATTCTTGTTATATTATCTGTAAATATTCTAATCATTTCTTTTGACTTTTCATTTCTAAAATTTTCTGCTTTAGAAATAAAATAAATAGCATTTTTCAAGCCTGCTAAAGGATTTTTAATTTCGTGTGCTAAAGAACCAGCCAACTTACCTATTGTGTAAAAACGCTCTTCTTTCTTTATTTCTACATGCAACTGTCGTTCTTTTGCAATTAAATCTTTGATTGATTGGTTTTTCAGTTCTAAGCTTTTTTTAGCACCCAATAAACGCTCTTTTTCATTGTCTAACACGTTTAAAACTTTCTTTAAATGTCTAGACATTACATTAACTGCTACGGCTAAAATTCTTAATTCTACTATTTTAAACATAGGGACTTTGCTAGACAAGTCGCCCTGTGATATTTGTTTAGCAACACTAACAATCTTATTTATTGGTTCAAGAAACATTCTTATGGCCATAACCCATAGCAAGCTACTTATAACAACAATATAAACTGCTAACAAAACAATACTCTTAACTATTTTTGATAACCTCTCGTCAATACTCTTTAAAGATGCAATAACTCTTACAAAGCCTATAACTTCACCATTTACATTCTCTTGCTTATAAGAAACCACTGGGGATATAAATTCAAAAGCTCTAATTTTCCCTTTATACTTATAAAAATATTCTACCGACTTTTGCTTTTTAAAAACAACATCAACATTTTCACTCATTTTCCGACTAGCTAAAAAATTTTCAAGTTGCTTACCCAACACTTGAAAATTGGCAAGTCTATTAAAATCTTTACCATAAACTTCAACACATACAATGTCGCTTTCTCGCGTTATATTGCCAACATAATGCTCTACAATATCATTTCTACCTAAACAAATACCACTAACAACCGAATCAGCAAGCCTATAAGCTTGCCTTTTAGTATCTAATTGCAGGGATTGGATAAAAGAGGATTTATACGTAGAAATAAAGAAAGAAGAAAAAACTACCACAACAAACACAACAATCACAACCACTAAAACGACAAGCTGCGCCCTTAAACTAGCCTTAAACCTTATCTTCATAATAACTTCTTTTAAATGCTTAATTATCAAATATTAAAAAAGCCGACGATAGGATTTGAACCTACGACCTGCGGTTTACAAAACCGCTGCTCTACCAGCTGAGCTACATCGGCCTTGATGGAATGGTATCATATATAAAAACTATAATCAATGTCAAGCAACTATACAGTCTTAAAATATGCCAGATTATGATAGATAAGTCTTGACCGGTATTAAGGAAAAACGAGAGATTTAAACATAAAAATATAAGGCTGGTGGAACACAAAATATTTATTTGCGATTACTATCTTAGTGGATCATTCTTACTAACGTAGATAAAGCTCTAAACTAGGTCAAACTAAACTTATAAATAATCTTTTTAACCTTTTTATGATTCCAATTTGTATTATATGTATAAGCAAAAATTAGTTATCAGCACAAACATTATCATACGGAACTAAATGAGCAGACCAACCACCACATTTTGCACTAAAGTAAGCATCTATTGGATTATCTTTATTAGTTAGTAGTTTTATACTTTCTCTTTTACTTTCAGCATAATTTATAAACAAACCAGCTTCTGCCAAAGCTACAAAAGGACCTGCTTGAGGGAAAACTGCTGCTTGCACTAAAGCTTTTGACATTAAAGCAAATTGCATAGCAGATGATGCTTCTACCAAAGCAGATGTCAACTTTGTAGATCCTGTAAAAAAACTTTCTTTTTTAGGAAACATTGCTCCTTTTACATTATATGGAGTTGCAGCAGAATAGACTGTAATTTCCGGAAAACATATATTTAAGAATTTTGCAAATAAAGGTTTTCTGCTTGCTCTTTTCTGTCTTAAAATAACTTTAACTTTTTGTTCGTGAAATTTGTCTCCTTGCACAAACCAAGAATATTTACTTTTTTTATATCTGCTTCTTAATAATAAGTGAAGATGAGTCGTAGGATCAACATAGTAACAGTAATTTTTTGTAGCATAATATTGTATACCTTTCAAATTGCGTTTTAACCCTAAATTCTTTTCAGGTTTTACAGGGATAAGAAAAACATTATATTTTTTATTTATCAACATACTATAATGATATGCTAAATAACTTTTTATAGAAATATCTTGAACTTTTTGTAACATTTCAACTATTTGTTTAACCCTTTCAACACCATTGTTTCTCTTTGTATTAATCACATCGTGCAAAACATCTGAAATTGGATTTTGGCAGCTAGGGTTCATAATAGCAGGCCATCCACCTACTTTGTCTGAGGAGTAAGATGACAATTGTATTATTCTTGGATTTGTACTTAAAGATAAAACAGCGCCTATCATATAATTTGTTTTAGCTAAAAAGTCTAGGACTCTAGCTTTATAAGTAACTAAAGATAAAGCCATACAATCTGCTTCGTTTTGCATTTCCATTCTATTTCTTATAAGATATGCAATATTTAGCATCATAGCCCAGCTAATAATCAGAACTATTGTAAAAATTAAAAAGTAATATAAAGTTTGTCCTTTATTATTTTTTAAAAATTTATTTCCCAAACTTTTTTGCTCCTGGAAATGCTTTAAAATAATAACATTCATCTGGTGATGGAACAACCCTATTTCTTGCAGATTGGTATCTTCTATTTTTAACACTATTACCTTTAGCAACTAACCTGCCAAACAAAACGCGTGTGAAATAATAAATTTTTATTGTTTCTTTAGACAACCCTTTGCCAGAATAATCTTTTGTTTTCTTTTTCCCTTTCCAAAGAGTTATAAAGTTTTTATTATTTGAAAAATCTTCACACAATGTTTGATCTTTTGTATCTTCTGTACTAAAAGCAGAAAGATTTTCTTGGAAATCATTTCTATTTACAAAAACAAAATGAGCAGGGGTAAACTTACTATTTGAAAATATTGCCATAGGATAAAAGAACAATATATAAGACTTAGCTCTATCTTGTGCTTCTTTAAGTCTAAATTTACTTTTTGTCACACATGCAGACCTGGCAGAAACAAATGCTGCTTCATTTGCAATGATATCGTCAACAGTTATAATACATACTTGCAAAAAAGCAAACATTATAACCGTTGTAAAAACAATAACAAACAGTGCTTCTAGTAGAGATTGCCCTTTGTCAAATTTCATTTAACATAGCTAACTTTGTATTTTGAAACTTTTAAAGCGCTTGATGTTAGTCCTGAAAGCGTGGAAATTTTTTTATATTTAGATTTCCAAAAATTGCTATATAAAGACACTATTCCTGAAGTTACTATAAGAAGTACAGCAAAAACAAGAATAAATTCCAACAAAGTTTGTCCTCTAACTTTATTCATTTTCAATTAGGTTTGTAGTAACAAAAATTAAAACATTTGTTTGTCTATCAATGTAATTTACTGTGCTAAAGAGTGCTCCTAATAACGGGATATCACATAGCAAAGGAATACCTTTTATACGTTTATCTTTTGAAGTTTCTAAAAGTCCTGCTAAAATTATTGTTTGTCCATTTTTTATTTGCAAATGAGAAGAAGCTTGTCTTGTTGCAATAATAGGATACCCTGCAACGCTAACAGAATTATCTATCCTTGAAAGTTCTGTATCAAGCACAATATCTATTTTATTATTGGTTAAAATTCTAGGGGTGATGTTCATCATAATCCCATACTTTTTCCACTTCACAGAGGATGTGCCAAGACCTGTTAAAACTATAGGAAATTCTCCGCCAACCATAAAAGTAGCTCTAGTAGCAGATTTTGTAATAAGTTTAGGTTTTGACAAAACTTTTGCAGCTCCATTAGTTTCTAAAGCTTTAAGAGTAGTAGAAAAATTAGTTTTTCTAAGAAAAGCTCCCGACTCTACTATAGCTGGAATATTGCTTTCTTCAACAGAAATTACGCTAGGCCATTCTATTCCTAACTCTTTTCTTTTATCTTCATTTATTTCTGAGATTTCTACAGAAATTTCAACCATTTGTTCAGCTGAATATGCTACTGCGCCACAGAACAAACCTAAAAGTAAAATTAATTTATTCATCTTGTCCTCTTTTAATATTTATAACAGTATTTTTATATTTTGTTTATTACAGACTTTTTATAAAAAGGCTTTGGCACAATTCTTATTTTTCTACTACTATTATTATACAGTACCACTTCTAACTCTTTTGAAGTTACATTAGAATCTATCAGAGCTAGTCCTATAGCTTTTTTAAGTGTTGGAGAAAACGATCCGCTTGTTACATAACCTATTTTTTTACCATATAAAACAACCTCGTTAGAATTTCTGGCTATACCTGATAAACATTCAAAAGCTACTAACTTTCTTAAAGGTTTGTCTTTTATTTGTAAAAGCGTTTTTTTGCCAATAAAATTGTTGTCCCAATTTACTGTTTTTTGAAATCCTGCTTCAAGAGGATTAATATCTTCGCTAATTTCATGTCCATGTAAAGGCATGCAAGCTTCTAATCTTAAAGTATCTCTACAGCCAAGACCACAAGGTTTTACTGACATATCTATAAGTTTTTTAAACAGACTTTCTGCTTGTCCTTTTGAAATAAAAATTTCAACCCCATCTTCTCCGGTGTATCCTGTCCTTGCAACATAACAAAAAGCTGTTTCTAGAGCCTTAAACTTTAATTTTGAAATTGTAAAATATTTTATACCTCCTACATCAGTCTCAGCTAAATATTTTAAAACTTTTCCTGCTTTTGGCCCTTGCAAAGCAATAAGACAAATTTCATTACTAATATCGTCTATCTGAACATCGCCAACTTTATGATCGTTTAGCCAATCAAAATCTTTCTTTAAGTTACCTGCGTTGACAACTATCATATATTTAGCGCCAATATTATAAACAATGACGTCATCTTTAACGCAGCCATATTCATTTAACATCATTGAATATCTTGCCTTATTGTCTGACAAACCTACAATATTTCCAAGAGTTACACTACTTATAAACTTTTCAGAATCTTTACCACTAACTATAAATGTGCCCATATGAGAAGTATCAAAAACACCAACATTTGTTCTTACTGCATTATGCTCTTCTATAATAGAAGAGTATTGTACAGGCATACTCCAACCACTAAACTCTATAAATTTTGCGCCAAGTTCTTTATGGAAACTATATAGCGGAGTCTGTTTCATAAAATGTCCTTTTAAACTTTTTTTACAGTTTCTGTACATACCCCTAAAGCGTCTTCATAAGCATTTAACAACCCTTCGCTAAGAGATGGATGAAAAAACATTTCTCTTTTTATATCAATGCCCCCATTCTTTAAAATTTGACAAGCTGTGTGAATAAGTTCATCGCTACAGGCACCTACGACCCAAAAAGCAAGAGGCCTTTTAGTTAAAATATCTACAGCACATTTAACAAACCCTACTCGTTTGTTTTCTATAAAAGCTCTACTGTTTGCTGTAAACAAAAACTTGCCAAAAGATAAATTTTTATAACTTGACAAGTTTTTCACTTTTACCCAAGCTGCCTGAGGCATAGAAAAAACAACTTGGGGAATAATATCATTTTCTACTATTTTAAAGTTACCACTAACTATATTTTCTGCAACAACTTTACCTTCATTTTGGGCTGTATAGGCAAGTAAATTCTTCCCATTTATGTCACCAACTGCATAAATATTATCTACATTTGTTTTGCAAAAATTGTCCGTCTTAATAAAGCCGCCTTTATCAACTTCAACTTTTACAATTTCTAAACCTAATTTGCTATTTGGCGTTCTTCCAGTAACAATTAACACTTTTTCATATTTATTGATATCATTGAGTGCAGTTGTACATCCTGTCATTATTTCTACACCTTGTCTAGACAGATTTTTTTGCACTTCCAAAGACACTTGTGTATCTTCTTTTTCAAGCAAACAGGTTTGGCATTCTGCTAAATACACCTTACTGCCAAACCCTGCAAAAATAGTAGCCACCTCTATCCCTATAGCACCACCACCAACTATAAGCATACTTTCTGGAATAGTTCTAAAATTTAAGATATCTGTTGAACTAATTATTTTGTTGCCGTCAAACTTAAAATCTTTTATTTCTTTAGGTTTTGTTCCTGTTGCTATAACAATTTTACTTGCAAAAATTTCTATTATTTTATCTTCACTTGAAACTGTTAAAGTGTTTGTGTCTTTAAATAAAGCTTCCCCTTTAACAACATCCACATTATAAGAATAAAGTATTGACTCCACACCTTTTCTTAAATTCAAAATGTTTTTGTTTTTCTTTTCAACAATGTCAGAAAAAACCACAGGCTCTAAGTTAGCCTTTAGTCCGTACATGTTAGATTTTTGTATTTCTTGCTTTATTTTTAAGGCTTGCCACAAAAATTTTGTAGGTATGCAACCACAGTTTAAACAAGTACCACCTATAAAACTTTTCTCTATTAATACAACTTTTGCTCCAAGTTGAGCTGCCCTAACTGCACAACTAAATCCTCCAGGGCCTGAACCTATTATAGCTACATCGTATCCCTTCGAACTCATTAACTTATCCTCTAATAGCCATTATAATGAAGTTAATTAAAAATAATAATGATGTGCCTGCCAAAATTGGGGGTATGTCTTTTACTTTTTTTTGAACTAGTTTTACTATACAATGAAATATAAATCCTGCAGCTATCCCATAGCTTATATTAAAGGCAAAAGTCATGATACTTAAGGTGAAAAAAGCAGGAATTGCTTCTTGATAATCTGTCCATTTAATTCTTAAAGCAGAAGACATCATAAGCACACCTACTATAATTAAAGCAGGTGCTGTAGCTTCTGGAGGAACTATATTAAACAAAGAAGAAAAAGGTAGACACAATAAAAACATCATAGCTACAACAAAAGATGTAAGGCCAGTTTTACCACCTGCAGAAATGCCAGAAGCACTTTCTACATAAGTTGTGACACTACTTGTCCCAAATATGCCGCCTATGCAAGATGCAACACCGTCAGCAAAAAAAGCCCTTTCAAACTTTGACGAAAACCTTTTTTGACAACTCAATTGACCTTCTTTTTTAGTATCAAAAATACCACTAATTCTACCTGCTCCTATAAATGTGCCTATAGCGTCAAAAGTCAGAGAGAGTAATAATGCAAACAGTGCTGTAAAAGTAAGTATTACTTTATTTATATCAGAAAAAAGCATGCCCACACCATTAGAGCTAAATGCGCAAAAAGAAACATCTTTAATTGATATGATAGAATGAAAATCAAAAAATTTTATTTTAGAACCGTCAACAAGACCTAAAGGAATGCCAAAAAAAATAGAAATTAATATTCCTAAAAAAATTGCTCCTTTAACTCTTTTTACAAAAAGTATTATCATTACCACAAGTCCAATAAGGCCGAGCAATGCGTGAGGGTTATTAAACAAAGCCAAAGACGGTACTGTTTGACTATTTGAAATCACATTTCCATTATCCAACAAAACATAATTTCCGGCATCAGACAAAAATTTCAAGAAAGACGCATTTTTAAAACCAATATATGCTATAAATAAGCCTATACCGCAACTTATGGAATCTTTAAGGAAGTCAGGGATTGCTTCAACAATAGTCTTTCTCAACTTTGTTACTGTTATTAAAACAATAAAAAAACCACATATAGCAACTATAGCAAGCGCTTCTTGCCACACAAAGCCCATCTGTTTACACAAAACAAAAGTAAAAAAAGCACTAGCCCCCAGGCCTGGAGCTAATGCAAAAGGAACATTGGCAAAAAAGGCCATTATCATAGTTCCAGCAGCTGAAGTTAAAATTGTAGCTACAAAGGTGCTGTTCCATGACATCCCAGGATTTAAAGATAAGATAGCAGGATTTACAAAAATAATATATGCCATTGTAAAAAATGTAGTAAGACCTGCCACTATTTCTGTAGATACTGTTGTATTATTTTCTTTTAATTTAAAAAAATCTTTCATTAAAACTTCCTTTATAAAAACATGATTATTTATTATATATTTTCAATAATTCATTTATAACATCTTGTGGACTTAAAAGTTTAATTGCATTTTTATCAACAGCTCTAGACTTAAGCTCTACGACATTATTTAACAAACCCTTTTGTCCTATTGTTATTCTGTAAGGTATGCCTATTAAATCTGCATCTTTAAACTTAATACCAACCCTATCATCTCTGTCGTCAATTAAAACATCTAATCCTTTAGCTGACAATTCTCTATAAATTTTATTGGTTACTTCTTTTGTTTGTTCATGAGCATAATTTATTGGCACAATAACAACTTCAAAAGGAGCAATATTGTCAGGCCATATTATACCATTATCATCGTGAGACTGCTCTATTGTAGCAGCAAGTATTCTTGCAACACCTATCCCATAACAACCCATAACAATAAGATTTTCTTTGCCATTTACATCTAAATAAGTAGCATTTAAGGACTTAGAATATTTTGTTCCAAGTTTAAATATGTGACCTATTTCTATTCCTCTAGAAAACTTTAAATTTTCTTTTTTACATTTTGGGCAGATATCACCTTCTTTTACTTTTCTAATATCTGCTACTATATCAGCACTATAATCTCTGTTATAGTTTACATTCTTTATATGAATTTTTTTTTTATTTGCCCCTGTGACAGCATTTGAAATTTCTATTACAGATAGGTCTGCTATTATCTTTACATCTTTAAGACCTACAGGTCCAACAAATCCTTTAGGGGATTTCGTTACAAAATTTATAGTTTGTTCATCAGCAAGCACAACTTCGTTTGCTCTAAGCAAATTTTGAAGTTTTATCTCGTTTACATCATAGTCTCCTCTTACTAAAACAACTATTGGAGATCCATCAGCTAAATAAACCATAGTTTTTATAAATTTTGCATAAGGCAAATTTAAAAATTTCGACACATCACTTACAGCACAAACTTCGGGTGTTAAAACTTCTTGCATATCAAAAAGTTCTTCCTCTTGATAAGAAACTGCTACTAAACTTTCTGCTTTCTCACTATTTGCTCCATAACCACAGTTACACCAAGCAATTTCTTCTTCACCTGTATCTGCAAGCACCATAAATTCACAAGACTGCGACCCACCTATTGCACCAGAAGCAGCCTCAACAGATCTAAATTTAAAACCGCACCTTTTACAAATATTAATGTATACACCATACATTTGTTTGTAATATACCTCCAAATCTGTCTCATCAGTATGGAAAGAGTATGCATCTTTCATCAAAAATTCTCTAGAACGCATAACTCCAAAGCGCGGGCGAATTTCATCTCTAAATTTAGTGCCAAACTGGTATAACATAAACGGCAATTGTTTATAAGATTTAACTTCTTTTCTAACTAAGTCAGTAATAGCTTCTTCTGCAGTCGGGGCAAGACAAAATTCAGATTCTTTTCTGTCTTTAAGTCTAAAAAGCTCTTTACCATAAACGTCCCATCTACCTGTCTGAAGCCATAAATCTTTAGGAAATAGCAGAGGTAATGCTACTTCTTGTCCACCAGCTTTGTTCATTTCTTCCCTTATAATATTTTCTACTTTTCTTAAAGCTTTAAGACCTAAAGGCAAAAACTCATAAAACCCAGACATTAATTTACGTATCATACCAGCTCTTATCATTAACTTTGCAGATACTATATCAGCATCTTGCGGAGCTTCTCTTAATGTAGGGATCAACATTTTAGAAAACAGCATACTTTCCTCTTAAAAAATTTATCTTGAAATCTTTAATATTTTAAATTTAGCTTTACCAGCTGGCAATTCTACTTCAACTGTCTGGCCCACTTTATGACCAAGCAATCCTTGTACAAGAGGAGATTGTACAGATATCTTACTTGCAGACGGATCAGCTTCTTCTAAGTCTACCACTCTATATTCATAATTATCGCCATCTTCGTCTTGAATTGTTATTGTAACACCAATAAAAATCTTGTCTGGATCTATATTTTGTTCTTCTATAATCTTTGCACTAGCTATTTTAGAGTCAAGTTCTACAATTCTGCGCATAAGCTTAGTAAGAGTTTCTTTTGCAGCATCGTATTCTGCATTTTCCCTTAAATCACCGTGTTCTCTTGCTTTTGCAATCTCATCTTGAATTAACGGTTTTCTTTTTTGTAGCTCTTGTAACTCTTTAATTAATTTTTCCCTACCATCTCTTGTTAAATAAATTTCTGCCATTTTTTACTCCTTAAGACAAACAAGTCTTTAACATATCAATTAGTTTAGGAACCCATTTATCAGACTTTACTTTTCCTATAATTTGCCCGTTTTTAAATACTATTGCCTCATCATTACCACCAGCTATACCAAAGTCAGCATCGTTTGCTTCACCAGGCCCATTAACAACACAGCCCATCAAAGCAACTTTTATAGGGCTTTTAACCTTTTTCAAACCTTGTATTAAAGCAGCTTTTTTTTCAAATTCGCAAACAATATTTATTAAATCTACTTTACATCTTGCACATGTCGGACAAGAAATAATTTCTAGACCCGTACTACGCAAATGCATAGCTTGTAAAAGAGAGTATGCAACTTTTACTTCCTCTATAGGGTTTGCCGTAAGAGATACTCTTAAAGTGTCTCCTATACCATCGTTTAGCATTATTCCAAGACCTGCACAAGATTTTACAGTGCCACTAAAAAGAGAGCCTGCCTCCGTTATTCCTAAATGTAGAGGATAGTTTCTTTTTAAAGCAAAAAGTTTATACGCCTGCAGAGTAGTATTTATGTTTGACGCTTTTAAAGATACAACAATATCTTCAAAATTTAAATTTTCTAAAATTTTAACATGCTCCATAGCAGCACTAGCTAAGGCTTTTGCTTTAGACATGTTATCAACAAAATTATGAACTATTTTTAACGAACCTGCATTAGCTCCTATACGTATAGGAATACGCGCGTTTTTTGCTTCTTTTACAACAGATTCAACCTTTTCTTTAGAACCAATATTACCAGGATTAATCCTTAGTTTATCTATTCCTTGCTTTACAGCTTCAATTGCTATTTTATGGTCAAAGTGAATATCTGCAACTAAAGGTATTTTTATACGCTTTTTTATTTTACCTACATTTTCTGCAGCCTCTATAGTTGGAAGAGAAACTCTTACAATTTCACAGCCAACTTCCTCTAGCTGCTTTATTTGCCTTACTGTAGCTTTCCAGTCTTTAGTATCTGTATTTGTCATAGACTGAACTGCAATAGGGTAACCGCCTCCTATTGTAACATTACCTACATTTATCTTTTTTGTTTGATTTCTTTTATAAAACTTCATACAGTAATTATCCCAGTATGTAAACTAAACATTAGCTTCATTATGATCCCTAATAGATTTTCCGCCAATCGTTAAGCCATCCTCAATAATAATTTTCGTCTCAGATTCCGTTAAAGAATTACCTTCAATGGCATTGCTGGTGTAAACAAATCCTATACGCTAATATTCTTGCAAGTTATTTACTAAATCCTTGCTAAATGGACGATACTGGCCTATTTCTTTTTTTAATTCATCGACTTCTTGAATTCTGTCCTTATAAGAATTTAACATTTTCATCCTTTTAAATATAGAACTATTTGCCGAACAACTTTCCTATACCTAACCTCAAGAGATCACTGTAAGTGGCAAAAATAAAAATAACCAAAATAAATAACAAGCCTATAGTGTTATAAATTTGTACAACTTTTGTGCTTATTTGCTTTTTTATTATTCCTTCAATAAAAAATAATACTATCATACCACCATCTACCATAGGTATAGGAAAAAGATTAAACAGTCCAAGAGCTACAGATATAATACCAAGTAATTTTAAGTACTCGTCAATACCAGACTTTGTAGCATCAGCTATAATATACATAATTCCTATAGGACCAGAAAGCTCAGGTTTTTCAAAAGAAACTATTTCGTTATAAAGATATTTTACAGTCATAAGAGTCTGAACAATCACAACTTTAGAACCTAAATACACAGACTTAAAAAAATTTGCGTCATCATGTGTAACATAAGGAGTTATTCCTATAACTCCTGTTCCGGTTACAGGATTTTTTGATACAAGCATAGCTACATTAAAAGAATATGAGCCTCTTTCTACAACAAAATAAGTTTCTTTGCCTGCTTTGCTTTTTAAATTTTTAGACAAATCCTCCCAAGTGCTTACACTTTTTCCATCTATAGATATTATTTTATCTCCGGACATAAGTCCTGCATGTTCTGCCGGACAATCCTTTAAAACATCACCAATTTTAGAACTGTTAGATATTGTTGACGTTCCCCAAATATTAAAAATAAAAGCGAACAAAATTATAGCAAGTAAATAATTACAAAAAGGTCCTAAAAAAGCTATAAATATTTTTTTATACCACATTAACGATAAGTACTCGCCAATTTCACCTTTAGCTTTTTTAGGGTTTTCTCCAGCCATCAAAACACCCCCTCCTAAAGGAAAAGCTTTTATTGCATATTTTGTTCCATTATGGTTAACTTTTAGTATGTCAGGCCCAAAACCTAATACAAATGCTAGCACTTTTACTTTACACATTTTAGCTGCAATAAAATGCCCTAACTCATGTATAAAAATTAAAAAACCAAAACCTACTATAATTCCTAAAATCTCAAGGACAATCATAAATACTCCCTATATTCCCTTTTTTATTAAATTGCTAACGTAGTCTCTAGACCAAGCGTCCGCTTTGATAAATGTATCTACAGACTTATTCTTTAAAATTTTATGCGATACTATAGCCTTTTTAACGATTTTTGCAATATCTGTAAACTTTATATTCCCACTTAAAAATGCATCCACACAAACTTCGTTTGCTGCATTCATAACCGCAGGCATTGTATATCCTTTTTTTGCAGAAAAATATGCAAGACTTAAACACGGAAACTTACCAAAATCGGGTTTATAAAACTCTAATTTGCCAATTTCACAAAGATTTAAAGATTTTATCTTAGAACAAATCCTTTCAGGGTAGGTTAAAGCATATTGTATTGGAAGTGTCATATCTGGATTTGAAAGTTGAGCTATAACAGACCCGTCTAAATACTCTACCATAGAATGTACTATAGATTGAGGATGTATAACAATTTCAACTTTTTCTATAGGAATACCAAAAAGAACCGACGCTTCTATAGCTTCCAAACCCTTGTTCATAAGAGTAGCGCTATCTACAGTAATCTTTTTCCCCATTTTCCAAGTAGGATGATTTAATGCTTGGCTAACAGTTATTTTAGATAAATCACCAACATATTTATAAAAAGGACCTCCTGAAGCAGTAAGTATTATTTTTTTTATTTTAGATTTTTCCCACACATTACAACATTGGAATATAGCTGAATGCTCACTGTCAACTGGAAGAACTTTAACATTTAGCTTAGAAGCAAGTTTCATTATGTAATCGCCTGCCATTACAAGCGTTTCTTTATTTGCAATAGCTATATCTTTCTTTGCTCTAATAGCAGCAATTGTCGAATCTAGTCCAGCTGCACCAACAACTGCAGCAACTACTAAACTAATACTAGAGATTGTAGCAAGCTTTATTAGCCCCTCTCTTCCGCTATAAACTTTAACATTTATGTTATTTGTTTTACACCATTTTTTTAGCTTTACAACCTCCAAAGCACTACTTACAGAAACAGCTTTTGGTTTAAATTTTTTAATTTGATGTTTCAATAATTTTATATTTTTGCCAACAGCAAGGCCATCTACTTTGACCATTCCTTTCAGTAAAGAAATAGCGTCAAGAGTTTGAGTACCTATAGAGCCTGATGAACCTAAAATTGTTATTCTTTTCATTCTAAAAACTTTAAAATATAGTATACAGCAGGTGCAGCAAAAATATAAGAATCAAACCTATCAAAAAATCCGCCATGACCTGGAATTGCTTTACCAGAGTCTTTTATATCCCCATCTCTTTTTATAAGAGATTCTGCTAAGTCTGAAAACTGACCAACAATAGAAATTATGAAACCAAGCACTATAGAATCGCGCATACTTAAAATATCGCTCATAAACGTTATTCTACATATCACAGCTGTCAATAACCCAAAAATAACTCCAGTTATAGCACCTTCCACTGTTTTTTTAGGACTTATATGCTCAACAAGCTTGTGTTTACCAAGTATAAAACCAAAAGCATAAGCTGCTGTGTCTAACACCCAAACTACAAGGAAAATAAAAAATATTATTTTCATACCACCATATAAATTACGTAAATACACCATATGCATTAAAGAAAGCGGTATAAAAAACGCTCCTAAAAACGAAACTGCAACCCTTTCAATAGCAAACTTAGGGTTTTCTCCAAAAATTTCTTTAACAAAAAGTACTAATACTATCACAATAGCAGAAAAAGATACTTTGTTTACAGGAAAACTATTAAAAAATTGTAAAAATACAAAAAACAAAACTGCCATCACAAGCGAAATTAGTACATGAGGATTATATTTTTTTGAAATGTTTAAATATTCATAAACACAAAAAAAAGATACCACAAACATCATTAAATAAAACAGCATATCACCTAAAAATATACATAAAAATACAATAGGGACACCTACAATTGCCGTCAATATTCTAGTTAATAACATTGGAGTCTCCAAATTTAAATATTGCATTAGACAATTGCAGTTATCTTTTACTGTTTTTCTAATACAACTCCACCAAAGCGTCTTTGTCTACTTTGGAAGTTTATTATTGCACTTTCCAAATCCTTTTTACTAAAATCAGGCCAAAGTTTATCTACTATATAAATTTCAGAATACGCAATTTGCCAAAGGAGAAAATTTGATATTCTAAACTCACCCGAAGTACGAATAAGTAAATCAGGATCAGGTTGACCTTCAGTATATAAAAAAGAAGATAAAATGGATTCTGTAGGCTTTTTTATACCTTGCTTTAACATCTTTTCAAAAGCTTGTAAAATTTCTTGTCTTGCTCCATAATTTAAAGCTATGTTCAGATTTAATCCTGTATTATTACAAGTAAGATCACACGCTTTTTTTATTTCTATTTTTATATCTTCTGAAAATCTTGATAAGTCCCCTAATAGTCTTAGTTTAACACCTTCTTTATTTAACTCGCCAATTTCTTTAGATAAAAAATATTTAAGTAAAACCATCAAAGCTTTTATTTCGCTCTTTGGGCGCCTCCAATTTTCTGTTGAAAAAGCATAAAGGGTCAAAACCTTAATTCCAAGACTACTTGCAGCCTTAACAATTTTTTTTATGGTTTTGACCCCTTTTTTATGTCCAAAAGTTCTGGGTAGAGATCTTTTTTTTGCCCATCTCCCATTCCCATCCATTATAATAGCTACATGTACTGGTAAAGTCATCCTATTGTTGTGAAATTGCGTTTACTGGGCAAGTAGACTCACAGGCTCCACAGCTTATACAAACATCTGAATTTATTACATACTTGTTGTCTCTAGGTTCTATCGCAGAAACCGGACAATTACCTGCACAAGCTCCACATCCCACACACACACTTGTATTAATTTGATACGCCATTTACTGCTCCCTCCTATTTTTTATTTATATTTGCATAACTTCTTTTTCTTTTGACGCTATTAACTCGTCTATTAATTTTACAAAACTGTCAGTTACCTTTTGAGCTTCAACTTCAAACTTTTTTCTGTCATCTTCTGTTATAATTTTATCTTTTTCAAGCTTTTTTATATTTTCAAATAAAGTTCTTCTTTCATTTCTTATAGTTATTCTAAAATCTTCTGCCATTTTACTAATAGATTTTACTATTTCCTTTCTTCTGTCTTGTGTTAAAGAAGGGACGCTAACACGTATAAGTTTACCATCATTGATGGGTGCCATTCCTGTATCTGCTTTAAGAATAGCTTTTTCTATAACACCAAGCTGAGAAACATCCCAAGGTCTTACTTCTATTGTTTTTGCGTCAGGCACACTGACACTAGCAACTTGATTAATAGTCATAATAGTACCGTAACTTTCAACTTTAATGCTCTCTATAACAGTACTATTTGCTCTTCCTGTTCGTACAGCAGACAACTCAGATTTTAACCTCTCTATAGTTTTTTTCATGGCTTCTTGCGACGCCGCAAAAAAACTTTGAACTTGCATTTTAAGCCTCCACTACCGTACCTATTTTTTCACCATTTAAAACTTTTTTTAAATTCCCATCTTTATAAAAATTAAAAACAACAATAGGAATATTTGTTCGACTACACAAGGAAAACGCTTGACTGTCCATCACTTTCAACTGTTTATCTAAGGCTTCTTTAAAAGTCAAAGAAGCATATTTTACTGCGTTTTTATTTTTCTTTGGGTCTGCACTATAAACACCATCTACTTGCGTAGCTTTTAGCAATACATTTGCTTTTACTTCAGCAGCCCTTAAAGCTGCAGTAGTATCTGTAGTAAAGAACGGATTTCCTATACCACCTGCAAAGATAACCACATACCCACACTCAATATAGTTTACAGCCTTTTGTCTATTAAAAGTCTCTACAAAACCACTTACACCGCTTGCAGACAAAACTACAGATTTTATTTTAGCTTTTAATAATGCTTCATTTAAAGCTAAAGCATTCATAACTGTAGCAAGCATCCCCATCTTATCTGCAGTAACTCTTTCTATAAATTTACCTTCACCTCTCCAAATATTACCCGCTCCAACAACTATAGAAAGCTCCATACCGCTAGAAAGTGCAAGTTTTATTTCTTCTACCGTTCTTAAAAGGCAACCTTGGCTAATAGAAGACTGCCCCACAGAAAACGATTTACCAGAAAGTTTTAAAAGCACCCTTTTTAAGTGCATATTTATTCTTCTCCGAGTTTAAACCTTGCAAACCTTTTTATTATAATATTTTCACCAATTTTTGCTATTGCTTTTGTAACTAAATCTCTAATTGTTTCTTTTCTTAAAGTATCTCTTATATAAATTTGATCATATAAACATATTTGTCCATAAAACTTTTCAATTTTCCCTTCAATTATTTTATCCCAAACTTTTTCAGGTTTGCCTTCTTCTTTAAGTTGAGCTTTATAAATTTCCTTTTCAGCTTCAATAATACTTGTAGGCACTTGCTCTTTAGAAACATAAGTAGGAGCAATTGCAGCAACCTGCAGTGCAATTTCTTTAACTAAAGATTGAAAATCTTCTGTTTTTGCAACAAAATCTGTTTCACAGTTAACTTCAACTAAAACTCCAAGTGTACCATTACCATGTATATAAGAATACACTAAACCTTGCTTTGCAGCTCTACCTGCTTTCTTAACAGCAGCAGCTCTACCTTTTTCTCTAAGCCATTGGCAAGCTTTTTCTATATCGCTAGAAGATTCTTTAAGCGCATTTCTACAATCCATTATACCTGCACCAGTAATTTGTCTCAATTTTGTTATAAGTTCTATTGACATTATTTTACTTCTCCTTGAACACATTTTCTGACGCTACAACTTCTTCTTCTACCTCTTCTATAGGAGAATTAAGTGCCGATTGCCCTTCCTCTTCTTTTTCTTTAACATCTTTCCCTTCTAAAATTGCATCCGCAATAATAGAACAAAACAGTTTTACAGCTCTTATAGCATCGTCATTTCCTGGTATTGGGAAATCAACTAAATCTGGATCACAATTGGTATCACAAATTGCAACAATAGGTATGTTTAGCTTTCTTGCTTCTAAAACCGCTGTTGACTCCTCATGTGGATCTATTACAAACATAAGATCTGGTAGAGCAGACATGTTCTTTAAACCTTCCAAAGATTTCTCTAGTCTTACTCTTTCTTTTTCAATTTTAGATTGCTCTTTTTTTGAAAGAAGCTTGAATACACCTTCTTCTTTCATTTTTTCTATTTCTTTATACCTTGCAATAGATTTTTTCAATGTTTCAAAGTTTGTTAGAGTTCCGCCTAGCCATCTATCAGAAACAAAATATGCTCCACAGCGAACAGATTCTTCCTTAATTGGAGCTTGGGCTTGTCTTTTTGTGCCTACAAATATTATATCTTTACCTTCTGCAGCAAAATCTCTTAGAAGTTTATAAATTTTTTTTAATTCTTTTAAAGTTTTTTGAAGATCTATGATATGTATTTTGTTCCTAGTACCAAAAATAAACTTCGCCATTTTTGGGTTCCATCTTCTTGTTTGGTGCCCAAAATGGACACCTGCTTCTAATAAAGCTTTCATTGTAATATTTGCCACGCTACTCTCCTTTGTTTTTACTGCAACTTAGCAGTTCCGTTTTAAGACGTTTATCATTTGTCTTACGGCTTCCACAGCTTTAAGTCTCTAAAACCCTAAAATTCAGGGAACTTTTAGCAAATCCAGCTGTGTGCTCATTAAAACATCTATCAAAATCTTAAAGATTTTATCAAAATCTCAAAACATTTTTCAAGTTTATATATTCTACATACACCAACTCAATATCTTCAAATACAATATCAAAGTGAGGCTATAACATAATTTTAATGTTAAACTTTATAAAGCAAGTCTAGATCTTGTATATTATTTAGTATCTTTAAAAAGCGGTCTATGAGCTATAAACTTTTAATATTGCAATTTCAAAGATATTGACTGACTTGAAAACGAAGGATTTACACAAATATTAAACTGGTGAACCTCAAATGGGAAGTCAGGTTCTATATAAATTTCACTTTTTTTCACAATTACCCTATTGTTTTTTTGTATACTGTTAAAATAAACGCCAATGTACGTATTTATAATATAGGCTTTTTGCAAGATGTGTTACTCAAAAAATTTATGGGGAGACTTTCAGGTGTTGTCAAACTTCATTAACTGGATGAAACCATTGCCTGATTCAAAAACACCTATTATTAAGGAGTGTTTGTAGCTTGTGGAATTTCATGCATAATTGCAATGTTTTTTGTTTCATTAACTTGGAAAAAAGAGATCCCGCACAGAGAGCAAAAAGTGTAAATATCTATTTAAAAGGAGATTATAAATTGAAAGGCTTTTTAAAATTAGCAGTGTTAATTATCGTTTTCACTTTAGTTGTATCTGCCAGAGTATTTTCAGCAGACTCAGTAGCAGAACAATTTGGCATCAAAGTTAAAGGTGGTGGAACTTTCGTTCTTCAAGATACTCCTAAAGAAAATATACAAAACGATGTGGAAGGCGCTTCTGCAGGTGTATATCTTTTCGATTTAACATTAGAGAAAAATTTTGAACACAATGGTAAAGTTCTAGTTCAATTTCAAGGTGGTAGAGGTAAAGGACTTAATGATAAAGTACAAACCTATGCTGTAGTTAATGCCGTATCTGACTCTAGCTTAAATGACGCAGCAGATACGCTTGCTAAAGTTACAAAATTATATTATCAACAATCTATATTTGATGATAAACTCACTATAGCTTTTGGAAAACTAAGTTTTAATTCACTCTTTGCCGGTAATAAGTATTCTGACGACAGCAATTCTAAATTTATAACTTCAATTTTTAGTGGAGATAAAATAATAGAAACCCCTCCACAACGTTTAGCTTTAGCATTAGCTTATAATATAGTTGAAAACTTCAAAATTACATATGCTTATTTTTCACATGATATAGATCATGTAGATTCTAGTGGAGTTAATGCGCTACAACTTGCATATTCCCCTTATAAATGTTGCAATCTACTTGCTTATGTTTGGGGCAATAACAGAAATCATTTTTCTTTAAAAGATATAAATAGAAAGTCAGGTATTTGTGGTTTTGGTATCAGTGTAGACCATGAAGTTAACGACAACGTAGGCATTTTTGGAAGAGTTTCTTATAAAGATTCTTCTGTTTCAGTACTTAAATCAACTTCTTCTCAGGTAATACCAACAGAATTAACACAACCCTTGTCTATGTCTTGGGATTCTGGAGTTCAAATTTCTGGAAATATTTGGTCCAGACCCACAGATGTCACGGGTTTTGCAATAGGTCAAATGTATGGCTCTAAAGACTATAAAGAATACATAAATCCTAACTATAAAGATGTAGCTGAAACAGAAATGGAATTATATTATAATTTTGGTATAAATAAAAACTTTGCGATTACACCAGCTGTTCAGTATTTCATTGATCCTAAAGGCGGGAATGCAGTAGTAAAAGATAATATAGTTGTTATAGGTATAAGAACAAGGATGAGCTTTTAAGTCTTTTTGACTATAAAAGAGGGCATCATTTATAAATGATGCCCTCTTTTTCTTTTTCTTTAATTTATTTATGTTGTTCAGTTTTAGGTTTTCCTTCAATATTCATCAAAGCTTTATCGTGTGTTTTTGCTATACCTTCAGGACTTACAAGAAAATTTACTTTATCATCTATATATTTACCCTTGTCAGCTTTAATATCGGCAAGTTCCTTTTCAAGTTTTTCTATTATTTTTTTCTTTTGCTCTATTATAGCTTGCTTAAAAGCTACATTTTTATCTAAATTAGACTTTACTAATTTCTTTACATCATTTTTTATGGACTCTTTATCTTTTTCTCCTGCAGATTCATACTTAGCTAATAAAGCATCTAATTTGGCTACATACTTAGATTTATCCTTTATCAACTTTTCTTTAGCATCACCTTTATCCATATCCTTATGTGCTGAAAAAGATACTTGAGGTACTACACTATACAAAAAGAAAACACCGCATAAAGCTAACAAAACTTTTTTCATAAGGCCTCCACCCTTTATTTTATAGCTCACTTAACTTGAGCTATTATTAAATTTTCAAGATGCAATGTGAAAAATTTTATATTTGCCTCTAAAAAAAGATCTTTGAACGTGTTGTCAGGGTACTCAAAATCTGCAACTACTCTTTTGATACCAGCATTTACTATCATTTTTGCACACAAAACACAGGGGGAATGTGTGCAATAAAGAGCAGCATCTTTTATGTTTATACCATTATAACCACCTTGAATAATAGCATTCTGCTCAGCGTGTATTGCTCTACATATTTCGTGCCTTTGTCCTGAAGGAATTTTTAACTCATTTCTCAAACAACCCCTCTCTAAACAATCTTTTGTAGAAGTAGCTGCTCCATTATAACCAGTTGTAAGAATCCTTTTATCCTTTACAATAACAGCGCCAACATGATGACGTACACACGTTGATCTTTCTGCTACAAGCCAAGCAAGCTTTACAAAATAATTATCCCAAGATGGACGATTAGGCATACTTTCATCCTTTATTTTACACCTAAAAATTTTATTATGTCCCATTGAAGCTTATCAAAACCATTTCTTTTTTTCGCACTTACTGTAAACACATCTTTTGAATCTATTTTAAAAAGTTCTGTTGCCTTATTTTTTATCTCTTCTTGAGAAATTATGTTTGGCACCTTGTCACATTTGTTTACAATTATTTTAAAAGGTACTTTATGTTCTTTTAACCAACAAACCATATAAAAGTCTAGTTCTGTAGGTCCTACAAAACCATCTATAATAACATAGACGGTTTTTTTGCTTTTCCTTTGCACTATATATTCTTCTATCATTTTGCTCCAGAGTTCTTTTTCTTTAAAACTTACTTTTGCAAAACCATAACCCGGTAAATCTATAAGCCATTTTTTTATGACAATACTGTAAACATTTATACTCCTTGTCTTGCCAGGAGTTTTTGAAGTTCTGGCAAGATTTTTCCTAGAACATAAAGCGTTTATAACACTGCTTTTACCTACATTAGATCTGCCAACAAAAACAACTTCTCCAACACTTTGAGGTAAAGTTTTTGCATCAGAAGTTGCCATAAAAAAAACTGTTTTATCTAATAACATTTAATCCCTTATTTTACCTAAAAGTCTTAAACATTCAAGATAAAGCCACACTAACGTTACCATTAGAGCAAAAGCACTATACCATTCCATATATTTAGGAGAACCTTGTTGTGAACCTTGCTCTACCAAATCAAAATCTATAATGAGGTTTAAAGCAGCAACTGCAACTATAACTAAACTAACAATTATTCCAAGTCCTGAAGAATTGTGAATATATGAAAAACTACCTGCTCCAAAAAGGTTTAAAAGTAAATCTATAACGTATACTAAACAAATAGCAAGCGTTGAAAAAACTACAACTTTCTGAAACCTTGGCGTAGCTCTTAGCATACCAGTCTTATAAGCTGCAAGCATACAAAATAAAACGCACATGGTTAATAGGATTGCATTTACTACAATACCAGGATAAGATTTTTCAAAAGATAAAGATATTACGCCTAAAATTAAACCTTCACATATTGCATAAAGTGGCGCTACAAAAGGTGTTGCCTCTTTTTTAAAAATAGACACCATAGCTATAACAAAGCCAGCAATTAACAAAGGCAAAAGTAAAGGCATTATTATGTTTGGATGTGTCCAAGAATAAAACGCACCAG
>JAITSL010000044.1 GCA_031287855.1 Candidatus Endomicrobiellum roisinitermitis
TAGCCAAAAAGCTTCAAATTCTGATATTAAGAAGGCATATTACAAACTTGCTTTTAAGTTTCGCCCCGATAAGAGTTTAAATGCGAAATACGCTGCAGAAAATTTAAGGAAATATCTCAAGTTATTTTTCGCTAAATTATATCCTTATACCTATACCTAAGTTAAGAGCTTCAAATCTTTCCGTGAAGTTTTTCTTCCTATTATCAACTCCGTATAACATATCTTGCGTATAGGATAAATATACTGATACGTTTTTCTTAAAATCAAAACATGTAAATAATTTAAAAAATTCATGGCGCGTAACTTTAAAGGCACTTTTACTATCTACGTCCCCAAAGCCAATACCTACACCTAAAAACCATCTATTAGTTAACGGCACTTTAAACTTAGTCAGACCATAGATATCATAAAGATGTAAGTTAGGGTTAATAGTAATGCCAAGTCCCACACTATTATTTTCAGAAATATAGCGATAGTAGTCTGCTACTATCTTGAAGTTTGTAATCCAGCCTCCCAATCCATATGTAATTGAGAGTTCCCCGAGTCTGCCTTGATGGCAATTGTTTTGTAATATAACTTTGTCTATTATAATGTAAACTTCATTTTTACACTCTAGTGTTTCTATAGGTTTAGTATCTTTGGCGAAAACATTAGCAAATATTGTCAAACTTGTAATTGTTGCAATAAGTATTTTCTTCATTTTTTCCCCATATATATTTTTACAAAGCTTTTTTGTTAGATTATAAACCTTTTAGCTACACCTAAGTTAAGGGTTTCCAATCTTTCCGTGAAGTACCATTTACTTTTAACAGTTTGTCCATATAATATATCTTGCGTATAAGATAAATATATTGATATGTTCTTAAAATTAAAACACGTAAATAATTTAAAAAATTTATGGCAGTTATCTTTAAAGATATTTTTACTTTCTAAGTCCCAACTTCCGCCATCTTTGGTATCTACGTTACCCAAACCGACACCTGCACCTAAAAACCACCTATTGGTTAATGGTACTTTAAACTTAGTCAGACAATAAATATCATAAATTTGTAAAGTAGGATTTATAGTAATGCCAAGTCCTAATCCAAGGTTATTATTTTCATCAATATAGCTACAATAGTCTGCTACTATCTTAAAGTCTGGGATCCATTTTCCAAATTTTACTTTCTCTGACAATGGGACTTTCCCATATGCATCTTGGCAGTAAACGTTTCGTAATATAGCTTTTTCTATTATAATGCAAACTTCATTCTTACTTTCTAATGTTTCTATAGGTTTAGTATCTTTGGCGAAAACATTAGCAAATATTGTCATGCTTATAATTGTTGCCACAACAATTTTCTTCATTTTGTATATCCTTTTATATTATTACTTCCTTTGCTTTCGTCTCACCTTGTATAATTTCTGATGATAAGCTCATTTATTTTTTCCCTTTTGTTTCCTTTACAAGAAATGAAACGAGAAGCATATATCTATATTAAAACCTTTATATAAATCTCTTATGAACGGTGTATCGCTGTTAGATAACATAAATAATGCTCCATTTTGATTGAGTTGTTTACAAAAAACTGCTAACTTTTCATGTTCTTTTGTGCTAAATCCTAAACCACCATACCCGCTGAAAGTTTCATGATAAGGAGGGTCAAAATACACAAAATCATCTTTTTGTGGTTTTATTTGTGAAAAGTTATGATGAGATATATCAACATCAACAAGAAACTTTGAACATTTTCGTAAATTATTCGCATCAAGGATCTTCGGATTTTTATATTTCCCTATAGGGACATTGAAGTTGCCTGATTTATTGATTCTCTAAAGTCCATTATAGCAAGTCTTGTTTAGGTATATAAAAATGGAAGCTATTTCAAGTTCCGATGTGGTTTCCGATATTTTTCCCCGTGCGATAGTATAATATTTAGCACTATGATGCTTTTTATGATGCTCTAACCTAGATATAATACCCCTCAGCTTGCTATTGCTGATAAGTTTATAAAAATGTTGTGATATTATTCTAAATGCTTCTTGTTGTATATCGTATGCGTTATTCGTTTTTGAGTTATCTATAAAAGCGGTTAGGGACTTTTTGATTTATGGATTTATTTGTCAGTAAATTTTTGGGCGAGTGATACAGACATTTTAGTTCCCTTTTTAAAGATTGTACTACAAAAAAAATATAAAAATCAAGGTTTTGCCGAATCCCATGACATATTAGACTTTTTAGAAGCGAGGCAATATCATAGGATAGTGTTTTAAAGGCAGAAAAGGCTGTTATAAAGCTATAAAAGCTTTTTTTAAGGGCTTCATAGGTAAAATGGCTAAATAGAAGGGTTTAATAAGATAAGTGGTAGAGTAAATTACTTTGATATGTTTAAAAAACTTTTATAAAACTGATAAACTAATTGTGAGACGAAATGAAAAGGAGAAGTTTATGAGAGTATTACCAATAGGAATACAATCATTTAAAGAAATAAGAGAAAATGATTATGTATATGTAGATAAAACAAGATTTGTATTGGAACTGATAAATTCAGGGAAGTTTTATTTTCTATCAAGACCAAGAAGGTTTGGAAAGTCCTTACTTGTAAGTACGCTAAAGGAATTATTCCAAGGGAAGAAACAGCTATTTAAAGGGTTGTATATATATGACAAATGGGATTGGGCTAAGACATATCCCGTTATTTATTTAGACTTTAGCGTGATAACATACTCGACAGCAGCCGAATTAAAACTTTCTCTCAATCAATTCCTAGATCTAACAGCTGAAGACAACGGTGTATAATCCGTTTTCAACATTAATGTTTTTCAATAAGAAAGAATTTTCCAGTTATTGGTTTGCAACAGGTACACCGACATTTTTAATAGAACAAATAAGGAAGCGAAATGATTTAGAACGGTTTATAGAGCAAAGAACAGCAGATTCGAGTTTTTTGAGAGGCTTGGATAATAATAAGATATCAAATATGGGATTATTATTTCAAACAGGATATGTGACAGTAAAGAAGAAAGAGATAGGAGAAGATGATACACCGCAGTACACAATAGATTTTCCAAATATGGAAGTGAAGAAAGCGTTTATAGGGAATTTGCTAGAAGAATATATAAAGAAAGAACCATCGGAAGTACAAAGTATAAATAATATTCTAGCGGAAGCCCTAAAAGAGAAGAATAAAGAGAGTTTGGAAAGAGGACTAACAGAATTATTTGCCAATATACCATATGGATTAGCAACAGAGAAAGAGTCATATTATCATTCGTTATTTTTGTTAGCGGCAAGAATGAGCGGGTATGAAGTAGAAGGGGAAGTGCATACCAATAAGGGAAGAATAGATGCTGTGTTAAAGAAAGATGATAACGTAATAATAGTAGAAATAAAATACAGTAAGGAAAAGACGATAGATAAGATGATAGAAGAAGCGATGGGACAAATAAAAAATAAAAAATACTATGAGAAATATAGTGGCAACGATATAAGCTTATTGGCGATAGTATTTGGTGACAAAAAAGAAATAGGTTGTAAGTTTCAAAAACCCTAAGAAGTCTATGTTATGGGATTCAGTAGGTTAAAAAGAGCAATAAGACCATATGCTGGGATAAGGACAAGAGTAGAAAAGAATAAAATAAAGTGTAAAATGGGAGTAGGATTGGAATGCAGTGTAATAGGGCTGGAAAATGAGATAAATGGAAGAGTTATGGAAACAGGGGAAGAGTTTAGGATAAAGGGAGTAAAAGAGGCAAAGATAAGAGGAGAAGGATAAATAGGGATAGAATACGAAATAAATGATAAAACAGGGATATATGCAAAGGGATTAGGAGGAGTAGGGGGTTACAGGGATATAGGAGGCAATATAGGAGTAAGGTATGTGTTTGGCAGATGAATGAAAGCAATAAAAAACACTTTCGGATATTTTTATTTTAAAGCTTCTTTTTTCAGTTTAAAGCATATTACAGCTCATTTAAAAATAATAAATGTCGATTTGCTATATTAAGCTGCCAAATGTTCAATAATTATATATTTTGCAAAATTCACGCAAAGCGCTGCAAATTTGACACATCGCAGTAGATTTATTACACTTTTGCTGTAAAAATAATACTTGTTGAAGAAAGAACAAAAGATAATAGTACCCCTTTTGATACCATTACACGTTTTTAGAAACTTTGGAATATAAAGTATCATTTTCACTAGCCTACAAGCATTAAAACATTACTCCAAATACAGCAGGGTTCATTCTCTTGCGATATTATTATATTCCCAAGCACCCAGAAATTGAAAAACTATAAGCATTAAGATACTAAAATGCCAATGTCAGAAACCATTATTGCAATTACTGCCGTATTAGTAAATAACTTTTTATATATTGGAAGAAAACTAGAGAAATTAGATAGATTAGAAGCTGACCACAAAGAATTAAAAAATGACTACAAAAAAACTCATGATGAATTAATAGCATTATAAACTAGATTTGATACTTGCGTTCCATTAAAAAACCTATACGTTGAAAAAAATACCAGATTTATAGACAATTCAAGAACAAATAACGCATATGATATACAGCAAGAAGCATTTAAAACAATATCAGAACATTTTTATAAACTTCTTGACAATAGTGAAATGAGTTCACTTAAAAATAAAACTTACAAAAGGGGCGATACTATTGAAGCTATTTTGATTATATTTCAGATAATTTTCCTAGACCATCTGCTTAAGGAATACAACATACTTGTTAGCAATTTATAAACACTAATAAAGCAAAACACATTTTTACATTATAAAGTACAAAACTAATTGATTTTTACAACTTTTTACACTATCAAAGGAAGTAATAATATAAACGGAGATGCAAAATGAAGAAAATTGTTATGGCAACTATTATAAGCATGACAATATTGACTAATGTTTTCGCCAATGGCACTAAACCGATAGAAACTTTAAAAAGTAAAAATGAAGTTTGCATTATAACAGACAAAGCTATATTGCGAAGATTTTGCTATAAAGACAAAGATGAGAAAATCAAAATGCCAGATGATGAATTTGGAGAATGGATTACAGACTTTAGAGTAGGAGCAGACTACTATCGTTATATTGCTAAAGATAATAGACTGGGATTAGGAGTGGGCATTACTATAAGTCCTATTTTACAACTTTATGATATTTATGGCGTGACTAAGATTAAAATACCGTTAACTAATCGCTGGTTTTTAGGTGTGGGTGTTGGTTTGGGTAATATACCTACTAGAGATGGCGTTAAAACTAGCCATCATAATTTTTTTAAATTATTTACATGTTTTAACTTTAAAAACATATCAATATATTTATCCTATACTCAAGATACACTATATGAGCAACCTGTTAATGAAAATTTTGACTTCACGAACATATTTGAAGCTCTTAACTTAGGTATAGTTACAAGGTTTACAATTTGATAAATTCACTAAATACCCACTTTCCCAGGCTATTAAGGATTGAACAAATTTGTTTTTCATCATATTATCGCCAACCATTCCTAATTGAGTTGATATGACCTTCTGTTATTCTAATCTGTTTAAACTTAAATGAATCCATCTTTTAGTCATCATCATCATCATTATTATCTTCTTCTTCCTCTTCTCCTTAGAGCTGCATCCAATTGTGGTCTATGAATAATTGGTCTGGAAAATTGCCTAGTAGGCGGTCTGTTCCTACGAGGTGGTGCAGGAAGATCTGGAAAATTGAGCGCGCCGGGCACATCCCTTACCTCAATCGGTAGTGGGCTGTTATCTCTCCTTCGTTCCCTGGCAGCTATTAACCGTCTTTGTAAATCCTGAAATCCTGCGTGTCCTCCTGGTCCGTATCCTGCTCCACTTCCTAATTGTTCTAATATAGTTCTAATCCTATACTATATTAAATTGCCAAATGTTCAATAATTATATATTTTTCAAAAGTCTAATATGTATTTGAGATTTTGCACGTTCCGCTTAAAGTTTTAACTTTCTCTTACAAAAGAGTATAATTTGCAATAATGGGAAAGTATAAAAACCTTGAAAAACTAAAATTTGGCAGCTAATATCTTACAATAGAGAAATAGATAATAAG
>JAITSL010000046.1 GCA_031287855.1 Candidatus Endomicrobiellum roisinitermitis
GCAGCTTATGAGCAATAAACATTTAATATTACAAATTAGCAGTGTTTGAAGCTAAATACATATAAGTCTTTGTTGTCTTATCATTTTGCTAGTTTGCTAATTTGATTAAATGTTTGTTGTGATTGATCCAGTAACCCAGATAAGATGCTATACTAGACCAACATTCCTAGATCAACATTTGTAGTTTTAAATTTTAAAAAGGTATAATAGCTACAATAAACTTTTTAGGAGATAAAAATGGATAACTTACTTGAAAGCCTACTTTTATCAGATGGGATTTCTGGATACGAGGAGAACGTCGCAGAAATTATTACAAATTATCTTTCTAAAGTATGCAATAGCGTCACAACAGATAATTTTGGTAATGTTATTGGCAAATTCGGCAACGGCAATAAAAAAATAATGATTGCTGCACACATGGACGAAATAGGTATGGTTGTAAAAAATGTTAGCGAAAAAGGCTATATATATTTTATAAAAGTAGGCGGAATTAATGATTCTATATTGCCCGGCAAAATTGTAAAAATCATAAATAAAGAAGGTAAGCAAATAACAGGTGTTATAGGCACAAAACCTCCACACCTTATGACTGCTGAAGAAGCAAAACAACCAATAAAACACACAAATATGTTTATAGATATAGGACTATCTTCTAAAAAGGCAGTTTTAGAAACAATAGAAATAGGTGATCAAATAATTTTTGAACCTAATGCTGGTGTTTTAAATGGTGATTTTTATTATGGCAAATCTGTAGATAATAGAATAAGCTGTTATGCTATGATAAAAGTCATGGAAAAGATTTCAAAAACAAATGGATTTAATGCTCAAGTTTTTGCTTGTGCTACTGCTCAAGAGGAAGTTGGCTTAAAGGGCGCAAAAACATCTTCTTTTTCAATAAACCCTGATTTTGCCCTTATTATAGATACTGCAGTAGCAGGTGACATGCCAGGCATTGAAGAAAAAGTTTCTTCTTTAAAATTAGGAGAAGGTGTTGCAATAACTATTATCGAGGCGTCCGGAAGAGGAACAATTGTATCTCAAAAAGCAAGAAAACTTATCATTGAAACTGCAATTGACAATAAAATACAGCATCAAATAGATGTAATAGACGGTGGCATGACAGATGGTGCCATAATATATACAAATAGAGAAGGTGTCTTAACTGGAATTTTAAGTATTCCTGCAAGATATATTCATGCTCCAACTTCTGTGTTTAATATTAAAGATATAAACTCTGCAGTTGATTTAGCTGTAAAGACAATAGAAAAAGTGGCTAAATAATTTTGAGTTTAAACTTTTCTATTATTGCAAGCGGTTCAAGTGGGAATTGTTCTATAGTGTGGAACGAAAGAATTGCAATTTTAATTGATTGTGGATGCAGTGCTAAATATTTATCTAAACAGCTTATAAAATTAAATATTAATATAAAGAATTTATGTTCTGTTATAACGCATGCTCATATAGATCATATAAGTGTTACAGGTATTAATTTTTTAAAAAGAAACCAAATTCCAATATATGTCACTAAAAATATTTTTAAAGATATTTCAAAAAAATACAAACAAAAAATTAAAAGTTGTTTATATATAGAGTACGACAAAAGTTTCAAAATCGGCGGCATTGAAGTTACGTCTTTTGACGTATATCACAAAGATAACAATATTTCTCAAACTTGTGGATTTACTTTTGTTGCTAAAGTAAAAAGAAGAAATTATAAAATAGGTTATATTACAGACAGTGGCAAAATATGTGATAACATTAAAAATTTTTTAGTCAATAGCAATATACTGATAATAGAATCAAACTATAATAAGCAAATGTTGGAAACTAGTTCTAGACCATACGAAAACAAACAGTGGATATTAAGTGACTTTGGACATTTGTCAAACGAAGATGCAGCAAAAGCTATTAGCGAAATAAAAAAACTTTCAACTGTTAAAGATAGTCTAAAATATGTTTTCCTAGCTCATATAAGTGGCCATCACAATACTTATGAGTTTGCAAAACAAGCCGTAAATAAAACACTTTTAAATAATAATATTACAGAAATGAACCTTCTAATTGCTAAAAGGAAATCTAAATCCCCTACTATACGTATTGACTAAATATTTAAAAATTTTTTGATATTGTTGGATAGTATTTTTTGTTTATTTTCGTCGGTAATACTTAAAGAGTTAATAAACTGTATATCTTTTTTAGAATCTGCTAAGGGAAAGTCTGAACCAAAAATTATTTTGTCAAAACCATGTTTAGAAAAAAACTTATCTAACAAATCTCTTCTCATAAGTCTAATACTATCAGAAGTGTCAAAATATATGTTTTTACCAGCAAGAAATCTCAAAGAGTCTTCCCACATTAAAAAACCACCCATATGCGCACCTATAATTTTTAAAGACGGAAATTTATTTAATATTTTTAGAATTCGCTCAGGAGATGATTTTGGATCTATTTTAGAGTTTAACTGCATACCACAATGAACTAACAAGGGGATTTGTAACTTTTCTATTTCTTCATAAACGTAAAAGATTGACTCATCATCAAAATAAAAATATTTAAATTCAGGCTGAAATTTAATACCATAAGCATTATCTTTAATTCTTTTTAGCTCTTCTTTAAAACCATTAAAAAAAGGATGCATTGAAGCAAAAACAACAAATCTCTCTTGATGTAAAGAAAAAAGCCAATTGTTTATAGAAAGTACCTGGTCTGCTCTAGAAGCAACTGAAGATACAACACTTTTTGATGTTTCGGCCTCATCCATATACTTTAGCAAATTACCAGATGTAGGCAAATCAACCATTCTTATACCAAGCAAATTTTCAAGATAATACTTTGCTTTTTCAACTGCCTTTTCAGGCCAAATATGACAATGAGAATCTATGATTTCCATATTAAATTATTATCTCTTAAACATTCTGAATTCACGCTTTTGTTATACATATTTTCACAAACATTCAAAAACCCAACAATGAACTTATTTACAAACAATCAATTTCACAATAATCTTAAAGCTCAAGTCGCACGCTACTCCTTTCCTTTATTTTAACTTTATTTCCTAACTTACTCAATAACAGATTACATTATATGCAAAACATTTAAAACATAAATTATTATTACAAAACTACAAAAAACATACTTACCCATTGGGATAATACATTTACTAACTTTTTTAGAACGTCCTTTCTGAAGTTCATCAATAACTCTTTTAGATGGTACAATCCAAAAAGTGAAAACTGCACTAAGTAAAGCACAAAATGGTATAAAGTGGATTTGTAACATGTCCATAAATTCGTCTATATGACCATTTGTAAGTATACTAAAAATAGATACAATAACTACTGTTAATGCAACAGAACTAAACCGAGACATTTTTACTTTGTTTTGTAAAGATTCTACTGCTACTTCTAATATACTTATAAGAGAAGTAATTGCTGCAAAAAATACTGCACTAAAAAAAACAATCATACAAACTTGACCTAACGGTATAGTTTTAAAAATGTCTGGCATTGTTATAAACATAAGCGACGTACCAGAATCTAAAGCTTTGCCAAAAGAAAACACTGCAGGAATTATGACCATAGAGGCCACTACTGAGGCAAGTGTACTTAAAACAACAACACTTTTTGACGAATAAATTATATCTTCTTTCTTTCTTGCATAAGATCCATAGACCAACATTATAGAACCAAAAGTAGATAAAGAGTAAAAAGATTGTCCTAATGCTAAAATCCAAGTTCTAGCATTAAACAAAGATTCCCATTTTAACGCAAAAAGAAATTTATAACCTTCCATTGAGCCAGATAAAAATGCTACTCTAATAGCTAACATTAAAAATAAAACCAAAAAAGCCCTCATCATAATTTTGTTTACTTTCTCTATACCTTTTTCAATTCCACCAACCATAGTAAAACCTGATATAAAAAGAGTAACTATAATCCACAAAGAAGCATTACTTCTTGTTATTAAGTCAAAATGTTGATCACTAGCAAAAGCAGTAAACGCAGATCCTGTTATAGCTCCCACTAAAAAACGTAATGTCCATGAAACAACTACTGTATATCCAAGACCTATAATGATTATAACTACTATAGGCACCCAACCTACAAATTCTCCCATCTTATTATGGCCACCACTTAACCTTAAAGCTTTTCTAAAAGCCCCTAAAGGACCTTTACCTGTAAGTCTTCCTAAGGCAAGTTCACCAACAAGTGCAATAAGCCCTAATCCAAAAGCACACACTACATAAGCAAACAAAAATGCAAAGCCACCGTTTTCTGCTACTCTATAAGGAAACAACCAAATGTTTCCCATCCCAATAGCAGAACCTGCTGCAGCTAAAATAAAGCCCCACTTTGATGAAAACAAATCTTTTTCGTTTGACATTGCACTACCTCTTCTTTCAACATTAAACTATAAAAATATATCCTCGATACATTTTTGCTTATCGAGGATATGTTTTTGAAATACTACTCTAATCAGTTTATTGCAGCTGTACCAATTTCTTTTGTTCTGATACGCATTACACTACGCAAATCATAACTGAATATTTTCCCATCTCCTGGGTTCCCTGTAAAAGCAGCTTCTTGAATTGCTTTTATAGTTTTTGCTTCCCATTCTTGTGAAGATACTATAATCTCAAATTTTATCTTTGGAAGCATAGATATAACTACTTCAGTCCCTCTTACAAGCTCTTTGTATCCCTTTTGCTTACCATGTCCCACAACTTCATATACAGTAACTCCATTAACTTCTATTTTACTTAAAGCTTCTTTTATATCTTCTAATTTTTCTTTTCGCACAATAGCTTCTATCTTTATCATAAATATACCTCTAAGTATTATAGCATAAATATATTTAAATGTGACATTTAACTGAATTAGTCCAAACCATTAAAAGATGGATATGCACTTTCACCATGTTCAGATAAATCAAGACCAACAAGCTCTTCTCTTATATCTACTCTTAAAGGCATAAAACATTTCACTATACTCACGCAAAATAAAGTACCACTTATAACTATCGCAAAAGTTATCAGTATACCCTCTATCTGAGCAAAAAATTGAAAAGTTTTACCGTATATTAAACCAGCTTTCCCACCATTAATCATTGGATTACAAAAAACACCAGTCAATATTCCACCCCAAATACCACCTATACCATGGCAACCAAAAGCGTCCAGCGCATCATCAATCTTGAAAACTTTTTTTATTAAAGATATTCCGCCATAACAAACAGGGCTTACAGTTATCCCTATGATGAAAGCTGCCCACATATCTACAAAACCTGCTGCTGGAGTTATCCCTACAAGTCCTGCAATAACGCCTGTGCAAGCTCCAATCAGAGTCACTTTTCCTTGTTTTATAACGTCTAACAGCATCCATACTAACATTCCAGAAGCTCCAGCAATTGCTGTAGTCATAAAAGCATGAGCAGCAAGACTATTTGCCCCTAATGCGCTACCAGAGTTAAAACCAAACCAACCAAACAATAATATAGCCGTACCTAAAAACACAAAAGGCACGTTATGTATTCTATAGGAGGTTTGTAAATAATCTACCCTTTTGCCTATCAAAATTGCAATTATTAAACCTGTTGTTCCTGAACTTATATGAACAACGTCGCCTCCTGCAAAATCTAAAGCACCAACTTTACCGCCTATTAATCCCCCGCCCCAAACCATATGTGCTAAAGGATAATAAACTATAAGAGACCACAAAGTTATAAAAAAGAATAAAGCATTAAATCTCATTCTACCAGCTATTGAACCTGTTATAATAGCTGGTGTAATTATAGTAAAAGCCATTTGAAAAGCAACAAAAGCAAATGTTGGAATTGAATCTGTAACAGAATCTTTAGTTACACCTAAAAGACACAAATTCTTAAACGATCCTATAAAATCATTACCTCCTTGACCAAAAGATAAAGAATAACCTACAAAAAAATACATAACTATGGCTAATCCTATTATAAAGCCTGAATTCATCATATTGTTTACCATATTCTTTCTACGCCCCAATCCTCCATAAAAAAGTGCTAACCCAGGAGTCATAATAAACACCAAAGCTGTACAAACAAGCATAAAAGCTGTATCACCTGCACTAAACATCTTTATCCCCTATTTTAAATATTTTTACAGTTTATATTTATATTTTCAATATTTTTATCATTTTATAAAGCAAAAATCAACAAAATTTATATTTTTATACAAATATTGCCTTAAGATTTTAAAATTATTTGTTCTGTTTTATTTGTTTTTCTAGTTTTTAGAAAAAAGAGAAGTTTTGTTTTTAAAATATAGAATGTATACAAGAAGTAAAGGCAGGAATAAAAACGTATATAAAGTTTTGCAAATGAGGAAAGAATGCATCAAGCCTTGAATGTGCAGCACCAGATGAGTTTACAAGCTGCCCTTTAGATAAGAGAAAAAAGCCAACAGTGACTTAAGGAATAATATGTTTGCTTATACACAAAAATAAACAAGATTTACACTTATAACTTCTTTTTCCCAAGGGCTCACTATAGTTACAAATCATAGAGTATTGACAGAAATTTCTGTCAATACTCTATAGAATAACCACGGAACAGAAAGAGTATTTATTTTTTAGACTTGTTTATCCAATTTGCCAGACTATAAGTATAAGTTGAGCGTAGCTTGGTACCCTGAAAGATCGAATTTATCGTCCGTTTTGTGTTCTATATCGCAACAATACCTATATCCCAAGTCCAACCCTATTTCAATTCTCGTGAAATTATACCTCATCCCAACTGATAAGTCACAACCCAAAAGAGAAGCTGTTGTATAACTCTCTTCTTTCTGTTGTCCTTCAACCTTACCCTTACGATCATAACTCCCTGTGCCCGTGAAAAATTTGGTGTTAAATTCAAAATTTTTACTTATTTTAGTTTGATACCTGCCACCAACCATAATAGACCAATAGTTACAACCACCATTCCCTATTTTATATTCTTTCCTGTCTCCTGTTAAAAAGTATGTCCTAAATCCCAATACTATGTCTTTGCTTGCATCGTAAAACAGGGTATCGGTCCCTATAACCCATGCATTTCTTATGTCTTTTCCTCCAGCATATCCAATCCAGGAAGTTGCTTCTTTGGCAAAAAGATTAGCTCCAAAGAAAAACACAGAAAAAACAATAAAAAAATATTTATTTTTCAATATTTTCATTTAATCTACCCCACAAGTTCTTGAGCCGAGTCCGCTGGCCGCTGGATAGCCTGCTAGTGGCTACTGCTCCACTCACTGCTGATTTTATTACAACTTTACCTGCATCGAAATGTGCAAATACAGTAGCTTCTCTTTTCGTATCCTCCCATGCTATTGCTATCGCTTTCTCAGTATTATGAGCAGCATTAGTTGTTTCTCTTTTTACATCTTCCCAAAACCTTCCTATAGTTTTCCACATTGCATGAGCACCACAATTAAAGCCAAAAGTCAACATCAACACTAAAGCTAATCTTTTCACCTTCTTCCTACATTAAGCTTAGACTTATGGATTTGGTTTATTACAACCCAATCAAAACAATTTACTCAACTTTGTTATACTTTAAGTATAAATATTTTGCGTTGAAATGTCAAGTATAGATACAGTTAAACTAAAAGCTTCATTTTAATTGCCAATTTTTTGTAAATTTTACATCTCTTATATTTTTTCGGCTAAATTTAAAAAATATTTTTCTCAAAAGTCAAGTAAAGATAGTACATCAATTGACTCACATGAATTTGATGGTGTTTTTACGTTGAAGTAATAACTCAAAACAAATATTTTATCCCTCTGTATCTGCTTGCTTTACTCATGTCTACTTGTCCATATACTTGCAATCTCTCTGTTACTTTATACAAACCTCCTACTTTCCCTCCTATCTCTATTTCT
>JAITSL010000024.1 GCA_031287855.1 Candidatus Endomicrobiellum roisinitermitis
AATCAAATTAGCAAACTAGCAAAATGATAAGACAACAAAGACTTATATGTATTTAGCTTCAAACACTGCTAATTTGTAATATTAAATGTTTATTGCTCATAAGCTGCTCTTTGAGGTAACTCCGATAAGATGCTATACTAGGCTATGCAAACTTTTTTCTTTTATCGCTTTTGAAAGTTAATATAATAAATATGTATGAGACTAGTTTAATGGTCAATAAAATGAAAGATAATTTTGTATAATATGAAAAAATATAAAAAGGGATATAGAAAATGAAAAAAACTCTTACTTTGTTTTTAATTTTGTTGTTTGCTGAAATACTTTTATTTGCACAAGGCGCAAATATGAATCTTTTTAGAATAGAAAGAAATAAAAATGCTAATGTTGTAATGTATGACGTAAGAGTTTTTCCAGATGGGTCTATAGATAAAGAAAGCCCAATGGATGCTTATTGGATTATGAATACTGAACAAGGACAACGTGATGAAATTTCTGCTTTTGAAAAAAAAGCTTATGGATATGAGATTAAATATAATGATGATGGTTATTATGATTTAGCTTTAAAAGCAGTTTCAGATAGGCCAATGAAAGTTGTGAGTGTTGGTGGGAAATATAAAGCAGAAATTATAATTAATAAGAAAAATGCTTATCTTTCAACAGTATATGTTTTTGCAAATGATAGTTTTATACCCAAAGTAGAATATATAATTCTTACTGGTACGGATAAGAAAACTGGTGCTAAAGTGACAGAAAAAATTATTACAAAATAATTTTAAAAAGTATTTTGTAAATAATATATAATTTAGATTGCATTTGACGGCATTTTTTCAATGGAGGGATTGTAAAAATGGCAAACTTGAAATCAGTCTTTTATGTCACTGTAGGGCTTGCACTAAAAGGTAAAGAAAAGGTTGAAAAAGTCGCTAAAAAGTTTGTAAAAGAAAACAAGATAGAAGAGAAAGAAGGCAAAAAATTTATTGATAACGCAATTAAGCATGCTGAAGAAACTAAAAAAGAGTTAGCAAAAAAAATAACAGAGACTGTTAAAAGTACTATAAAAAAAATGGGACTTATTACCCACAAACAGGCTCGTAAAATTGCGCAAAGGTTTACTAGTGATAAGAAAAAGACTAAAATCAAATCACGCAGTAAAAAATAATTTTTAGACGTAAACTTACTAACCAACATTAATAAATTTTGTTTTACTGGAAAAATGTTTGTTGATAAGGTTTTTAAGTGGCAAGTTTTTTTGTTTTAGAAGATAAGGATCTTCTTTTAGAATATGTTTGGCAATATCTTTACTAATTTCAATTATATCAATATCTGTTGCTAAGTTTCCTGCTTTAAATGTTGGAAACCCGTGCTGTGTTGTTCCCATTAATTCTCCTGGCCCTCTCATTTTTAAATCTTCTTGAGCTATTTGAAATCCATCATTTGTGGACGTCATGATGGAAAGTCTTTTATTGGCTTTTTGGCTAGTTGAAGAGCTTATTAAATATGCATATGACTGTTTTGCACTTCTTCCAACTCGTCCTCGTAATTGGTGTAGTGCAGATAATCCAAACCTTTCAGCGTGTTGGATCACTATAACAGTAGAATCTGGAACATCTATGCCAACCTCTATAACAGTAGTTGATACTAAAACATCAAACTTTTTATCTTTAAACTTTTGCATTACTAAATTTTTTTCTTTAGGTTTCATTTTTCCGTGCAAAAGGCCAACTTTGAAATCTTTAAAATACCCTTTAGATAATTTTTCAAAATCTTGTATTGCAGATTTTAAAGTAAGTTTGTCTGACTCTTCTATTATAGGATACACTATATATGCTTGATTACCTTTTTTTAGTTCTTTAATTATGTTAGAGTATGCTTCGACTTCATCAGTTAAAAAAGTTTTTATAGGCGTTCTTCCTTTAGGTAACTGTTTAATTGTTGTTATATCTATTTCGCCATAAAGTGTCATAGCTAGTGCTCTTGGTATTGGCGTGGCAGTCATCATTAAAACGTCTGGAGAATTAGCTTTGTATAAGGCAGCAAGTTTTTGTATAACTCCAAAACGATGTTGTTCATCAACAACTATTAAAGACAAGTTTTTAAATTCTATTGTGTCTTCTATTAAAGAATGTGTACCTACAGCAATTTGTATTTGTCCATTTTTAAGGCCTTCTAAAAAATATTCTCTACCTGTTTGTTTGTTTAATGAGGAAGATGTAGCTAAAGCTACTGTAACACCTAAATCTTTTATTATGTTAGCAATTGTAAGATAATGCTGTTCTGCTAATATTTCTGTAGGGGCAATGACCATTGTTTGATATCCATTTTCTATAGCTAGTAAGGTGGCGCTTATTGCAATTATAGTTTTGCCTGAACCGACATCTCCCATAAGCATTCTGTTCATAGTTTTTGTGCTTTGCATATCGGAGAAAATATCGTTTATAGCTTTTTTTTGATCTTTTGTAAATTCAAAATTTAAATTGTTTTTAAATGGAGATAATAAAGTTTTTTTTATACTATATTTTTGAACTTTATTGTTTTTTAAGAGATCGTTTCTTGCAATAAAAAGAGATGTTTGTAAAACTAAAAATTCTTGTAAAGCAAAAGCTTTCCTTGCAAATTCTGCTTCTTGCATTGATTGTGGATGATGTATTTTTTTTATAGCTTCAGAGATTTTAATTTTATGTTTACTGTAAGAGTCTGGTATCAATTTGGATAAGTCTGGATATAGATCGCTATAAGAATTTAATGTAGTTTTAATAAATTCTCTTAAAAATTTTTGTTTTAGTCCTTCTGTAGCGGCATATACTGGTACTATCTTTTGAAAATGTTGCGGTGTAGTAGATTCATCTTTTACAACTTCATAATCAGTTGCAGTTATTATAATATTACCATAATTTTGTTTAACTTCTCCATAAATGTATGCAAAAGAACCTTGAACAAATAGTCTTTTAAGATAAGAGAGAATGTCAACTTTAAATAGCGAGTTTTTATTGCGAAAAAATCTAAGGTATCCGCAAAGGTGGCTATCAAATATTTCTATGTCTAGAACACTTAATTTTGTAGAAAATCTTTTTTCATATGAATTGCCTATTTTTACAAACATACATCCTTGATTATTATTATAAAGTAAATCTTCTATTGGGATAATTATCGTTCTATCTTGATAAGAGGTTGGGAAAAAAGAAAGGAGATCAAATATAGTATTAATGCCTAACTTGCTAAAGGATTTAACCTTCTTTGAGGCGACGCCTTTTAAATGTTGGACGGGACTGTCTATATTTAACATTTACTAATTTTAGAATCACTCTTTAATTATTTTTATAGAGTCTATATAATTTTGTGCTAAAGCATCGCTATCATGCTGCTCTTTAGGATAAATAACATAAAATTGCCAAAAAATGTTGATATCTTTTACAAGTTGTTCTTTAATTCCGTACACTTTTTCATTTTTTTGGTAAGTGCCTGTTAATAGCACGCCTTCTAAACCGTTTACTTTATTGCTCACTGTTGTATATTGAAAGCTATAATTTTTAAACACTTTAGTGATTGCTGCTATAGCGCCATCAAAGTTTACTTGAGCAGGATATTTTGCATACACAATGGAATATTCTATTCCTCTAGCCTTTCCAGTATAAAAGTACACTTCTGCATTAGAGTCGTTTAGTTCTTTTTTTGCTAAGCTTTCATTATCAACGTTTCTACCTAGTTTAGGAGCAACAACTGATGTTTTTATATTTGCAAAAGTTTGTTCAAAAACTTTGCTTTTATTAGCTTGAAGTTTATTGGAAACATACATAGCTGAAATTATTGCAGCTATAATTGCTACTAGAATTACTAAAGTGTTTCCTTTCATAGTGATTTCTCCCTATATTTTGTATAATAAACCTTTGTGGATAATATACAATAAAAATCAAGCAAAATCAAAAAGAGTGTTGTTATAAAATGGGCATTTTTAATGCTGGTAAAGAAAGATATAAATGTGCCGGGGGGTATAGAGAGTTTTTGCGTATTGCAGTGCCTCTTATACTTTCTACAGGTTTAGGAGCTGTTGAAATTTTTACTGATAGGGCTTTTCTTTCGTGGTATTCTCAAGAGACTTTTGCCGCTTCTGCTCCTGCTGGGACCCTTTACTGGTCGGCAGTAGCATTTTTTTTTGGAACACTTTCATATGTAAATATTTTTGTAGCGCAATATTATGGTAAAAAAGAATATCGTTCAATAGGTCCAGCAATTTGGCAAAGCATTTATCTAACATTTATAGCTGCTTTTTTAGTTTTTTGTATTTCTTTTTTATCAGAACCTTTATTTATGAATGTAGGGCATTCTAAAGTTGTTGCATTAGAAGAAGTAAAATACTTTAAAGTATTGTCTTATGGTGCATTTTTAGGTATTTCAGAAGCAGTGTTTTCTTCTTTTTATTCTGGTCGTGGTAAAACTATAATAGTTTTGATGATAACTATTTTAGGATTAATCGTAAATATTGTTTTTGATTATTTGCTAATTTTTGGCAAATTTGGTTTTCCTGAAATGGGTATATCAGGTGCGGCTTGGGCTACTAATATATCTTATGTTGCCGTTTGTGTCATATACATAATATTGTTTACGACAAGAAAAAACAATATTGATTATGATACTAGACATATGAAAATAGATTTCAAATTTATGAAGAGATTACTTCATTATGGCATACCTAATGGTATAGAATTATTTTTTGATAGCTGTGGTTTTAGTATTTTTATCATTATAGTAGGTAATTTAGGCGTTTCAAATCTTGCTGCTAGTAATATTATAGCTTCAATATACAATATAGCTTATATGCCTCTTGTAGGTGCTGGAATGGCTACTTCTGTGATGGTAGGCAAGTATTTAGGTGAAAATAAAGTGTCATCTGCTAGAGTAAGTGTTAAGTCGTCATTGCATTTATCGTATGTATATGTAAGTTTACTTGTTCTTGCAATGAGCTTGTTCCCGGATGCTTTTATCTATCCATTTTCTTATGGTGCACAAGTAGATTTTATGGTGACTCTAAAGCCTATTGTAAAAAGTTTATTGATAATTTTATCAATGTTTTTTGTGTTTGATACAGGAACTGTAATTTTTTCGTCTGTTATTAGAGGGGCAGGGGACACATTTTATGTTATGAAAATATTTGTTTTGTTTTCTTTATTTTTAGAAGTAATACCTGCATACCTTAACGTTGTGGTTTTTAAGCAAACTGTATTTGTAGTGTGGGGATTCTTTCTCTTTTATGTTGCAGCATTATGTTTTAGTTTTTATTTTAGATACAAGTCTTCTAAGTGGGAAAAAATGCGTGTTATAGAAATGAATGTAATAGATGGGTAAAAAGTATGATTAAAATTGCTGGATTAAATAAATCTTTTGGCACTAGAATATTATTTGATGATTTAAATTTAAACATAAATGCAAAAGAGAAAATTGGTCTTGTTGGGAGAAATGGACACGGTAAAACGTCTTTATTTAAAATAATTTTGAATAAAATGGACTATGATAGTGGGTCCATAAGTATGCCTAAAAATTATAAGCTAGGCTATTTAGAACAACACATAAATTTTGTTTGTTCAAACGTTTTAGAAGACGTTTGTATGGCTTTATCTCAAAGTCAAAAAGATGAACAGTGGAAAGCAGAAAAAATTCTTTTTGGACTAGGCTTTTCCAAAAACGATATGTATAAAAATCCTTTAGATTTTTCTGGTGGATATAAAATACGTATAAATTTAGCAAAAGTTTTATTGTCAGATGCTGATATGCTTATGCTAGATGAACCTAATAACTATTTGGATATTGTTGCTACAAGGTGGTTAAGTGGATTTTTGCGTTCTTGGCAAGGCGAGTTACTGCTTATAACTCACGATAGAAATTTTATGGACAGTGTTATTACTCATTGTACAGCAATACATAGAACAAAAGCGAGGAAAATTGAAGGAACTACTTGTAAACTCTATGAACAGATAGCAAAAGAAGAAGAAATATATGAAAAAACAAGATTAAATATTGAAAAAAGAAAAAAGCAAACTGAGTTATTTATAAGGCGTTTTAGAGCAAAAGCTAGACTTGCAGGTATGGTTCAATCGCGTATTAAATCTTTAAAGAAACAAGAAAATTTGGACCAACTGTCAAAAATAGACAACCTTGAGTTTTCTTTTTCAGGATTAGATTTTCATTCATCTAAAATGTTAAGTGTTTACAATTTGTCTTTTGGTTATACAAAAGGTTGTAATTTAATACAAAAGTTAA
>JAITSL010000039.1 GCA_031287855.1 Candidatus Endomicrobiellum roisinitermitis
GAAATAAGTTCAATATTTGTAACCAAAGATTTTATAATACTCATTTGCGACAACGAACCTGAAGCTTCCTTTACACCAACTATACTTTTACAGTCCCTACAAAGCTTTGCTATAGTCTCAGGTTCAATATTAACAGACGTCCTTCCAGCTATGTTATATAGAACTATAGGTATGTCAACATTGTCAGCTATAGTTTTAAAGTGTAAATATAAACCTTTTTGTGTAGGTTTATTATAATACGGAGAAACAACTAACGCGCCGTCACACCCAACTTTTTTTGCAAATTTAGTAAACCGCAAAGCTTCTTCTGTAGAGTTAGAGCCTGTCCCTGCAAGGACTTTTACCCTACCTTTTACGTATTTTGCGCAAAACTCTAAAATTTCTTCATGCTCTTGATGTGATAATGTTGTAGATTCCCCTGTTGTACCACAAGGTACTATGCCACTGACTCCACTTTCGCATTGAATATCAATTAGTTTTCCAAGACTACCAAAGTCAACTTTGCCATTTTCAAACGGAGTTATTAATGCTGTACACACTCCAGAAAACATAAATCCTCCAATTATATACTAAATATTAATTACGCCTTTAAAAGAGATTATTGCCGGCCCCTCTAGCACTACATTGCTTATCTGCAAACTAGAATCTATATCAAAAGAAACAGACAACTCGTTGCCACCCCTTGACACTATCTTTACAGGAGATTTCGCAAATCCTTTTAATACAGCTATAATTCCAGAAGCTGTAATACCTGTACCACAGGCCAGAGTTTCGCCTTCAACGCCTCTTTCATATGTACGCACAAGAAGCTTGTTTTTATCTAAAAGTTGAACAAAATTGACATTTGTTCCTTGTGGGCTAAAAATTTCACTATTTCTTATCAATCTGCCATATTTAAAAACATCTACAGATTCTGCGTCGTCAACAAACACAACTACGTGAGGAACACCAGTATTTATAAAATCAACATTAAAACTTTTATCTTCCACTTGTAATTTTATATTTTGTTTTAAACCTTTAGGCATGTACAAACCGAGTTTTACCGTGGTTTGTGATAAAATTTCTGCATTAATAACTCCTGCGTCTGTTTCAAAAACCATTTTTGAGCCAGCAATACCTAAATCATAAGCAAATCTAGCAACTGATCTTCCTCCATTTCCACACATACAAGCATGTGAACCATCAGAATTTAAATATTTCATTTTAAAATCTTTATTTTCGCTGTTTTCAAGTAAAATCAAACCATCTGCACCTATAGAATATTTTCTATCACAAAGTTTTTTCGCAAGAGACTGATAATTCTCTTTAGGAATTATACCGTTTCTATTATCTATTAAAACAAAATCATTTCCTGCTGCAGTCAACTTATAAAAATTTATTTCCATTTACTCTCTCATACAACTTCATTTATTAATAAGTCGTTATAGTTTGCTCTTTTTCTAATTAAAAAAGTTTTATCGTCAGCCACTAAAACTTCTGCAAGTAATGGCCTAGAATTATAAGATGATGACATTGCTACCCCATAAGCGCCTGCACATTTTACTAAAAGGCATTCCTCCCGCAACAAAACTGGAAGCATTCTGTCTTTGCCTAAAAAATCACTATTTTCACATATAGGGCCTACTATATCCGTCTTAACTTTTTTAGTTGAAGTTTTCTTTATAGGTATTATATCGTGATAGGCATTGTACAAAGCAGGCCTTATCAAGTCGTTCATGCCTGCATCTGTAATAAGAAAATTTTTCCCTCCAGAATTTTTGCGATATATAACTTTTGTCAACAGATATCCGGCATCTCCTATTATTGAACGACCCGGCTCAAAAATAAACTTTTTTTCTTTGCCAAAAACAGAAAATATTTCTGACATAAGATTTTTCACTGACAATACTTTTTGTCCAGGTTCATATTTTATGCCAAGGCCACCACCACAGTTTATATATTCAATGTTTATACCTTCTTTTTCTATTTTATCAATTACTTTTTTTATCTTTTCTGCAGCAAGCTTAAACGGAACAATATCTAAAATTTGTGAACCTATATGATAATGTATTCCAGAAATTATAATATTTTTTTTCTTTTTTGCTAACAAGTAAGCACTTACAGCATCTTCGTAAGGAATGCCAAATTTTGTACCCTTTTTACCCGTGATTATATAAGAATGCGTATCAGGATCTACATAAGGATTTATTCTAAAAGAAACCTTTGCTTTAACTTTTAATCTTGCAGCTATTTTGTCTATAGCCTCAAGCTCTTCAAAAGACTCCACATTAAACATAAATATTTTACTTTTTAAAGCATACTCTATCTCTTGAACAGTCTTGCCTACTCCTGCATAAACAATTTTAGAAGGATTAAAATTAGCTTTTAAACATCTGAAAATTTCACCACCTGACGTCGTATCAGCCCCTGAGCCAAGACCAGAAAGAAGTTTTAAAATTGAACCATTTGAATTTGTTTTACAAGCAAAACAAACCATGCCTTGTCTAGAAGACAATACTTTTTTATACTTTTCAAAATTACTTATTATTTTGTTTTTTGAGTAAACGTATACACTAGTACCATATTTTTGCGTAATATCAGCAAGCTTTACTTGTTCAATATACAAATCTTTACCTTTAAACTTAAGCATTTTAGCCTCTCTTAAAAAATCATTAGTATTTTATCAAACATTTCATATAGTGTCAAAAAGTTGATATGTTTATATAAGTATCTTAATGTAGAGTTATCGCAAAAAAAAACGGCTTATGAACTATAAATTTTTAATATTTCAAATTAGCTATAAATCTTTCTTACCATTTTACAAGTTTGTTAATTTGATTAAATGTTTGTTGTGATTGCTGCCTTAGTGGATCACTCTTGTAATGTAGAGAATGTTATAAACTAAATCAAAAAATTTACATCTTGGAAGAATATTAACTAAGTTAAACTATAACACAAAAGCAGGTTAGTTATTTGCTAACCTGGTTTTAATATCAAATGAGCTAACCAAACAATAAAATTTTTAACTAGTAAACAAATATTTAAAAGCTAAAAAACATATTATAAGTAAAAACAGAAAAACTAACGATAAAATATTAAAGTATTTTTCTATACTATTTTGTACTTTGTTGCCAAAAATTTTTAAACCAAAAGCAACAATAAAAAATCTTCCACCTCTGCCAAGAATTGACGCAAAAAGTAAAGTATACAAAGAAATATCAAACATTCCAGCTGTTATAGTAAGCGCTTTATAGGGAATTGGTGTAAATGCACCAGCAAATATGCTCAAAAAAGCATTTTGAGCATATTTAGCTTTTACAATATCTATAACATTTTCAAGATTATATAAATGTATTAATAAAATACCTACAGTATCATAAATAACTTTCCCTATAAAATAGCCTAAAAAAGCGCCTAGCACAGAACCTAAAGTACATATAAAAGCCTTTTTCCACCACTTTTCACGTTCAGCTATAACCAATGGTATTAACAACACATCCGGAGGTATTAAAAAAAAAGAACTTTCTATAAAAGCTATAAAAAATAAAGCATAAGTGGAATTTTTAGTCTTAGCCCAATGTAGTGTCCAATCATATATACTGCGAATAAAACTAAAAAAAGATATATTTATCATTTTCATAAGTGAGCACTCATTTAATTATTTGTTTTGTAAAAAATTTAAGCACTTGTGAGCTTGATTCCTTAAAAAAACAGTCTTTGCTTTAGCTAATGCATTATGAGCATATTTTTTAGCTTGACTAATATAGCCTAATTTATATGCAACTTTTGCTTGTAAAATATCTGTTGTACAATAAGAAGAATTTATTTTATAAGAAAGTTCTAACATATGTTTTGACAACGAAGTTTCACCTAACAAATCATAAACATTAGCAAGATATAAACAAACTTTAAAATTATTACTATGATTTTTATGTAAGTTTAAAAACAGTTTTTTTGCTTTCACATATTCATTATTTTCAATATACAATTGTCCTAAAAAAAGTAATATTTCAAAAGATTCAGTATTTTCTGCATACTTTTCCAAGATTTTTATAGCCTTACTAATATCATTTAAATTAGTATATGAGTCTGCCATTTTTAATATTGTATCCTTATCAACATGAAGAAAATCTAATTGTTCGTAATAAAAAATAGCTTTTTGATACCTATTTTGTAAATAAAATAAATTACCTAAACCTTTTTTTGCATCAATAGAGTTTTTATTATTTTTTAATACATCATTAAAAAATTCTTGTGCAAGTTCATATACATTATTTCTTAAATATAGATTTGCTATTTTTATATTTATCTCTTCATTTTTTCTATATATGGATAGAGCTTTTTTATACATTTCTATGCCAAGGAAATAATTATTATTTAAACAATATATGTCCCCAGATACCATATAGTAACTGAATTCTTTTCTCTTACTATTTTTTTTAAAAGATAACAGCTTATCATAAGCATACAAGGCTAAATTATATTGATTATTATTGTAACTTTTTAGTGCAAAATCTTCTAGCTTTTTTATTTTTTCTTTATGGTTTTTACAGTCTTTAATAACAGTGTTCACTTGTTCTTCTTCTGGATAAGACACAACAACAACATTCTCAAAAGCAAAGGTTAAGCATGAAAACACAAAAAGAAATAAAAAAAATACAACTAACTTATTCAATTAAATATTTCTCCTTAGTTTTATCTATTATTATTTTCTTTATGTTCTTTATTACTTTTTTTGTAGCAACAAAACCTTCATCTATAGAAGGATACGCATTTTTGAAATCTAAAACCGACAAAGAACCAACGTTTGGACGTATTACTATATCTGCCATATCTAAATTATACTGATCAAACATCATACCTTGAATATATATAGTTTGCATTAATGTTCCAAATATAGTATCAACATTATTTTTTGTTATATCTGTAGCAACAGAAACCGCTATAATAACATCACAATCAAAAATTTTTGCTACATTAACAGGTACATTTTCTGTTAATCCACCATCTACCAAGTAACGTTGCATATACTCTACAGGTTTAAAAATGCCAGGTATTGTAGAGCTTGCTCTTGCAGCAAAAGCAACACTGCCTTCCCTAAGCAAAATCCTTTCCCCTGTATTTAAATCTGTAGCAACACAAATAAGAGAAATTTTTAATTCATCAAACCTTATATCTCCAATAACATTATTTATATATTTTTCAAGTTTTTTATTTGAAAAAAGATTGTCAGTCAAGAGCATATCTAACAGAGATATATAGTTAATATTTGAAAATGTACCAATATTTATTTGCTTTGCAAGATCATACATTTTCTCAAAAGGAACCTGCGTACAGTAGAAAGCACCTACTATAGAACCTACGCTTGTACCTATAACCAAATCCACAGGTATACGTTCTTTACAAATTGCTCTTAATACACCTATATGAGCAATGCCTCTGGCTCCGCCACCACCAAGAACTAAAGCAACCTTCGGTCTCTTCTCCAAACTTAACTTTTCAATTTTTTGCCATAAAATATCTATTAAAAAATCTTCTTCGTTAAAGGTTGTATCAACATCAAAAGAAAATAAGGATACCGTAACAAATAAACAAATTATAAAAGAGATGATAAGCTTTTTAATATGAGTCAAACTCTACCCCTACTGCAAGTTCAAGATTATAATAACTTCTATTTAAATCACGAATTAACTCTATATCACTTTCATTATATCTTCCATTTTTTTCTAAAAGCTTGGCATTTATCACTTGCTGTCTAAAAAAGCTATATTCTAAGAATGTTTGCGCAATTGCAAGCTTAATATCATTTTCTAGTTTTGCTCTTTTTATAGTAGCTTCCCTATACTTTATGTTACCTTGCTTTATCCTTGCAAAAAGACTTCCACCATCAAAAATAGGTAGGTTTACGTTGAGTGTACAGTACCAATTATCGCCATCCCCAAATATTCTATCAATTCTATCAATTCTATCACCTAACCACTCCCGAGCAGCACCAACAGAAATATTAGGATATCTTTGCATACTTAAAAGATTAAGCATCAAATCATCTAAAGTTTGTTGTTCTTGAGTAGCTTTAAACTCTGGTTTAAACTGATATGCAAGTAGAAGACACTTTTCTAAATCAATTTTTTTTATCTTTGGGTCCAGGTTACCTGATATTGAAGCAATAGTATTTAAGTCCAAGCCTATTGCATTTAACAATCTTAAGATTTCTTGTTTGTATTTTAAAGTTTCCACATCTTTTTTGTTTTTCAAAACTGTATTGTTTGCTATTTCAGATTTCATATCATATAAACTTATAAGTGCTTTATGGTATAAACATTCATTAAATATTGTCTTAATATTATTTATTATTTTTGATTTAATAATATTTTCTTCATTTTTAACTTTGTTCAAATTTACACGAGCAAGTTTATTAGTTGTCCGTGTAATACCACCTGTATATAAGCTTTGCCAAATAGTCAACTTTGTAGAATAATAAAGATCTTTTTTACCATCTGGCAGGTACGTCAGTACTTGATAATTTTGTTCAGAAATAATTATAGGCTTAGAATTATTAAAACTTGACAAATTTAAATTAACACCAACAACAGGTAAATATAGCGAGGAAGCTTCTTTTACTCTTTGCTTAGCATACTCTAAATCTTGAGTGTACTCTAATATGTCTGGGTTTATGCTAAATGCAGACTCAATACTTGCCTTTTCAGTTAAAACACGTTCATAAATTTCAGCAAATAAAGTAAGTTTTGCGATAAAAAATAAAATAAATAAAAATATAATTTTTTTCATTTTAAAGTCCTTTTAATATTTTTCATTTGTAAAATAATAGACTTTTTAGATGTTGCTCCATAAGAAGTTTTCATATTAGCAATATTTTTTGAATCTAAATAGCCAAAAATATCTTGTTTGAATATTGAAGAAAATTTATTATACTCTTCTAAAGAGAGCTCGTTTAATGTTTTATGATTTTTTTGACAATAAAAGAGCAGATCCTTTACTATACCATGAGCAGTTCTAAATGGAACACCTTGCTTTGCAAGATAATCTGCAAGCTCAGTCGCAGCCATAAAACCTTTTTCTGTACTTTTTAAAGTATTTTCCTTTATAAATTTTAAAGTTTTTATCATTTCAACCATAACGTCTAAAGACATTTTTATATTATCACAAGCATCAAAAACTGGAGGCTTATCTTCTTGAAGATCTCTGTTATAGGCTAAAGGAAGAGATTTAACAATAGTTAGGAGAGCTAATAAATCCCCAAAAACTCTCCCTGATTTCCCTCTTATAACTTCTGCACAGTCTGGATTTCTTTTTTGTGGCATTATAGAAGAACCTGAGGTAAATTTATCATCAAGACTTATATATGCAAATTCCGGGTTCATCCATAAAATTATCTCTTCACAAAATCTAGTTAAATGTAGAGATATCATAGATATACAATAAACAAATTCTATTGCAAAATCCCTATCAGAAACAGCATCAAGTGAATTTTCACTAACACTATCAAAACCGAGAAGCTTAGCTGTAAAGCTCCTATCTATAGGAAATGATGTGCCTGCTAAAGCAGCGCTGCCTAAAGGTAAAATATTTGTTCTTTTATAACAGTCCAATAACCTTTGCTTATCTCTATCCAGCATCCAAACATACGCTAAAAGGTGATGAGCTGCTAAAATGGGTTGAGCAGGCTGCAAATGAGTAAAGCCTGGCATTACAACATCTATATTTTCCTCTGCTTTTTTTATTAGCACTTTTTGAAAACTATTAATAATGTCTTTTATTGTGTCTATTTCTTGTTTTATATATATTCTTAAATCTGTGGCAATTTGGTCATTTCGACTCCTTGCAGTATGCATTTTACCGCCGACTTCACCAATCCTGTGTATTAATTCCCTTTCAATCGCATAATGAACATCTTCCTCTTGCGGTAAAAGCCAACCAGCTTGTAAATCTTTTAAAATAGAATTTAAACCAGAAATTATCTTATTGCCATCATTTATGCTTATAATATTTGCTTTTACTAACATTTTTGCATGTGCTATAGAAGCGATAATATCAACTTCACTTAACCTATTATCAAAAGAAAAGGAACCTATAAATTGTTCAAAATCTTGCATCTTATCTCCTATTTTTGTAAATTTAACCATTATAATTATAGCAAACTAAATTCATTTCTTTTTCTTTTCATAAGAAGGTCCAAATCTTAGTTGATGCTGGACCATAATTTTTTTATCTGCTTGATAAGTTTCATCTTTATCGTCCAAACCATAATTACCATTTATATATAAATTATCGCTAAGCTTATAGCGCATTTCTAAAGAATGTTTTAAATTTATTTTTTTATTAAACTCATCAAAAGTTATTGAATAGCCTAATAGAGCTTGATTTGTAATGTTTTTTTCTAAAGAATACTTTGTACCTAGCATTAAATTTGCCAACCTTGTTTTAGAACTATTGTCACTTCCATCTTGTGCTTTAGTATCTATATATGAAACTTTAAAATTGTCAATTAGCCCTGTTTTTCTAAGCATAGCTTTTGCAAAAGGTGTAGTAAGCGTCTGGTTAAGTAAACGGATTGTTTGTTGAAAACTATCTGAAACTTTTAATGGCATATTTTGTTTTGTGTCTAAACCAGAAACTTTTTCAAGTTCCTTTTGAAAATCCATATTAGAGTTATCTTTGGGAATCAATTTAACAGCACCTGGTTGAAACAACTCAGAAAGTTTAGTCTTATTTACTACTAACTTTATTATATCAGGTAACCCTCCACCTTTTACCGGCCCAGAAGTTTCTCCCATAAGTGTTAAATATATACTTTTATCTTTCATAATTTCTAATCTTGCATTTGAAATATCAAATATTATGCCTAAATAATCAACAGTAGCATTGGAAGTCTCAATAATACCATTTGCTTTAAGATTTTTAGAACACCCCTCTAAGTGTAACGACCCACTAATCAAAGCAGAGACATAAGAATTTTCAAATCTTGTGTTTTTTGCAGTAAAAAAATCTAAATCAAAATAAGTAGCATCTGGAAATATTGATTCTTTATTGCTTTCAGAAGCACTAGGGTAAGTAAATCTAGTATTTTCTAAAATTACTTTCCCAGAAATTTTTGGATTTGCAAGATCGCCCATTAGTCTTATATCAAAGCTAGGCTCACCAAAAGAATAATCTTGCAAAAAAGATAATGGCAATTGCGGTATTCGTATAGGTAACCCTTTTTTGGTCGTAACAAGTCTTATATCAAAGGAATCCACATTAAAATTGTTTAACTTTGCATTTCCGTAAACATCAAGCTTGCCAGAACCAGACTTCAAACTAAAGTTATCAATAGTAAGCAAATTATTAACAAGTGTTATGCCAACACACATGTTTTTAACTTTTTTTAAATATTCTTTTAACTCTAAAGATGCTCCATTTATAGAAAGCTTCGCATTAGAGTTAATTTTACCTAAATCCCCTGTAAAAGAACCCTTTAAAAACATTTTGCCTGAAAAAGGTTTAATAAACTCTAAAGACATATACTTTAAAATATTTAACTTATAATCGTTTATCTCATAAAAAATATTTACAGGACTTTGTTTATCAATTAAATCTTTTTGTAAATAAAAAGGGAAATTTCCATTTATAGATATTTGAAGTTCATTTTGTTTAAAAATATTGGCCTTATTTATATAAATTCTATTATTTTCCAAATTAAGTGCAAGATTTAAGCTATCATATGGAACTTCCATAAAAATGCCATTTTTTGAATTTACCTGCAAATTACCTTTAGGTTTTTTTATATCTCCAAACAGGTTTAAATTTACATTTGCTTTACCAAACACTGAACTTCCTAAATTAAAAACATCCATTATGACCTTTGAATCTAGGTTTATACCTTTGACTGCCAAGTCTACAAAATTTTTTGAAATATCGCTAGATAAATTAAAAAAAGTTTCACCTTTTAAAATGTTTAATTTCCTAATAGATAAAACATCTCTAAATACAACCAAGGCAGAAATTTTTAAAGTACTATTTTTATCATCTTGCTGGCGTATTTCTAATGTTTTATTTTTCATATAATAGTTTAAAGTTAATGAATTTAACTTGTATTTACTCGTCCAAAAATTATTTAAACTGGCACTGCCTCTATACTCATAACTTTTTCCAGTTTTTTCCATCTTCCCTAAAAGGTTAATACTTCCTAAAAAATCCACAAAACCTACACGAACATTTACCAAAAATAAATCTAGACCATAACTTTTATCTTTAAGATTAAAAAAACCTCTATCTGCTTTTATTTGACTATCAGAAATATTGCAGCTAGCACTACTTAGATAAACATTTGCATCTTTAATCTCTAAATTACACTTAACATCGTTTAACTTTACTTGTTTTATAGAAGCTGTTTTTGAATGTAAAAACAGTTTATAGTTTGGTTTATCATCTTTTATAGTAATATTACCTTTACCAGATAAATTAATGTTTAAAGGAGTCCTAAAACCAACAAAAGCATTAATAACCTTTTCATCTAAATTATTAATTTCTACATCAATATTACCACTATTTGTATAATTTCCACTTAAGCTAACATTTGTCCTATTAGACAATACTTTTGCTTTGTTTACTATCAAAATTCTATTTTTTAATTTTATTTCAGATAGCAAAGAAAATGGCAAAGTAAAATATCTACCGTTAGACACATCTACAGAAACGTCCATTTCGGGATTAGACCAGCTGCCAGAAATATTTGCTAAAAAAGTCAAAAAACCAGAAAAATCTTTATACAAACCTTTAATATCTAATTTTTTACACCCCAACTCAACACGTAAATTTTTTGCTTGTAAATTTATAACTCCGTCAGCTTTTATGCCCTGATTTGACTTTAAATTATAAAATTTTACCTCTTTATTTGACATTTTTACTTCAACAGAAATGTCATCTAAACCAGCTCCAGAAAAATTAATACTAGAAATCTTTAACAACCCGTTTATAATCTTTTTATCATCTAAAACACCTTTAAACTCCGCCTGGGACGTTAAATTTACAAAACCTATTTTAAAGTTCTTGATATTTGCAAAAAGAAAAGATTCTAAATTTTGTTTACTAAAACCCAAAATACCCTTTATATTAATTAACTCTTTATTAAGGTAATCAACCATACTACAATGACCTATATTAACTTCATCCGAGTTTATATTCACTTTTAGATCAAACTTTTTAAAACTATTACCATATAGACAACCATTAAAAGCCTTAAAATTAAAATCTAAAAATGTATCCTTTTGATATTTAACACGTCCTGTGACAAAACCAGAAAATTTATCTGAACTATAGCCTAAAATACTAAGTATTTTAAAGCTGTCTATTTTTACAAACTTAAAATCTGAAGAAAGAAGCCCCATGTTTTTCACAACAGCATTAAATAAAACAGCTTCATTTGTGTCGTTAAAATTAAACACATAAAGATCATTGTTTTTTGTAATTATACCTTTAAGTTTTTTATTGTTTAAAAAGTCATCTAAAGAAAAATTAACCTGACCTGAGATTTCGTCAAGTTGACCATACAAATTCACTACACCATCTATTTTTTTGCCAAAAAAAGACCTTAATGGCAAACTTGATAATTCAGCGTTTTTTATATCAGCTTTAATCGTCCCTTTCTTTATATTACCAATAATATTGCCAAGCTCTTTACCGTTTACTATTATCTTTTCCTCATAACTACCATCTTTAGAAAAAATAATAACAACTTTTTTGTTTTCTCCATATTTACAATAGCCACTGTAAGTACCTTTTTCATTTTTTGTTATATCAAAATTAAAATTAGCATTTCCTAAATTAAAAATAGATAAATTCTTAACATCCAAATTAATATCTTCAACATTGTTTTTTATTTTAGCTTTAAAATTAATATCCCCTCTTAAATTTTCATTTATTTTTGGTAAAGATAGATAAGATTCTATGTTAACATCTTTAGTTTTTAAATCTAATTTTAACTTACCAAACATTCCTGACATATTTAGAGTTACAAGATCAGAACTTTTAGAAATGACACCTTCAAAAGAATCGAAGTTTAACCCTTTATATTTTAACTTTCTAATCTTAGTATTTTGATAAAAGTTACAATCTAAATCACAAGTTCCTTCTAAAGCAATATCAGCAAAAATTTTTCTTTTTGAAATTATAGTAGTTAAAGTATTAAACTCTTTATCGCTTTTTTGTTTTAATTTGCAATTAACATTAAAATCCAGTCCGTTTATATCTAAAGAAGAAAGAAAATTAATTTTACCTTCATTAAAAGTTAAAGATGTATTTTGCAAATCTATATTGTGATAATTGTTTTTCAGTAAAATTTTATCTGCAAAAACACCAAAATTAAAACTATTTATATTAATCTGCAAACGTTTATCATTAGTCACATTTTTTATTGTAGAACCTTCTGGACTTATCATAACTTCTAGAGTTGATACTCTAACTTCTCTAATAGCTTTTAGCGGACACTTAATATTAAAAATAAGCTTGATAAGATCAAAGTTTAAAGACACTTTTTCAGCTAAAAAAATGTCTGCTATTTTTAAATTAGTAACAGTTAAAGAAAATGGCAAAATATGAAAATTCTTAAAGTCTACTTCTTCTTTTATTTTAGACGATAAATACTTTTTTATGCTAGGCGCAAATAAAGGTTCTCTTAAAATATAAACAATAGAAATAACAATCAATGAAATACTTATATATTTTGTATATTTAAAAAAAACCATTTCTATATACCTTTAACGTTGCTCATTACAAGGGAAAATAAAACAAAAATATGTATTAAAAACTAAAAAATTTACTTTATAGGTATGCCAGTTAAGCTAACGAGATTTTTAAACTCTTTTATCAATTTCAACGTTATTGAGCCTGGCTTTGCATCTGCAATTTGTCTGGAGTCTACGCTTACTACAGGTATAACTTCAGTAGCAGTACCTGTTAAAAAACATTCATCTGCGGTATAAACGTCATACAGGCTAATACGCTCTTGTTTTACTGGAATCCTTAGCTTATTTTTTGCAAGCTCTATAATTGCTTCTCTAGTAATTCCTATTAACGCACCTTCATAGGCTGGGGGTGTTAGCAAACTATCATTTTTTATAATAAAAATATTATTGCTCGTACACTCAGCAACATATCCCTGCGAATTTAGCATTATAGCTTCCATAACACCATTTCTTGCAGCCTGCATTTTGGCTAGAATGTTATTTAAATAATTTAACGATTTTATATTTGGACTTAAAGAATCTTGTGTCATCCTTCTTGTAGACACTGTGGTAACTTCCATACCTTTTTCATATACTTCTTTTGGATACAAAGAAGTATTATCAGTTATTATAATTATAGAAGGTGTAGAGATATGCTTATTAGGATCAAGCTCCAAATCACCACAACCTCTTGTAACAATAAGTCTGATATAGGCATCAGAAAGCTTGTTTGCTAAAAGAGTTTTAATAATAGCTTTTTCCATTTCTTTTCGTGTTATAGGGATAGCTAAGTTAATAGCTTTCGCAGATGCCCATAATCTCTCAAGATGTTCTTTAAGTCTAAACAGCCTATCATTGTACGCTCTTATACCTTCAAAAATTCCATCTCCGTATAATAAGCCATGATCAAAAACTGAAATTTTCGCATCTTCTCTTTTTACAAGCTCGCCATCAAGATAAACTTTCATCTTAACTTCTCCTTTTTACAAGCACAGCTTTACAACAGAAATACATTCCTTTTTAAAAACAATTAAATTATCTCAAAAGGAATCTCATTTAAAAACATTTTATTCAACATTTTAAAAAAGTATATTTTGTCATTAAAGTTTTTAATATATGCTAAATATTCATTTGTTACAAGGATATGTTTATCATACATGTTTATCTTTTCTACCTTTTCTTTGGGCATCCCAACTCCATTATCCTTTACTATTACCTCTACTTCTTCTCCTTTTACTTCATATGCCACTTCTACTATTCCCTTTCCTCCTTTTTCTTCTACTGCATCTACCCCATTGTTTATCAAATTACTCATCATCCTACTAAAATCTGTA
>JAITSL010000028.1 GCA_031287855.1 Candidatus Endomicrobiellum roisinitermitis
CTTATTATCTATTTCTCTATTGTAAGATATTAGCTGCCAAATTTTAGTTTTTCAAGGTTTTTATACTTTCCCATTATTGCAAATTATACTCTTTTGTAAGAGAAAGTTAAAACTTTAAGTGAAACGTTGCTTTTGATATTTTTTTGTAGTATAATTTTTTTAAAAGTGAACTAGAATATTTGTATCACTAGCCTAAAAGTTTATTGGCAATCAAATAAGAAGCTCCTTGATTCTACCCGAACGTGACATTAAACTAATCAAAATAAATCGGTTTTGAAACTATTTTTTAAACAAAAAGAGAGCTAGTTTAAGCTAAAAATTATTTCAAGTATAATCTCAAACTAGATACAATGTTCAATGATAAACCCTAGCTTTGACTGATAAACTCATTTGAATATCTACCTTTCAAAAGTATCAATGCTTATGCCTTTGAAAGTGGACAGGATTTTACATAAATTTTAAGAGTAGTTTTTATTCTCTTGCGATATTACTATTTTCCCAAAGAATGGGTGAGGCAATTTGTCTCCACCCTCCAAAACATCCGTAAATTAACAAACTATAAGCATTGATAACTTTATTGCAAAAATAAAAGCTTACAAAGGAACGTTCCAATTAACCTTTACATAAACCAATATTCCAATTAAAAAACCAAAAGAAGCTTCGTAAAAATATATAAATAGGGGATGCAAAATGAAGAAAATTGTTATGGTAACAATTACAAGCATGACAATATTGGCTAATATTTTTGCCCAAGATACTAAACCAATAGAAATACTAGAAAGTAAGAATGAAGTTTGCATTGTAATAGACAAAACTATATTACGGAGCGCTTGTCTGCAAGATATATATGGGAAAACCTCAACGACATATAACTTTGGAAAATGGATTACAGACTTTAGAATAGTAGCAGATTATTATCGCTATATTGCTAAAAATAATAGCCTGGGATTAGGACTAGGTATTAATATAAATCCTTACTTTGACTTTTATGCTATTTATGGCTCGACTAAGATTAAAGTGCCATTAACTAATAGATGGTTTTTAGGTGTAGGTGCCGGGTTGGGGAACGTAAATACTGTTAATGAATATAAAGCTAATCTCCACCAATTTTTTAAATTATTTACGAGTTTTAATTTTAAGAATATATCAATACATTTATCCTATACGCAAGATATATTATGTGGGTTTTATAAAAAGGAGAATTTCACGGAAAGATTTGAAACTCTTAACTTAGGTATAGGTAAAAGGTTTATGATTTAGCAAATAATCTTTGACAAAGAAGTTTTGTAAAAATATATAAAAGGGATGCAAAATGAAAAAAATAGTTATGATAACAATTATAAGCATGACAATATTGGTTAATGTTTTCGCTAATGACACTAAACCGATAGAAACACTAGAAAGTAAGAATGAAGTTTGCATCTTAATAGATAAACCTATACTGCAAAACGTTAAATATATGATAAAATCTCACTCAAGGTCAGCAAGTCCAGATGAATACGGAACGTGGACAGACTTTAGAATAGTAGCAGACTACTACCGTTATATTACCAAAAATAATAAACTGGGATTAGGATTGGGTATTAATATAAATCCTTTCTCAGAATTTTATGATATTTATGGCTCGACTAAAATTAAAGTGCCGTTAACTAATAGATGGTTTTTAGGTGTAGGTGCCGGGTTGGGAAACGTAGATATTAGCTATGATGAAATTAAAATTTCCCACCATGATTTTTTTAAATTATTTACGAGTTTTAGTTTTAAGAATATATCAATATATTTATCCTATACACAAGATATACTACATGGAACTTATAATAGGTTTAAATTCACAAAAAGACTTAGTGCCCTTAACTTAGGTATAGGTACAAGATTATAATTTATAGAAAAAACTTTGAAAAAATTAAAGCTGATAATAGTGATAACGTCCTTAAAAGTTTTGTTATCAAGAGTTACAATCAGATATATCACTGCGGGAATCTTCCTGAATCGCTAATTTACCTAGTTTCCCTTTATAAAAAAACAAACAACCTCTTAACATAAAAACTGATACTGATATACCCAGTAAAAATATAAGTTTTAATATTTTTTTCATTTTATTTTAATATTTAAGTTTTGTTCATTTGCCAAGTAAATTAGGTAATAACCCTAATGCGCCGCCTCCTATTGCGCCTGGTACTCCTCCTATCATTCCTCCAGTTACCGCTCCGTTTATAATATTTCCGCCAGTGCCGCCTCCTAATCCTCTCGTACTTTGAGGCTGTTAACTCCTCCATCTTGAGCATCAGGTTGCTCTTGCTACTGTTGGGGTTGTTGAGACCCTCTAACCTGATTTGCTACTAAAAGCAGTATTTAACTTGCGCTCATTTCTTCCATTATGTTATTAGTTTTCTTGTGCTTTTCTCATTATTAGTCTTGCTACCAAACGTCGGTAGTTGATCAGATAAATCTTACCTTTCTTATTCTAGTGCTTCCTGTGCTTGTTTAAATTTAAACGGTTCCATTTTATTCATCATGTTAAAACCGTCTTCCTCTCCTAGCAGGTGGTCTTCCCAATGGCGCTCTAGGCTGCATTTCAGCTTGGGAGGCATCTGATGCTTCTTGCATCATACCCATTGGATCTAATTCTTCTTCATTCCCTGTAGGTGGTGCTAGCACTGGGATTACATCTGGTGTTACCTGATCATGTTGAGTTCTTCCCCTCCTTCTTACTCTTCTCCCCCTTCTATTAGGTCTGTTGAACATTTGTATATAATCTAATGCTTCTTGCACGCCATCTGGTGTTACTTGGTTCTCTGTAGGCGGCGGTACTTCTGGGGGAACATCTAATGCTACTTGATTCCCTGTAGATAGCACTTCTGGTGGTGCATCTGATACTCCTTGATTATCTGCAGGCGGTACTTGTTGGACTCCGTGTACACTATGTGGTCTGTTCCTTATCATGACACGCGGTATTCTTAATGCAGGAGAATATCTAAGGTTAATTAAATCTACTAACCCAGTTCTCGCATTATATAGGAGATTATTTATATGACTAGGATCATCATTAATCGGTCGTTCTAATAGTGGTGGGGTTCTTACCCTAAAACCAGTAGGGTTAGCAAATGCCGTAGTGGGTCTTCTTCTACCAGTGGCAGCTACTATTCTAAAACGAACTGGACTCATAACAGCACCTCCCTAACATTAGTTAACTGTGCTTCTAGCTCACTATTCATTCTTTTCATGTTAAAATACTCCTTTTTTAATTTTTTCTTATTCTCTATAAATCAAACTCTAAACCAAACTTTTCACTTATTTTTTTGTATCTATTGTAATCTTTCTTCAGCGATTTTATTTATCCAATTATTTTCCTCTGTTCGTCCATTTTGCTAGAAATTTCCTTCTGCTTTTCTTTTAGTATATCTATAGAAACATTATATTCTTATTATTCAATTTTTTTAGATTATCTTCATATCTGCTTCCCATGTCATATGCTATTTGATTTATTTGTTTCTCCAATTACCACGTTTGTTACCTATTTCCTAGACTCATCATTTACTAATTCACCTATTTTTCCGTTTTATTTTTATAGGTTATTATGGGTTCAAAATTCGCATGGTATTTGATTTTAAATAATTATAATCGACTAAAGGCTTGCAACAAATTCATCCACAATATCTTTCATATTATAAAAGTCAGCAACCTTAGATTTTTTACTGTTAGGACCTAGCGTCTTATCGTATTGTTTCTTCTTATGCTCATCAGAAAGAACAGAATAAGCTTGAGATATTTCCTTAAATTTTTCCGTAGCGTATTTTGCATTTAAACTCTTATCGGGGTGAAACTTAAAAGCAAGTTTATGATATGCCTTTTTAATATCAGAATTTGAAGCTTTTTGGCTAACTCCAAGTATTTCGTAATAGTTTAGTTTCATATATCATAGCTAGTTTGATATTTTCTTTCTAACTCGTCTTTTAATCTTCTTAAGTATTGTTTTTTATTATCTATTTCTCTGTTGTAAGTTATTGGCTGTTGGTCATCTTCAAAATCTATGTTCTGTTTAAAACTGTTTTTAGGTATATTAGGTTTTTTTGATCTAAGAGCTAATCTATAGGCTTTATCTAAGTCTTCAGTTTCCCCAGACTGTAAAATTTCACCTATTTCTTCGTACATATCCTCTGCGCTAGGATATAATGGACGTCCTGAAGAATCAACTTGATTATAGAAATCAACAATATAGTCCACTAGCTCTTCTTCACTATAAGCTGGTTCTGGAGGCAGCTCTATTGTCTCTTCAATTGATTTTTGCAGCTGGTCAATTTTTTCTATTAAAGGAGCGTTTTGAGCTTCGACCATAAGTTTATCATATACGTTAAGTGCACTATCTTCAAGCATATCATATGTTATTTGGTAAATTGCCATTATTCTTAAGATATGTTCTATTGGATCGTTTGTGGCTCTTCTATCTGCAATTATTAAACTTTCTATATAATCTTCAATTGACATCCCTGTTCTATCAATATCAATAGCGTGCGGAGCTATTTTTGCTAATAGTGCATCTACTGGAGCGTATGCTATTTGCAAATCTTCGGCTTTTCTTTGATAGTACTTTTCAGCTATTTTTAGGGTCTTAACCCATACTCGTTGTTGTTGTGGAGTAACCGAGTTGAAAATATTTTGAGTTGATTTATCCCAATACGTAGGCATTATGTATTTTTTCTTTGAACCTACTACACCTTTTTCGCTGCTATTTTCTGCTTGAAATCTGGATTCAAGAACCGATTCGTCTATTTCTTTTATGTCTGTCGATGTGTCATGGTATTGTGGAACACTTATTTTTGATGATAGCGGTGCTATTTCTTTTGACGTACTATTAACTTCTACAAGTTCATTTGCCATTTAGTCTCCTATTAAAGTTTATTAAAATTCTGGTTTTATTTGATTTATTACTTCTTTTGCAACTTCTAAATTTGATTTTGCTTGGTCTTGGTCTTGTTCCATTTTTTGTTTTATAATGTCTGCTTTTATTCTTTCACGAGCTTTGTTACTATCAGCTTCAATCTTTAGCTTGGCTAGATATTCATCTGTCATTAGTTTGTCTTTAGCTCGGCTATCCTGTGAAGCAATTTGCATTCTTAACTTCTCAACTTCTTGAGCATGTTTAATTGCCTCTTTTCTCTCGTCTAAAGCAGCTTTCACATTAATATTGCCATCAGGTTGGACCGGCGCTTGTGACTGCGCCACCTTTGCTTGTGCTTCCATAATCCTTGCTTGTGCGGAAATCATAGAACTTTGCGCTTTTGTAGCCTCGCTTTGCGTATCTTGTATCCTTGCATTGTCTAATGCTGCTTTTGCTTGCGCTTCAGTCATTTTCGCTTGTGCTTCGGTCATCTTTGCTTGTGCTTCCAGTTGAGCGGCTTGCGCTGCAATATATTCAGCTGTTGGAGGCGGCGGTGGTGGTGGAGGTGGTGGATTTTTCTTCATATCGTTAATTTTTTGTCTAAGCGCTGCTACGAAATTCTGCACCGACCTCTTTTGCGTCACATCGTAAAGACTATTGCTTACCATTGAATTCAATATTTCCGTAAATGAATCTGCGAAATCTGGATTTTGCATTGAAAGTTGCATTATTTGCGTCATTGAGTTCATCAAACCCATATTGTCGTTCATAAGTTTCTGGCTTAACTGATTCTTTTCAAGAAATGAATTCATATCATCAAGCTCAACATCTATGTCTATGCATGACAATATTGAACTTCTAAAGAAATTGATTATTCTATCCCATGTAGGTTCGTCCCTAAGCTTTTGTTCTTGCTCATTAAGATTGGCAATTTCCTGACTAATATTTTGAATTTCTTGGTTTACCTGTTGCAATTGACTTGCTTGTTGCAACTGATTTGCTTGTTGCAACTGATTTGCTTGCTGCAGCTGGTTTACTTGCTGGGATTGGGAAGAGTTGTCTCGTGGAACAGCTCCTTGTTCAACAGCTGGTTGATATCCCTGCTGCATACTTGGCTGATAATTTTGCTGCATACTAGGTTGTTGTTGATAATTATTAACGATACTCTTTAATTGTTCTAGCCTTACTGACGCCTCTTGGCGTTGTAGCATCAACATTTCTATATCTTTAGAATGATTGTCGGCAATATTGAGCGAAGTTATATGTTTAAACGTTGCTTTCTCCACAAGTGAACATGTCTTGTAAACAACATTTTCATATAGTTGACGTAAATAAGAAACAAGTACATCTTGTTTTTCTCTAAGTCTTCTACTACCAAACATTGTCTTTGCTTTAACTTCCGTCGCTGTTTCGTCGCTAGGATTGTCTGATACTGGCGAAATGTTTCTCATCTGGTCTGAAATACCCGTAATCTCATAAATATAGTTTTTCAAAATCTCATGTTCTTGCGAAAGCGCATTTAACATATCTACTTTAGGTCTATTATCTAGGTACCTTACAAAATCTGGATTTGCCGTATCTAAATTGTCCACTAGCACAATATCTTTGTCTTGGGCATTATTTAAGTCTGATACCGCATCCATATACATCTTTGACGAATATCCTTTTAACATAAGCGACCTTAACAGTTGTTCTTTCCTTTCAGAGATAAATGACAACTGTTTAAGTTCGTTAAAATATGCCCATACTTCGCTAGATGGTTTTAAATTTAAACCGTTGATTATTGCTAAAGGGGGTTGAGGCGTTGGGAAAAAATGCCTTTTAGGCACATTTTCAATCTTATTGTAAGATAAAAGCTTATTATTATATTGGTCAGATACTAAAATCTTTGAACGTGTCCGTTTATCCCAGATTTCCCATACTGCCACATATTTGGCTCCTGACGTCTTGTATGTGAAATCTATCTCTTTAAACGAAAGACTTCGTCCCATATCTGCCCATGGATTTGATTCAAATGCAACATCTTCAAAATTCAAGTTCGGATATAAAGATTTCATTTGCGCTTTATCTAAAAAGTATCTTCTAGCTACCCATCTTACATCTCCCCATTCTGGCTTTGAATCCATAGCAAAATTAAGCCAGTGAACATAATCAATATCTATTGATTCAATCAATTTATCGGGTACTTCCGTTGTAGCATAGTCAACCCATAAAATACCTTGTCCTGTGACAAAGTAGTCTAGTTTAAACTTCTTAAACGTCATCTTTGTCAAAGACTGCCTTATAAAAAATCTTACAACGTCTTGCAACATAGCAATCGCTAAATCGTTAAACTGTTGGTTAGAATTGTAACCATAGCTATATTGGTTTTTTAGATTTATCTTAACATTTGGAACGTCTGGCAATACTAAACTTACCAATGTTTCTATATTTGCGTAAAAAAGATCTGAACGCAAACTACCAGCAAAACCGCTCCCATCAAGTGATATAAGCGATTTAAGTGTTTCGCTTTCCACAGAAAAAGTGCGGGAATTTATTTTTACGTCGCTAAATGTTTGATTGTAAAGCCTGTATGCAGTGTATGCTTGAAGATAATAATCTTGTGAGAAAGTTTGAGCATTGTCTATTCTATCAAGCCATATTTTCCCTTCTTTACGTCTTTCCTCTTCGTCAAGTCTTTCGGATTCGTTTGTTGATTTCACATGAAACATCCCTGTATTATTTCTCCGAGAACTTAATTATATCAATTATTCCTAATATTTCAA
>JAITSL010000005.1 GCA_031287855.1 Candidatus Endomicrobiellum roisinitermitis
ATATATAAGATAAATGAGTATCTTAAGGTTGATTCCTATGGCAAATATTGCCTAACAAATTTAGCAGGAAAAGAAACTTCATTACCAGAAAATCAATCAGTTAAGTTTGATAGTGAACATATGCAGAAAGTAAAGATAGGGAGTAGAATAATTCATGAAGTAGAGAGTAAAGATAAAAGAAGTTCTAGCGTGTTTATGGGATGTGGATTTGAGTATTATTTGCATAATGACTTTAATGCAAGCATAATGAGCAAAAGAGTTGAAGCGCCAGAAATAGGAGGAGGGTGTGGTGTCATAGAAGCCGGGTTTGTTACCTGTATAGGGAATGTTAATGTAGATCTTTGTGCATCATATTGTAATGGGCGTGCAAAGGATAGTGTTGATGGGACTCTGAAGTTTATGTACGCGATAGGTAGTGGAGGAAGAGGGAGTAAAGAAGAAGAGAAAGAAGCTAGAAAGAGAAGAAGAGCAAAAGAAGAGTTAAAGGGAGTAGTATATTATGGTTTTGATAAAGAGGAATTGAGCAAAGAAGCAGAAGATATACTAGATGAAAATGTGAAGTATCTGAAAAAGAATCCAAAAGTAAAAGTGATAGTGGAAGGGCATGCAGATGAGAGGGGGACAAGGGAATATAATATGAAGGTGGGGAAAAAGAGAGCAGAGAAAGTAAAAGAGTATTATGTAAGAGAAGGGATAAAAGGAAGTAGGATAAAAGTAGAGACATATGGAGAAGATAAGCCAGCAGATAGTGCAAGAGATGAAGAAGGTCAGTCTAAGAATAGGAGAGTAGTGACAAGAGTAGTAGGTAGTAAAAAAGAGTGGAATTAATAGTTAAGTTGTAGGTACTATAAAGTATACAAAAGGGGGAGCAGGTATATTATATACCTATACCTAGCTGCTCCCTCTTTTGGCATTGCTCTTTCTATTTTATCTTAGCTAAAGTTTTGTGAAAAACAGCTACACCTTTTTTAAATCCTTTTTGCATTCTCTAAAAGTCATATTTTTAGTTGCCTGATAATGATACTCTCTAATTTTATGAATGTCGTCAATAGTAAAGTTAGAGCTAATCCTTAATTGTTCCATTTTGTTACCTCTATATTCAACAACATTGCTGGTCTGCAGACCATAATTTCTTTATATCCTTATAAAAAAGATACGGCTTTAACGCCTTACATAGTTTTATAATTCATAAAGCATTAAGTTGCTTTTATTTTATTGCTTATTGAAATATAACTTTGGAATATACTATAATTATAATTATAAATACAAAGCCTCATTATATTTATAGTATATAAATTTTGCAAAAGAGGTGGGGAAATGGGCTTTTGTGTAAATTGTTTATTTCAAGGGGATAATAGTGTTGATGAACAAGGCAATGGAAGAGTTTTTTGTATGGTTAAAAGGAAATGGCTCCCTGAAAATGAATCTTGTGAAAATTTTACAGACTATGCTGATTTGAGCAAAGAGATACGTAGTCAATACGCGTTTGAAATAAGAGATGTTAAAAATGTTCATGGTAAGATGGGGTGGGCAATCAAACAAAATTGGAAAGCAATGATAATAGCTTTTATTGTGGCTTTTATAGCTTTTATAGCTACAATTAAGTTTTTTGATGAATATATTTTTTAATTTTTGGAGTTTTTATGAAGGTATTAGTTATAGGTTCTGGCGGGAGAGAGAGTGCGATATGCTGGCGGTTTGCTAAAGACGCTAACATAGAAAAAGTGTATTGTGCTCCGGGTAATGATGGTATTGCAAAAATTGCTGAAATTGTAAATATTCCTGCTTGTGATTTTGAAAATTTGGCAAACTTTGTTAAAGAAAAAAAAATAGACTTTACTTTTGTTGGACCTGAAATACCTTTGTCTTTGGGAATAGTAGATTATTTTAATTCTTGTGGTTTAAAAGTAATAGGTCCTTCAAAAGATGCTGCAAAGTTGGAGTCAAGTAAAATATACTCTAAAGAATTTATGAATAAGTACGGTATTGCCACTGCAAAGTATAGTTCTTTTTCAGATATAGATAATGCTTTAAATTATATAGATACTTTAGAGGATAATAAGAGACTTGTAATAAAAGCTGATGGCCTTGCTGCAGGCAAAGGCGTGCACATATGTTCGGGTAAAGAAGAAGCAAAAAATGTTGTATATAAAATGATGAAAGAAAAAGTTTTAGGAGATGCAGGAAATAATGTAGTTGTGGAAGAATATATAGATGGACAAGAGCTTTCATATTTAGTTTTTACAGATGGTATTGCTTATTCTTTAATGCCTGTTTCTCAAGATCATAAGCGGATAAATGATAAAGATCAGGGGGTAAACACTGGAGGAATGGGCGCCTATGCTCCTGCGCTTCTAGCTACTGTAGAACTAAACAAAAAAGTTGAAGATATAGTAAAGAAAGTTATCTATGGTATTTCTCAAGAAAAGCTAGAATATAAAGGTGTTTTGTATGTAGGGATAATTGTAAGTAATGGTTTACCGTATGTTTTAGAATTTAACTGTCGTTTTGGCGATCCTGAAACACAAGCTATATTACCCTTATTAGAAACTAATTTGTCTGATATATGTATTGCAATTTTAGAGCAGAAACTTTCAAAAGTGCAAGTTAAGTGGAAAAATAAATTTTCAGTATGTGTAGTACTTACTTCAGGTGGATATCCGGAAAGTTTTAAAACAGGTTTTGAAATAAAAGGGTTAGACAATATTGTTGATAATAATACAGTAATATTTTATGCTGGGGTAAAGTCTGTTAATGACAAGTTTGTTACCTCTGGTGGGAGGGTTGTTGGGATTACTTCAGTTGCTGACAATATAGAAGATGCTATAAATAAAGTTTATGCAAGTGTAAATCTTATACATTTTGATGGCATGCATTTTAGAAGAGATATTGCATGGAGGGCTTTGAGTGGGAAAAAATGATGTTGCAATTATTGTTGGTTCTAGCTCCGATTTAATCTTGGCTAAAGAGACGGTTAATGTTTTAAAAGAGTTTGAACTATCTTATAGTTTAGATATTGCTTCAGCCCATAGGACAGAGGAATATTTAAAGCAATGCGTAGAAGGTGCAATTAGTGCGGGAGTTAAAGTTTTTATAGCAATAGCTGGTATGGCTGCAGCTTTACCAGGAGTAATAGCTTCGCATACTATCTTGCCTGTTATAGGCGTGCCAGTAGACGGAAAAAATCTTTTTGGCTTAGACTCTTTATTTTCTATGGCTCAAATGCCCAAAGGTGTGCCTGTTGCAACGGTTGCATTAGGTAAGGCAGGGGCAATAAATGCTGCAATTTTAGCTGTGCAAATTGTAGCTATAAGTGATGATGGGCTAAAAGAAAAGTTAAAAAAACATAAAGAGAAAATTGCAGAAGCCGTCATAAAAGAAGATTTAAAACTTCAAAAAGATGGAATAGATAAGTATCTTGAAAGGTTAAATAAACAAAATGACAGAAATTATATTAAATGCTAAACAGTTTCAAGATAAAGTAAGCAAACTTGCAAAGGAAATTTTTGAAAATAACAAAAATGTTGCAGATCTTGCAATTGTAGGAATCCAAAACAAAGGCGTTTTTTTGGCTAAAAGGATTATTTTTGAAATTGCAAAACTAGCAAACATTAAAGAGTCACAAATTCCTTTTGGAACTTTAGACATAACTCTTTATAGGGATGATCTTGAAAATTTTGACTCTAAAATGCATACAATAAAAGATACAGAAATTCCGTTTGATATGAGCCGTAAAAATATTGTCTTAATTGATGATGTCTTATACACAGGGAGAACTGTAAGAGCTGCTTTAGATGTTTTGATGAGCTTTGGTAGGCCTAAGTCTATAAGTCTTGCTGTTTTGGTTGACAGAGGCTTTAGGGAATTGCCAATAGAACCAAACTATGTAGGTGTAAAGTATGAAAGTCAAAAATTTATAAAAGTGTCTTGCAAAGAGTCAGATGAAGTAGATGAAGTAAAAATAGAGATTTGATAATGAGAACTAAAATTAAACAGAGGAATTGTTAATGTCTTTTAATCGCAAAGATTTGCTAGGCCTAGAGCACTTAGATAGAAAAGATTTGCAAACAATTTTGGATTCGGTAAAACCTTTTAAAAGTCTTTTTACAAGATCTTTGAAAAAAGTTCCAACACTAGTAGGTAAAACAGTGGTAATTCTTTTTTATGAGCCATCGACTCGCACTAGGACATCTTTTGAGATTGCTGCAAAAAGACTTTCTGCAGATGTTGTAAATGTTGCAGTAAGTACTTCTAGTGTAGTTAAAGGTGAGAGTCTTATAGATACAGGTAGAACTCTTGAAGCTATGAAAGCAGACTATATAATAATTAGACACTCTCTTGCAGGCGTGCCAGATATTTTGGCAAGAAATTTAAGTGCTTCAATAATAAACGCTGGAGATGGCTTTCATGAACATCCAACACAAGGTCTGCTTGATTTGTATACGATGTATGAAAAAAAGAAAAAGCTTGAAGGATTAAAGGTTTTACTTGTGGGGGATATTTTACATTCTAGAGTTGCTAAATCTAATATATGGGCATTAACAAAAATGGGTGCGCAAGTTGCAGTTTCTGGGCCACCTACATTGATCCCTGCAGGGATAGAAGATTTAGGTGTAAAAGTATACTACGATTTGGATGAAGCTGTAAAACAAGTGGACGTGGTAAACATTTTAAGAATACAGCTTGAACGCCAAAAAGAGAACCTTTTCCCTTCAGTTTACGAATATGTGGAACTATATCAGCTTACTAAAAGAAGGTTGAGATCTGCAAAAAAAGATGTTTTAATTATGCATCCAGGGCCTATGAATAGAGGCATAGAAATATCTTCTGATGTTGCAGATAGCTCTAATGCTGTTATTAATGAGCAGGTTACAAATGGCATAGCTGTTAGAATGGCAGTTTTATATCTCTTAAACCCAAAGAGGAAAAATGAGTCTTCAAATTAAAAATATTAGAATAGTGGACCCTTCCTGCAATAAAGATTTTGTTGGTGATATTTATATTGAAAATGGTAAAATTGTTTCAAGTTTATCTAGTAAAGCAGATGAGATTGTTGATGGCAAAGGAAAAATTGCAGTCCCTGGTCTCATAGACGTTCATGCGCATTTAAGGGAACCTGGGCAAGAAGGCAAAGAAACAATTTATACAGGTACGCGTTCGGCTGCAAAAGGCGGAATAACTACAGTTTTTTGTATGCCTAACACTAAGCCTGTGATAGACAACGCTCCTACTGTGGAGTTTATTCTTTTAAAAGCTCAGAAAGAAGGGCTAATAAATGTGTTCCCTATAGGATGTGCTACAAAAGGTTCTTGCGGGCAAGAACTTTCTGAAATAGGGGTTCTTAAGAAAGCTGGTATTGTAGCAGTTAGTGATGACGGCTTACCTGTATCTAATTCTCAAATTATGCGTCGTACTTTAGAATATGCAAAAATGTTTAATCTGCCTGTTATTTCTCATACTGAAGATAAGGAGCTAAGCAAGGATGGCGTAATGAATGAGGGTAGAAATTCTACTATTTTAGGTCTTAGAGGTATACCAAAACAAGCTGAAGAAATTATAGCAAGTCGTGATATAATGCTAGCAGAACTTACAGGTGGGTATTTGCATATAGCTCATGTTTCCACTTCAGGATCTGTTGATTTGGTAAGACAAGCAAAGAAAAAAGGCGTAAAAGTAACAGCAGAAACATGTCCGCACTATTTTACTTTAACTGACGATATAGTAAAAGTGTATGATGCAAATACAAAGATGAATCCTCCTCTTAGAGAACAAAAAGATGTAGATGCTATAAAACAAGGACTTGTTGACGGGACAATAGACGTTATAGCAACAGACCACGCACCTCATACTCAAGATGAAAAAAGCCAAGAGTTTGATTTGGCTCCTTTTGGAATTATAGGTTTTGAAACCATGTTAAGTCTTGTTTTAAATGAGCTGGTAGATAAAAAGATTTTAAGTTTTTCTGAAGCTATATCAAAAATGACTTCTAATCCTGCAAAGATTTTTAATTTAAATGGTAGAGGATCTTTGAAAGAAGGAAGTATTGCAGATATAACAATTATAGATCCACAATACTCTTATGAGTTTAAGAAAGAAAGCATTGTGTCAAAGAGCAAGAACTCTCCATTTTTAGGCAGACAATTTAAAGGTGGTGCGGTTATGACTATAGTTGATGGTAATATTGTTTGGCAAAGCAGTTAATCTTAGATTTGATTGTGCTGTTAATGAGGTTTTATGTGTACACTTAAAAGATTTGACATAACTTGCAAAATAATTTCTAATAAGGAAGTATGTACAAACTATTTTGAGCTGAAAATTAAAGCTGGGAGCATTGCTAAATATTGTTTGCCAGGTCAATTTTTTATGATAGGTGTTCCTGGAGTTTTTTTACGTCGTCCTATAAGTGTGTATGATTCAAAGAAGAGTGTTCTAAGTTTTTTATATAAAGTTGTTGGAAAAGGAACAGGTATTCTTTCTAGAATGCGTTCAGGGCAACTGCAGATTTTAGGACCTTTAGGAAAAGGGTATGACTTAGAAATTTGCAAAGATTTAAATTATGTTGCTGTTGCTGGCGGGACAGGTATAGCATCGCTTCATTTCCTTGCGATTAAATTAGGCAAGAATAAACCTTACAAAAAAAAAGGAACGCTATATTATGGAGCTCGTTCAAAAAAAGATTTGTTGTGTCTTGACAAATTTAAAGAAATAGGTTGGAAAGTGGTGGTTTCTACTGAAGATGGTTCAAAAGGATATAAGGGATATATTACCGACATATTAGAAAAGAAAGTAAAAGATAGTGATGTTTTATTTGCGTGTGGGCCAATGCCTATGCTTAAAAAAGTTGTACAAATTGCAAAAGGAAAAAAAGTAAAAGGTTTTGCTTCTCTTGAAGAAAAGATGGCCTGTGGTGTGGGTAATTGTCAAGGCTGTGCAGTAAATATAAATGGTGCGATAAAAATGACGTGTAAAGATGGGCCAGTTTTTAAAATAGAAGAAGTAAATTTATAAAATGGTGCTTTGTATGAAACCCAGTTTGGCTATAGATTTTATGGGAATTAAATTAAAAAATCCAGTGCTTACAGCGTCTGGAGCATTTGGTTATGGGTATGAACTTGCAGATTTAATTCCTTTAAACAAGCTTGGCGCAATTTTAACAAAAACAATCACTTTAGAACCTAAATCAGGTAACCTTCAACCAAGAATTGCAGAAGTTTCTTCCGGTCTGTTAAATAGTATAGGGTTACAAAATATAGGAGCTAAAGCATTTATTAAAGAGCCTCTTGAAAATTTAAGTAAAGTGGGCCTTCCAATAATAGTTAGTGTAGCCGGAAGTTGCGTTAAAGAATATGTTCAAACGGTAGAAATATTAAGTGCGCAAGATACAATATCGGCAATAGAACTTAATTTATCTTGTCCGAATTTAAAAAAGAAAATAGTTTGTCACGACTTGCCTTTGACACAGGAGGTAATAAAAAGTGTAAAAAAAGTGTCAAAAGTTCCTGTTATTGTCAAACTTTCTCCTCTTGTTACAGATATTGCAGAACTTTCTTTATGTGCACAGAATGCGGGTGCTAATGGAATAACCCTTGCAAATACTTACCCTGCTATGGCTATAGATGTTAAAACTTTTAAATATAAACTTTCTACTGCCAAAGGTGGACTGTCCGGAGCTTGTGTTAAACCTATGTCTGTTCGTTGCGTTTATGATGCTTATCAAAATATAGATATCCCAATTGTAGGGTGTGGTGGCATAGAAACAGGCGAGGATGTTTTAGAGTTTATGCTTGCTGGAGCAAGAGTTGTAAGTGTGGGCAGTGCAAGTTTAGTTTCACCAAAAATATTGATAAAAATTATATCTGAAATAGAGAAAGTTTTGAAAGAAAAAAATATAAAAGACATTAGAGAAGTTGTGGGTATGTTAAATACTACAAAAAACGCTTGTTAAGGAAATATAAAGTAAGCCAAAAAAATGAAAAAAACAATTTTAGCTTTAGATGTTTATGATTTTAAGAAAGCACAAAATCTTGTGAAAAAAACTTCTCAATATATGGACGTTTATAAAGTTGGCCCTATACTATTTTTGCAGTCAGGTAAAGAAATAATTAAAGTAATAAATGACAATGGGAAAAAAGTTTTTTTGGACTTAAAGTTTCATGATATACCTGCAACTGTAAAACGCTCTGTAGAGTCTGCTAGAGAGCTGGGAGTGTTTAGCTTAACAGTGCATTCTATCGGCGGAGAAGAGATGTTAAAGGCTGCTTCGTCTATTGAAAATAGGCCAAAAATCTGGGCAGTTACTGTTTTAACTAGCCAAATTACAACGTCTGAAGAAGTTTTAATAAGGGCAAAACTAGCCAAATCTTGTGGTATAGATGGAGTTATAGCGTCACCTTTAGAAATATCTATAATAAAAGAAGGTTGTGGATCTGATTTTGATGTTGTTACACCTGGAATAAGGCTGGCAAAAGTAGAAGATGATCAAAAAAGGGTTGCAACGCCAGAATCTGCTATCAGCGCTGGCGCTGATTTTATAGTTGTTGGAAGACCAATTATAGAAGCCTCAGACCCAGCTGAAGCTGCAAAAAACATTTGTGAGTCTATAGAAAAGTTATAAAATGGGACTATTTGTAAAAAACGCGAACGACTTATTTAAAAACGGTTTTAAAATGGGATTTCTATTACAAGTAGGAGGTATAGGCCCTATTTGTATGTTAATGTTTCGCCTTTCTTTGTCTTTGCCAGTATCAAAACTTCTTTTAGGTGTTATAGGTATAACTTTAGCAGATATTATTTATATATGTTTGTCAGTGCTATCTATATCTGTGTTAATAAAAAAAATACAACGTTATCAACGCATTTTTGATATTGTCGTAGGGTCAGTTTTAATTATTTTTGGTGTATTGTTTATAACTGCAGGTCATGTTATAGATGCAAATACTTTTAAAGGTCAAGATTTGTTTCTTTGGTTGTGCGGATTGACGATGGCTAATCCTATCACAATATTATTTATTACTGGGATTTTTTCTTTGGAATTAAGCAAGCGTAATATGCAATTTAGAGAAACTTGTGTTTTTGCAGGTGGGTTTTTACTTGCAACACCTGTATTTATGACTTTTGTAATTTTAATAGGCAGTCTTACAGGAAAGGTTTTGCCAGAATTTGTTGTACCTTTAATTAACTCTTTTATGGGATTTATGTTAGTGTTTTTAGGAGCAAAAAATATATTTTTTAAAAAACAAAAATTAGGAGTAAAAAATGCAACAAGAAGAATTAAAAACTTTATTCAAAGAAAATAATGCTCTTTTAACTGGACATTTTAAACTTTCAAGTGGACTTCATTCTGATACATATTTTCAATCTGCTTTAATTCTACAATATCCTAAAAAGGCAGAAATTTTATCACAAGAGCTTGCAAAGAAGCTTAAAGAAAGTGGCATAGAAGTTGATGTGGTTGTTTCTCCTGCTATTGGGGGCATAATTATAGGGCAAGAGATGGCAAGAGCTTTAAGGGTCAGAGCAATATTTACAGAAAGAGTAGAGGGTACAGTTTTACTTAGGAGAGGTTTTTCTGTAAAAGAAAATGATAAAATTTTAATTGTAGAGGATGTTATAACTACAGGTCTTTCAACCAAAGAAGTTATAAACGCTCTTAAATCTTCAGGTGCTAAAATAGTAGCGGTTGTTTCTCTTGTTGATAGGAGTGCAGGTAAAGTGGATTTTGGAGTCCCAAAGTTTTCTCTTTTAAGTCTGGAAATTAAAAGTTATAAAGAAGAAGAATGTCCCATGTGTAAGGGAGGCGGTATTGCATTAAAGCCTGGGAGCAGAAAATAGTAAAAAATTATAAAGCTACTTGTGCGTTTGTCAGGTTGCATATAGGCAATTATTAAGATTTACAGTAGCGCTTTTGAGGTGTGATATGGAAACGGAAGTAATAAGCGGTATATTAACTGTAAAGCTTAATATGTTACAAACGGTTGCTTTGGGTGTTGTTATGTACTATTTTGGCGTTTTGACAAGAAAAGTTTTGCCTTTTTTTGTTAAGTTGTCAATCCCAGCATCAGTTATTGGTGGCTTAACAGCGGCAATTTTAACTGCATTTTTGCAGACTCAAAATATTGTATCTTTTCAATTTGACTCAACTTTGCAGGGCATGTTAATGATTATGTTTTTCTGTACAATAGGAATGAATGCAAGTTATAAACTGTTAATGAATGGTGGAGTTTTAATACTTGCGTTTTGGGTAGTTTGTGCTATAGCTGTGGTATTGCAAAATTTAGCAGGCATTGGTATAGCTAAAATGTTTGGCATGCATCCTTTATTAGGTCTAATTTGTGGCTCGGTATCTATGATAGGTGGATTAGGTACAGCAGGAACTTTTGGAAGCTTTTTTGAAAATAGTTTTGGTGTCACTGGAGCTATGACTGCTGGTATTACTTGCGCTACATTTGGTATGATTGCAGGGTCAGCTTTAGGTGGCCCTTTGTCAGAATGGATTATAAAGAAACGTAAAGTAATTACTCCTCATTCAGAGATGCATGATCAAGTTGTAAGTAACACAGGTGATAGATCTTCAGATTATGAAGAAATTGGTGTTTTGGCAGAAGAAGAAGGCATTATAGCTGTACCGTCATCGTCATACGATGAACAAGAGGATATGGTAAGCGGCCCTCATTTAATGAGAAACATTTCTTGGGTTCTTGTTGCTATGGGAATAGGTTCAGCACTTAGTTATTGGTTTAATAAAGTTGGCATATTGTTACCTGCTTATTTGATTACAATGCTTGTAGCTGTAATATTTAGAAATATTGGCGATCTGTCAAAAGCGTTTGAGATAGATACAAAAGCTATAGGTATGATATCAGATATTTCTCTTGCTATTTTTGTTACAATGGCAATAGGCACTTTGAACTTGAGCCAACTGTCAGGATTAGCGCTACCTATTTTTGTTATGTTAGTAATCCAAATGATTATTGTAATATTAATAGCTTATTTTCTTGTTTTTAAATTGCTTGGTAAAGACTATGAGTCAACAATTATGTCAGCAGGGTTTGTCGGTTTTGGTTTGGGAGCTACCCCAAACGCTTTAGCAAATATGCAAACTTTATCGTCCAAACATGGAACTGCGCTAAAAGCTTTATTTGTTGTTCCTATAGTGAGCGCTTTTTTAATTGACTTTACTAACGCGTTGCTTATTATGTTTTTTGCTAATTTATTTAAATAGGGTAAAAAATGTCTATTACTTATAAAAAAGCTGGTGTAAATATTGATGCAGGTAATGAGCTTGTAAAAAGGATTAAAAGAAAACTTCCTAAAATTGGAGGTTTTGGTGGACTGTTCCCTATAGAAGGTTCAAAATATAATCTTGTAAGTTCTACTGATGGTGTGGGCACAAAACTTAAGCTTGCATTTCTATTAAACAAACACGCCACAGTTGGAATAGATCTTGTGGCAATGAATGTGAATGATTTGATATGTGTTGGCGCAAAACCTTTATTTTTTTTAGATTATTTCGCTTGTGGGAAGTTAGATGTTAACCTAGCTGAGCAGGTTATTAAAGGAATAAATAAGGGTTGCCACCTCTCAGGCGCTGAACTTGTTGGCGGTGAGACTGCAGAGATGCCTGGCTTTTATAAGAATGGGGAATATGATTTAGCTGGGTTTGCTGTTGGCGTAGTTGAGAGGAACAAAGAAATTAATGGAAAGAAAATAAAACCAGGGAATATTGTTATTGGGCTTCCTTCAAGTGGTCCACATTCCAACGGCTATTCTTTAGTAAGAAAAATATTTTCAGATATCCAGTTAAAGAAATACTCTAAACAGTTGCTTGCCCCTACAAAAATATACGTTAAAGAAATACTTGCAGCGATTTCAAAATTTAATTCTAAAAAACAAAATATAGTTGGCATGGCTCATATTACAGGCGGAAGTTTTTACGATAAAATTGCAAGGATTTTACCGGAAAATGTAAAAGTTATAATTAAAAAAAGTTCATGGGAAGTTCCTAAAATTTTTAAACTTATTCAAGAACAAGGCAATGTTTCTGATGAAAATATTTATAGGACATTAAATATGGGCATAGGAATGGTTTTAATTGTGTGCAAAGAATCAGCGTTAGATATTAAAAAATTTTTTAAAGGCGCAAAGATTATAGGTTATGTTGAGAAAGGTAGCAAAGGGGTAGAATTAATATGATAAGACTTGCAGTTTTAGTTTCTAGTGGAGGCTCTAATATGCAAGCCATAGTAAATTCTACTAAAAACGGTATTTTAAAAGGTATTGCCGAAGTTGTTTTAGTTATTTCTAATAATGTTAATGCTTATGCTTTACAAAGAGCAAAGAGAGAGAATATAAAATCAGTATGTGTTCAAAAGAAATTTTTTGCAGATTTAAAAGATTTTAATAATAATATATTACAAGAGATGGTAAACGAAAAAATAGATTTGATTTGTCTTGCAGGTTACACGATGCTTGTAGATGACAATATAATAAATAGCTATAGGGGCAAAATATTAAACATTCATCCTGCCCTTCTGCCTAAATTTGCAGGTAAAGGGATGTATGGTCATTATGTTCATGAAGCAGTTATCAAGGCTAAAGAGAAAAAGTCAGGAGCAACAGTGCATTTTGTTGAAAAGGAGTATGATACTGGCGAAGTGATTTTGCAAAAAGAAGTTGATGTTTTTGATAAAGATTTGCCAGAAGATTTGGCAAAAAGAGTTTTAAATTTAGAGCATCAAATATACCCCCAAGCTATTAAGAAAGTCATAGAAAATAAATTCAGGTAAAAGGATAAAAAAATGATTTCTCGTTATACGAAGCCAAAAATGGCTGCAGTTTGGTCAGAAAAAAACAGATTTCTAAAAATGCTAGATGTGGAAATTTTTGCAGCAGAGGCCATGTCTGAAATTGGAATAGTTCCAAAAAAGGCACTAGGGGTTATAAGGAAAAAAGCAAAAATTAATGTAAAAAGAATTAATGAGATAGAAGTTACGGTAAAACACGACGTTATAGCTTTTTTAACTGCTGTTGTAGAAACAATAGGCCCCGAGGGTAGTTTTTTGCATTTAGGTATGACTTCATCAGATGTTCTAGATACGGCTACTGCTGCTCAATTAAGAGAGTCTACCAAACTTTTAATAGAAGAAGTAAAAAAGTTGGCAATTATAGCTGAAAATATTGCCAAAAAATATAAAATGACACCTATAATTGGTAGAACGCATGGTGTTCATGCAGAACCTATGACGTTTGGTCTTAAGGTTGCTTCTTGGTACAGTGAAATTATGAGGTCTTTAGATAGGTTAAATTTTACATTGGAAACTGTAAGTTACGGTAAAATTTCTGGAGCTGTAGGCACTATGGCTTATGTAGATCCTAAAATAGAAAAATATGTTTGCCAAAGTATGGAACTACAACCAGAACCTATTTCTACTCAAATTATTCCACGAGACAGGCATTCTGTTTATTTTTCTTGTCTTGCTCATGTAGGAACTTGTTTGGAAAGAATTGCTGTTGAAATAAGGCATCTTCAAAGAACAGAAGTAACAGAGCTACAAGAACCGTTTACAAAAGGCCAAAAAGGCTCTTCTGCAATGCCACACAAAAGGAATCCAATAATTTCAGAAAATATTTGTGGTCTTGCTAGACTTTTAAGAGGGTATGCTGTAACTGCTATGGAGAATGTTGCTCTTTGGCATGAAAGAGATATAAGCCATTCGTCTACAGAAAGAATTATGCTTCCAGATGCGTCCATAGCTTTACATTACATGCTTGTAAGAATGCAAGATTTGCTTTTAGGACTTAACGTTTATCCTGAAAATATGCAAGCTAATTTAGATAAAACAAAAGATGTTATTTTTTCTGGAACTTTACTTATTTCTCTACTTGATAAAGGTCTAGCTAGGGAAGAGGCTTATACAATTGTGCAATCAGTTGCTTTTGATGCAAAAGATAATGGGATATCTTTAGAGAAAGCATGTTTAAGGAGTAGGGAAATAAGCAAGTATTTAACAGATAAAGAGATAACAAGGGACTGTAATGTTACTGCTCACTTTAAAAATATAGATTATATATTTAAGCGTGTTTTCCAAAAGTAAATTAAGTGGAATATATAAGCGCGGGATCTTATCTACGTTATTAGGTTGTGTTTATTACACTATAAACCCTGTGTTTTTTGCCTTGCATTGTCAAAAAAAAGAGTCTATAGCTCAAGCTAATCTTGACGCTACAACAAGTTTTACAATAACAGATGTGGTAATTTCGTATTTCAAAACAAAACTTTTAGAGCAAGTGTCTCAAATTCAAAATGAGAGAGTAAAAAAGTACGAGGCAAAATATGGAAGCCAGAGCGTTAAAAAATGTTTTGCCCAGAGAGTTTAAGTTTATATTTAAATCGAAAGATATGCTCTTAATATGTTTTATTACACCTTTAATTTATGGCTTAATGTTTTCTTATCTTTATATAAACAAAGGAGCAGCAAATATTAGTTTAGGTGTAGTTAATCAAGATGGTTTGTCTTTGTCAAGACACTTTATTAGAGATGTTAATGCCACTCCAGAATTAGAGACTATAACTCGATATAATTCTTTTCAAGAAGCTTTAAATAATGTTTTTAAAAATAACATAAATGGTTTTTATGTCATTGCAAGTGATTTTAGTAAAAATATAAAAAAAGTAAGAATAGCACCTGTCCTTGACGTTGTAAATTCTAGTAATTTTCTTGTCGCAAGTAATGTGTTAAAAAAAATTGCTGTAACGTCAATCGATTTTTCTAAAAAACAGTTTCGAAAAATATTAGTGGATAAAGGTTATTCTTATAAGTCAACTGCTAATGCATTTAATCCAATAAAAATAAACACTGTGTATTTATTTAATACACAAATGAACTATTCAGGCTTTTTACTCCCATGTCTATTGCTTGCTGTTTTGCAACAAATAATTTTAATAGCTGTTTGTACTTCCATATCTTTAGAAAAAAATAACAAATATGAAATTTATAAAATAGCCAGTGGGAGTTTTTTAGCTATTTTTCTTGGTAAAACAATTCCATATATTTTAGTAGGATCTTTAATTAATGTTTTAAATATCTATATAATTTTGCCTATTGATGATATTTACGCTTCGTCTATTTTAGGCCTATTTGTTTTATCTACGATTTTTATTATAGCAATTGTGTGTTTTGCTGTAACAGTGCCTGTTTTTTTTAAGTCTCAAGAAATGGCCATGGCTGTGTTAATGTTTTATTCTTTACCAATTGTACTTTTATCAGGCTTTGCTTGGCCTCATACTGCATTGCCTAGTTATTTAGAATTTACTTCTTATATTTTTCCATCAACATATTCTATGAACTACATTAGGATGTTTATTTTGGGTGATGTTAAGATAGAATATGCAAGGAATTCTATTGTTGCTTTAATAGTATTTTCTTTTGTTTGTTTTTTTATAACATATTTAGTGGAAATAAAAACAAAAAAGGTTTTTGCTTTACATCAATGAAATTAAATTTAAAGAAAATATTTATTGTTTTAACTGTTATAATAACATCTGCTTTTTTGTTGTATTTTGTTATCTTTACACTCTGTTTTAATAATGCAAGTCTTTTAAATAAAACAAAAAATATTATAACTATTTTAACACAAAAAAAAGTTAGAATCTCAAAAGTGTCTTGTTCTCCATTTGGAAATTTTAAAATTTCAAATTTTAACTTGTCTAATATGGGTGGTTTTGATAATGGGGTGCTTTTATCTATCGATAACCTTTTTGTGAGAATATCCATGTTTAAACTTTTAAGAGCACATTTTATAGCAAATGACTTTTATATTAATGGGTTTAGGCTCAATTTGAATTTTGAAAATAAAAAAAAGTTTAATTGTTTTGAATTTTATAAAAACATTAAAACTAATTTTAATCAACACTACGCAAGATATTCTTTTATTAAAAAAATGGAAATAAAGTATATCTTTATTGAAAATGGGATTATAAATTTAAAGTTAGATTTAGGACATATTAAGATATATAACATTGTGCTAGACTCTAATGTGTTTAATTATGAGAGTAATTATTTTAAAGGCAGCATGTTTTTTAATTTTAAATTAGGAAACGTTCAAACAGAAACAAGTTGTGACTTTGATTATGATAAAGCAACAAAAACTTTAAGGGTAACAGGTTTTAAATGTGAAGATTTATCTTTATATGCAGAAGGTGTTGTTAGATTTCTTGAAAATGGCGATACGACTATAGAGTATAGTGCCAAAATTAATAGATCTAAATATAAAAATTTGGTATACACCTTAACAGGTATTAATCCTATTAATGGTAATTCTATAAATGATATAGAAGATGTTGTTATTTATTATCCAAACATTAAAGCAAAAGAAATCAGAACTTCTATATAGAACCAAAATAAACTTTGAAGCTGTAGAAGATATTTTTTACTTCCATCTGGAACAAAAAATACTGATGTTTCAGTAAATCTTACCGAATATCTGAAAAATTTTCAAAATAAAAAAGTGATGTGTTATGTTGTAACAATATGTTTTTTTGTCCACTGGTTTACAAGGTAGCTTTAGGAGAAAAATGGAAACTAAACTCTTTAACCATGTCTCTAAAAATGATGTCGATAAGTCTTCTGGTTCAATTTACAAGTTTCTTTTATGTTGGAAATTTTAAAATTATGGTATAGTCGTTGTGGTTACAATGGGCATAGATCTAATCGGAAGTAAGAGTTTACTTAGAATCGATCCGATTATTGGGAAACATGAAATATGCCAAGTCCTGATGTCATGACTAAGGCAATGTAGTTGTTTATAAAAGATACAAGAACCTGTAAGACAAGTTTGTTTTATATAATTTGTTATAATAATTATATGAGAAATATAGTCATACCTGATAAATACAAGTCTATAATTGACAAGATTACTATTACTGCACAAGAGTACAATTTTGATGTTTATATAGTGGGTGGGTTTCTAAGAGACATTATTTTAAATAGAGAGTCCAAAGATCTAGATATAATGGTTTGTCTAAAAAAAAATGACACTGATGGAAATAAGCACCTTGCTGGTATAAATTTTTCTAGAATTTTATCTAAAAAGTATAATTTAAGTAACCCTGTTGTTTTTGAAAGATTTGGTACTGCTAAGTTGCTTATAGACAATGAAGAAGTTGAATTTGTAATGCCTAGAAAAGAATACTATAATTTAAACTCAAGAAATCCAGATACTCAAGTTACGTCTTTGCAACAAGATGCTTTAAGAAGAGATTTTACTATAAATGCATTATTTTTAAAGCTTGATAATAATACTATTTTAGATTTTACTTCCAATGGTCTTAGCGATATTGAAAAAAAAATTATTAGAGTAACAGATACTCAAAATGCAAGAATTATTTTTGAGCAAGATCCTTTAAGAATTTTACGAGCTGTTCGTCAACATTTACAACTAAGTTTTACTATAGATCAGGACACATATAATGCGATGAAACTTTCATCAAAGCGTATAAGAGTTGTGTCTTATGAACGTATAAGAGATGAAATAAATAAAATTTTAGTAGAAAATGAACCTTCAAAAGCATTTTTGATGATGGATGACTTAGGCTTATTGCAGGAAATTTTACCTGAAATAGCAAATTTAAAAAATCTTGAGCATTCTTTAAAAGTTTTGGATGGAACAAAAAATGATATTAGCATAAGAATGTTTGCCCTTTTACATGAAATTGGAAAATGGGCAACTTGTAGAGATGAGAATAATACAAATTTTTTTTATGATTGTAATATTGAAAGTGCTAAAATTGCAGAAGTTGTTTTAAAAAGGTTTAAATATTCTAAAGATTTTATACAAAAAGCAGTGCTTATTATTATGAATAGTTTATATCCTAAAATGCTGTATTCTGGTATTTGGACAGATGTTGCTGTACGTAAGTTTGCTAAAAGATGTGGTAATGAATTGGAATCAATAATAGAGGTCTCTAAGACTAATTTTGACAAAGATAATATTAAGGTTTTTGAAGAACTGCTTTTTAAAATTGAAAAATTAAAGTTAAAAAAAATGTTATATATAAAACCGGATTTAATAGCTGGCAAAGAATTAATGATGATATTTAATAGACCGCAAGGGAAATGGGTACAAGCTGTTAAAGATAAAATTGAAGAAATGCAAATTGAAGATCCTAATATTACTAAGGAAGATGTCATTGAGAATATAAAAAAATTAAATGATTTAAACTAAGAGAGGCCACAATGACTGAAGATAAAGAACAAGAACAAATTCCGCAAGAAAATAATAATATTGAAACTGAATCTGGTCAAATTAAAAAAGAAGAAAGTATTGAACGTACCCGCGATATTGAAGGGCTGCTTATAGGTGGAGTTGTAGGTTTAATAGTTGGAATAATAATTTCATTTAATGCTATTTTTGCAATGCAGATTGGAATGTTTTTAGGTCTTATAGTTGGTGTAAGAATTAAAAAAAAGTAACTTGCTTTAAAATACAGCAAGGAGAGGTTATGCAGGAAGATAATTCCTATAAGAAAAGTATAATTGAAAATTTAAGTAAGCAAATTGAATCTATAAACCAAGAAATTCAGCAATTGGCGACTTCTCATGCTGCAAAATTACAAGAATATATATATAGCTTTAAAGAAGAGTTAGATTTAATTTCTAAAGAAAATGAAGAAATTATTATTGAAAAAGAAAGGCAAGATAGTCTTTCAAATATTAGAAGTGTAGCAGACTCAGACGTGAGTTTGCATAAAAATGCAAACCAAAATTCAAGTTCCAACTCTAACACGAGTTCGACTAACAATCAAAATGATATATTAAAAGATATAAGGTCTAAACTTAAGAATTTAGACGATATAATAAAAAAAGCAAAAGAATCTAAAAATGACAATGAGACAAAAACTCAAGGTGATATATCTCAAAAATCTTCTAGCAATGAAATAGAAAATCAAGACAGTATATCTCAAAACATTTCTAACAATGAAAAAACAAATGAAAATACACAACAGGACAAAGAAGAGTCCCCCTGTGATATTAGGACTCAGGAACCTACTGCTTCTAATGAAGAAAAACAAGATGTTGATAAGAATACTATTGTAAAAAAAGAAGACGATACTGTTACTATTGGAAAATTTGACGAACTTATTAGAACAGAGCCAACTAATTTTAAGCATTATATGGAAAGAGCAAATTTGTATCTTAAAAAAAATAATTACGATAAGGCAGAAGCTGACTACAAAAAAGCTCAAGAACTTACTCAATCAAAAGACATATATGTTTTACTTGCTTTAGCAAATCTTTATAATTTAAATAACAGCCCTAAAAAAGCCTTATCGTTATATGATCAAGCTTTAGAAATAAATCCATCTGACATAGATGTTTTACAGCAGAGGGCAACATGTTATTTAAATTTACAAAAAGAAGAAGAGTTTTTAGAAAATATTGAAAAAGCAATATCCTTAGATGAAAATAATGCAAAAAATTATGCTATAAGAGCAGAGTATAATGCTTCAAAAGGGTACTATCGTAAAGCGCTTGAGGATGTAAATAAAGTTATAAAACTTCGTTCTGACAATGTAAGTGCAAAATATTTTAGAGGTGTAATGTATTATAATCTTGAAAAATATAATGAATGTTATGATGATATGAAACAAAGTATAGAATTTAAAACAAATGAAAATGAAGTGTATAAGTATATTGGAATTTGCAGTTTTAAATTGAATAAACTTGAAGTTGCAAAAGAGTATTTAATAAAAGCTGTTGATATTGGTGTTGGAGATGAGTCCGTTTTTTATTATAAGGCTCAGGTTGAGTATGAGATTGGAAATTTTGACGCAAGTCTTAAAGATGTGTCAAAAGTTATAGATATGAACCCTAAAGAATATAAATATTATTTACTTAGAGCTAGAGTTTGTGATAAAAAAGGATTTTTTGATCAAGCAGATAAAGATTATGAAAAAGCTTATAAGTTGGAGTCAACTTTAGATCTGCTTATTGAAAAAGCTGACTTTTTAATAAAGCATGAAAAATATAAACAAGCTTTAAAAGACTACACCCTAGCAATAAGTTTAGATGGGACGAAGGCAAACTTTTATAAACAACGTTCTTATATATATGAAAAACTTGGTAAATCTAGTAAAAGTAAGGATGACTTGGATAAAGCTTTATCTATAAATCCTTCATTAGCAGCACAAGCACAAGTATTACCAACTTTAGAAACAACATTTGTTTTGGTGTCACAGGAGGAACAAAAACCAGTTCAAAATTCAGATGTTGAGCAAGTTTCTTCTTTAATGTCACTAGAGGAGTCTGATCCGGCTTTAAATTCGGAGCAGATATCTCAAAAACAGAGTATTGATCAACATCAAATAGAAGCTAAAAAAGAAGCTGTTATTGAAGAAAATATTAAAGATCAAGAGCATTCTGGTGTGCAAAATGAAAAAGAAATAAATCAAGCTAAAGAGATGGAGCTTTCAAATGTAAATTCAGTTCAAGACCCAGAGCCAGTTTTAGAGCCTCAATCAATTCCAGCATCGAAAGCTCAAGTAGCACCAATACAGGTGTCTGGGGTAAGTGCTGATGTTGTTTTTAATAGAGCTAATATTAACTATAAAAATAAAAAATTTGATACAGCTTTAAAAGATATAGAAACTATTATTTCGCAAGATCAAAAATATGTAAAGGCTTATAATCTTAGAGCCGAAATTTATCATCAACTTCAAGATCTTGATAAAGAATTACAAGATTTGAATAAATCAATAGAACTTGCGCCTAGTTTGTTTTTGCCTTATCTTAAAAGAGCCGAGATTTATGTGTTGCAAAATAAAGAAGATCTAGCTTTCTCTGATTTTGCTAAAGCAGTAGAATTAAACCCTAAAAATGGTGGTGGTTATCTTGGACTTGCAAGAATTTATGCAAAGCGAGGACAAAAAGATAAAGCTTTAGAAAATTATAATAATGCAAAAAAATATGACTTAAAATCTGTAAAGATAGTAGATCAAGAGATGCAAGCTTTGTCCTAAAAGTTTATGCCGATTACTTCAACAGCAATGCAGAAAACCTAACATATCCTTAAATTATGGCATAAGTTTTTTCAGTTTATCTAACAAAATTTGACTGTGAAATTGTACATTAGTTGACATAAAGATAAAAAAATTATATAATGTTAGATTGTATATACATAATATAGGTTTGAGTAAATTATATAATTGATAGCAATTTAGTAATTTTGTAAAGTATTTTTCTACAATAAACATATAGATAGTTAGGGGATATTTAGTATGAATGAAAAATTGTTAAAAGAATTTGCAGTAAAAACTGGATACCTAGATGATATAGAAGGCGCTAATCGTAGTTCTGTTTCTAATAAGTCTGAGATAGGCAAAAAATTACATTCAGATCTGAAGTTGTCACTTTTAGCATATAATTTCGATTGTTTAATAGATGACTTTAGTTAATTTTTTGTAACCTGTAAATAATTCTAGAATTTCTAAAAAAATTATACAATTTTGCCTTATATACTCTTTTAGCGTATTTTGTATATTTTATGCAATTGTACCATTAATGTTACGTTATAAAGATATTTTTTTGAAAACATGTAAAACAAATGTAAGTTTTGTATTTTAGGTTTATTTTTATCTAATGATGGTTGTAGTATTAATGGCGTGTTTTTAGCTGTGGATTTTATTATTTTTATAGTTTGTTTTATTTCTTGTAGTGTTGTGTTTTTTGTCATTACACATTTTATAAAAACGCTATTTGTTTTTTTACAAGTTGCGATTTCTAAAAATTTTTTATGTTCTTTCCAAAAAGATTTTTTGCATTCTGAAGGAAATTTAAAGTCCATAGCAACTATATCACAAAATTTTATAATTTGAGTTAAATTTTTGTATAAAATGCCGTTTGTTTCAAGATATATGGTAAATCCTCTTATTTTAAGTCTAGGTATTATTTCTTTTAAAAAATCAACATATAATAAAGGTTCTCCGCCAGTAAAAGCAATAGAAGGTTTAGTAAAAGCAAAACTTTTTTTATTTTTTGTGTATATAGCTTCAACCTTTTTTATAACTTCTAAAACAGTTAAATGTTTTGCTTTTTTTGATACAACTATAGAATAGCTGGTGTCACAGTAATTACATTTAAGGTTGCACCCGGCAAACCTTACAAAAATTTGAGGGAGGCCTGTATATAAAGCTTCTCCTTGAAAAGAAAAAAATACTTCATGAAATGGAGCTTGTATATTATTTAATAATGGTAGGGTCATCGATTTTTGCCTCTTTAAATCCTTTTGCCCTTAGTTTGCAGGAATCGCATTGCATACATGGTTTATCAAACCCATTATAACAAGTCCAAGTATTTTTATAGATTACATTTAATTTTGTTCCTAATTTTATTATTTGAGCTTTATTTAACTTTAAAAGAGGTGCTTGAATTATTATTTTTGTTTTTAAACTTTTTAAAACGTTATTATATGCTTTTATAAACTCTGGAGTACAATCAGGATAATTAGAAAAATCCACAGCATTAACTCCAATAAATATGTTATTAGCGTTAATTGATTGTGCAAAAGAGAGTGCGTAGGAAAGAAATAAGGTGTTTCTACCAAGCACATAAGTTGGCGGGATAGTTCTAGGTAAACGTTTATGTATGGGAACTTTTTTGTTTTTATTAGTTAAAACATCGTTTGCCCAAGGTAACCTTATTTTGATAAGAGAGTAATTGACATTTGCTAAATTGGCAATTTTTATTGCAGAGTTTATTTCTTTTTTATGTTTTTGTCCATAATCAAATATTATACAGTTGCATTTATACCCCTTTGATAGTGTGTAATATAATATTGTTGTAGAATCTAGCCCTCCAGAAAGTAAAACTACTGCTTTTTTTGCTGGCGATTTCATATTTCATGTTCCTTTAAATATTTGCAAGTCTTTAAATCAGATAGTATTATAAGTTGTATGATTTATTTTATATGCTTGCTATTGCACAAGAAGATTGACTCTCCCACACTTCTACTTCGCATACTTTAGCATTTTCTGTTTCTATAGATTTTAATTGTTCTAGAATAAATGATGCTAAATTTTCTGCAGTCGGATTAATTTTGTCAAAAGGTTCTATTTCGTTTAAGAATTTATGATCTAAATATAAAATAATTTTCTCCAAATGTTTTTTTATGTAATTGAAATCTATTAACATGCCGGTCTTGTCTAATTTTGTTCCGCAAAAAACTGCCTTTATTTTCCAATTATGGCCGTGTAAATTTTCACATTTACCTTTGTATTCTCTAAGACAGTGCGCTGAAGAAAAATTTTTTGTAACTGAAAGTTTGTAGTTCATTTTTTTATCCCAAATCAATTTTTTTAATATTTGTTATTTCTTTTCCAAAAAAACGATATCCTATTTTTTTAAATTTTGAAGGGTTGTCACTTACATAAAATTTAAAATATGGTTTGTCGTTGTTTGCCAATAAGTTTTTTTCTATTAAAATGTTTTTAACTTCTTGGGATATTGCTTGTGCAGAATCTATTAAAGTAATATTGTCTGCAAGATGTTTTCTTATTATATTTTTTAAAAGTGGATAGTGTGTGCATCCTAAAACAATAGTGTCAATTTTTTTGTTTAAAAGTGGTTGTATGTACTTTTGCACAATAGCATATGTAAACTCGCAATTGATAAATCCTTCCTCTACGATTGGGACAAACAGAGGACAAGCTTGCTGGTATACTTTTACTTTTGCAAGTTTATTTATTTCTTTAGGGTAAGATTTGCTGTTTATGGTACCTTCAGTACCTATGATACCAATCTTTTTGTTTTTAGAAGCAAGGATTGAGATTTTTGCTCCAGGTTTTATAACTCCTACTATTGGAATTTTAAACTTTTTTTGCAAGACTGGCAAAGCAAATGCTGTTGCAGTGTTGCACGCTATGACAATTAATTTAACTTTTTGTTTAATTAAAAAAGATGTTATTTCTTTTGAAAATTTTATAACTGTATTTTGTGACTTAGACCCATACGGCACATGTGCGGTATCGCCAAAATATATTAAATTTTCATAAGGTAAAACCTTACATATTTCTGACATTACTGTAAGTCCGCCAAAACCAGAATCAAAAATACCTATTGGATTATTGTTTATTGGTTTGCTCTTTTGCTTTTTTTGCATAATATTTAACAATTCCTTCATATATGGAGTCTGCTATTGCAGCACGAAATCTCCTTGTGTTTAACTTTGCTTCTTCTGCGTAATTACTTAAAAAAGCGCATTCTACAAGCACTGATGGCATTTGCGCGCCTCTTAAAACATAAAAACTTGCTTGTTTTATACCTCTATTAGGTATTTTAAGTCTCAATGGCATTTTCTCTAATATAAATGCGCTAAGCTCAGATGAGGCGTTCATATATTCGTTAGCTGTCATGGACCATAACATTTCTTGTAACAAAGCACGTTTTTTGTTTGGCTTACCTTCCAATTCCAAAACGGAATTTTCCAAAACTGCAGTAGCTGCTGCTTCAGAGTCTGTTGCTTTTTCTGACAAAAAGTAAATTTCAAACCCATTTGCATTTTTGTTTAAGTTTGCATTGCAGTGTATTGATATGAACAAATCTGCATTATGTTCGTTAGCGATGTTTGTTCTTTCTGCAAGAGGGATAAAAGTATCATCTTTCCTTGTAAGAATTACTTCATAATCATTGTCGTTGTCAAGAATAGATTTTAACTCTTGCACGATTGCAAGGTTTACATCTTTTTCCTTTGTGCCGTTTACACCTATTGCCCCGGGATCTTCTCCACCATGTCCTGCGTCTAAAACTATATTTTTTTTGTTTTTTGTAGGTTTCTTGTAAGACATAGTTGGCATTGTTTGAGTATCGTCAACTATATTAAAACTGTCATCAGCAATAGTATCTTGTGTGAATTTTGATACAGCAATTGCGTCTAAGTCTGTATTATCTATATTATTTTCAGTCATAGGAATGATTTGTGCTTGTCCATATATGTAAGGAGATGTAATATCTTTTTGTTGTAATTGCTCATCTTCGTCTTGTTCTAATTCCTGATCTTTAATAATATTTTCGTCAAATATTTTGATTGGTATAGAATGAAGTAGATCTATTGTTATTCTGTTAGGATTAACCAGTTTTTCTACTTTGTAAGATTTTACTGTTTGTTGCAGATTTATCTTTACAACAGCAGATTTACCATTAGAATAGTATTGAATATTTTTGATGATGCCATTATTTATTTCTAAAAGATCTTTCTGAACTTTACCTTTTAAAATAGTTAAAGTTATGCTTTGAGAAGTTTTTGCTATGGTGTAAGATAGAGGTTCGTCTAAATGTATGGTGATTTTAGAACTTTCTTCTTTAGAAAAAAATCTTACTGTTGATATGTTTGATTTGTGTGTAACAATAAGCAGTAAAGCAGAAGGGTTCCATTGTACTATACTTTCTGTAATTTGTGAAAATTCGTTTGACGTAAGAATTTCGGGTGCTATATAGATACTTCCTTTTATAAATCTAGAAGGTAAAGACATCCTTTTTTTTTTTCTGCCAAATACTACAGTAGTACTGTTTGCTTTAATGTCTATTTTCCTATTGTTTAAGCTCATAGTAACCTGAGAACTTACAGGCTTCCATTCTAAGTTTGCATTGTATATCTTAGCTATTTCTTTTATAGAAAAATATTTTGTTTGATCAGATATTGTGTATATATTAATGCCATCAATTGTTTGGCCATCTACAACAACATTGATGTTTTCAGATGAAATCTTACCTTTTGGTTGAGCAAATATTGTTTTGTTGAAAATAAGTATAATAGAAATTAAAGATAATAAAGTAAATAGTTTTTTCATAAGGCAAGAGATTTTATGGATTCTTTAAAATTTGTTGAAGAAAAAATATAACTTCCACTAACTAAAATATCTGCGCCTGCATTGATGCAGACTTTAGCAGTTTGGTTGTTAATCCCACCATCAACTTCCACAAGACAATCGTATTTATGTTTGCTAATAAGGTTTTTTAAGTCATTTATTTTGCTAACCATATCGTCCATGAAAGATTGGCCACAAAAACCTGGTTCAACTGTCATAACTAAAACTAGATCTAAGTAAGGCAATAATTCTTTGATTTCTGATATACTTGTCTTTGGTTTTATAGATATACCTGCTTTAATGCCAGAATTTTTTATATCTTGTATTAGATTTTTTTTGCTAACATTAACTTCGCTGTGGAAAGTTATTAAATCTGCGCCAGCTTTTTTAAAATCTTGATAATATTTTTGAGGTTCACTAACCATAAGATGTACATCAAAAAAAAGATTCGTGACTTTTCTAATAGATTTAACAACAGAGGCTCCTATTGTAATGTTAGGCACGAAATGTCCGTCCATAATGTCTATATGTAACCAGTCAGCTTTGGCATGTTCTACCATTTGTATGTCTTTTTCCAAATTTGCAAAATTTGCAGACAGAATGGAAGGAGCTATAATAATTTTCTTCATATATTTTTATTTGCCTCGCGTTTTATGATTGTTATTGTTACAAATTAGGCTCACTTACAGATACGGTTAATGTAATATATTTAGCATCAGTTATATTTGTGTCTGGTTGAGGATATTGATTTATAATAGTATTATTTTCAACATCTTGATAGTTTTTTGTTTTTATATCTATATTAACATTATTTTTTAATGCCCAAATTTTAGCTTCTTCTATATTTTGATTTACAAAATTTGGCATAAGTATTATTCCTTCAGGGGGAAACCCTTCAGAAACAACTATATTTACGACAGAATCTTTATCTACTTTTTGTCCTGGTTTAATATCTTGAGAAATAACATAATCTTTTTCTACTGCTGTAGAAAATTTCCTTTCAACTTCGCCCATAACAAGAGTCAAATGTCTTAAAGTTATATCAGCAGAACGTATAGTTTGTCCAACAAGATTTGGCATATAGACGATTTCTCCACCTTGGCTTATTATTACTTTAATTGTTTTTCCTTCTCTTGCCAACATGCCAGCTTGAGGACTTTGTCTTAAAATTGTTCCAGCTGGTACATTTTGATCTGGCTCTTCCCCATCTTTAATTAAGCCAAAACCTATTTTGGAAAGTTCGTCTAAAGAATCGTAAAGACTTTTTCCAACAAGATTTGGTACATCTATTTCTTTTCTACTATGAATCAGAGAGTTCATTATCATATTGAAAGATAAATAAATTGAAGTTCCTATAATTATTATAGCCGTAAATATTTTAATGATTTTGTTTTGCAAAATTTACCTCTATATATTTTATTACACTAATTTATTTTTAAACTAAATAATCAGTTTGAAATGTTATTTAAATTATTTCTGTGCCCAAGCCATTTTTGCGCGTAGTCTAGCGCCAACTGTTTCAATAGCTCTTTGACTTACTTTTTTTCGTTCTTTATTAAAAAAAGATTTTCCTTCTTGGTTTTCTTTAAGCCAATTTTGGGCAAATTTACCTGATTGTATGTCGTCTAAAACTTTTTTCATTTCTGTTTTTGTTTGTTCTGTTATTATACGTCTTCCTGTTACGTACTGGCCGTATTCAGCTGTGTCAGAAATTGAGTGGTTCATTTTGCTAAAACCACCTTCAAAAATTAAATCTACAATTAATTTTACTTCGTGACAACACTCAAAATAGGCAATTTCAGGTTGATATCCTGCAGCAACAAGTGTTTCAAACCCGGAATTTATTAGTTCTACAAGCCCGCCACATAAAACTGCCTGTTCTCCAAACAGGTCAGTTTCAGTTTCTTCTTTAAATGTTGTTTCTAAAACTCCACATCTAGTGCCTCCAATACCTTTAGCATAAGCAAGAGCTAATTCTTTTGCTTTCCCGCTAGCGTTTTGTTCAACAGCTATTAAACAAGGAACGCCTTTACCTTCTTCATACTGTCTTCTTACTAAATGTCCAGGACCTTTAGGGGCAATCATAATTACGTCTAAATCTTCTGAAGGTACAATTTGTTTAAAACGTATATTAAAACCATGAGAGAAACTTAACACAGCACCCCTTTTTATGTTAGGTTTTATATCTTCTTGCCAAACTTTCTTTTGTGCTTCGTCTGGAAGTAAAATATGCACCCAATCTGCTTGTTTTACTGCTTCTGCAACACTAAGAGGATTCCAACCGTCTTCAATAGCTTTTTTATAGTTATCTCCTGTAGGTCTTTGAGCTACTATAACATTTAAACCAGAGTCTTTTAGGTTTAAAGCGTGTGCATGTCCTTGACTGCCATATCCTAGAATCGCTATAGTTTTATTTTCTAAAAGTTTTAAATTTGCGTCATTTTCATAATACATTATAGCCTGTGTCATTTTGTCTCCCTTAAATCTATCTTCTTTGTTTTAGTGATGTATTTTTGTTTAAAGCAATAATACCTTTAGAGAATATTTCTTTTATACCATAAGGTAATACCATTTTATAAAAGAATTTATTTTTTCTTGTTCAGCTGCAATTTCTACAGTTATGGAATCTAAAGTCATACCTATAATTGTGCCTTTAAAAATACTAAACCAAAACTATGTGTTGCATAAAATATACCCACTTACTAAATTATACAAAATAGTTATTAAATAATTTATCCATTCATTCTTGTTACAATGCCATCAAGAGATGTTCCGGATGGAACCATAGGAAAAATGTTTTCTTCTATTACAATCCATATATCTAAAACCACTGAACATTTTGCCTTTAACATTTTTATTAAATTTGTAACAGCAATATCAGCTTTTTTTGATATTTCAAGGATTTCCTTTTCCGCGTTGGAAACAATAACGCCACTACCTATATAAAATAGGGGTCTTTTACTATTGTTTATAATCTCAGCTGCTTTTTTAATTTGTCCTGGATGCCCTTCATAAGTAGGTTTATACCAACGTATTTCTATTCTTTCTGGATAGACAAATTCACAGACTCCATGCTTAACATCAATAGGTACATCTACCAGAACAGGGCCTGGCCTTCCCGTTGTTGCAATATAGAACGCTTCTTTTATAGTCCTTGCTAAATCTTTTACGTTTTCAACTAAAAAGTTATGTTTTGTTAGAGACCTTGTTATGCCTATAGTATCTGCTTTTTAAAACGCATCTTGCCCTATAACGCTTGTTGATCTTGTCCTGTAATTGCTACTATGGGAACAGAATCCATATATGCAGTGCCAAGCCCAGTAACTATGTTTGTCGCACCAGGGCCTGAGCTAGCTATAACCATACACCAGGCTTACCTGTGGAACGAGCGTAACCGTCAGCCAGCCATGTGTGAAGCAACTTGCTAGTGTCTTATTAAAATAAAATTTAGTTTTGAATCATAAATTGCGTCAAATATAGGTAAAGCCTGTCCTTCTGAGAGTCCAAAAGCAACTTCAACATTTTCTTTTAACAAGCTTCCAATTAAAATTTGTACGCCTGTCTTGTTTTTCATACTGGTTTCCTTAATGCCACTACTTGCTTGTGTCAAGCAAAACTGATTCTTAAAATTTATCAATAAACATTTTGACGACAGCAGTTTTGCCAATTCTAGAAATACAGCCAATAAAAGCTAACTTTTTCATTATTTTAAAATTGCACCAATATCTGCTGACTGCACAAGTTTTGCATAGCGAGCCATATAACCTGTTTTAATTTTAGGTTCAGGTTTAACAACCTTTAAAAGTCTTTCTTTTATTTCAGCGTCACTTAGATTAACGTTTAGAGTTCTTTTCGGTATGTTGATATTTATAATATCACCCTCATTAATAGCAGCTATTGGCCCACATGCTGCAGCTTCAGGAGAGATATGCCCTATACATGGGCCTCTTGTTCCTCCTGAGAAACGTCCGTCTGTAAGGAGAGCAACAGAATCACTTAATCCCATACCGTATAATGCGCTTGTGGGGCTTAACATTTCTCGCATTCCAGGCCCGCCTACAGGTCCTTCATATCTTATAACAACAACGTCTCCAGGAACAATTTTGTTGTCGATGATTGCTTTCATGGCATCCTCTTGGCAATTAAAAACGCGCGCTTTGCCTGCAAAAACTTTCATTTTTTCACTTATGGCCGCCTGCTTAACAACACAGCCGTTAGTAGCAATATTGCCTTTTAAAATTGCAATACCGCCTTCCGGTTTATAAGGATTTTCAACTCTTATAACATCTTTATCTAAAATCTTTGACAATTTTGCGATTTCGATTATGTCACAACCCGTTACCGTTTTAGAACAAGCTAAACTTTTTTGAACCGCATGTAGTACGGCAGGTACACCGCCGGCATTGTCTAAATCTTCCATAAAATAATCCCCTGCGGGCTCTAAGCACGCTATCTGCGGGGTTCTTTTAGAGATTTCGTCAAACAAATTCAAAGGTAATTTAATTCCAACTTCATTTGCTATAGCCGGAAGATGTAGAACTGTGTTTGAAGAACCGCCTAAGGCCATGTCGACAGTAATTGCATTTTTAAAAGCGTCTAATGTTAAAATATCGCTAGGTTTTATATCTTTCTTTACAAGTTCAACAATTCTTATACCTGATTCATAAGCAATTCTTTTTTTCTTTGCAGTGACAGCAAGGGCAGTTGCACAACATTGCAAAGACATTCCCATAGTTTCAGTTAAACATGCCATAGTGTTAGCTGTGTACATTCCTTGACAAGCACCAGCACCTGGACAAACTGTTAGTTCAAGTTCTGCAAGTTGCTGTTGTGTAATTTTACCTGCTTGAAATTGTCCTACAGCTTCAAAAGTGTCCCTTACCATAGAACGTCTTTTTTTATCATACATACCGGTCATCATAGCTCCAGCTGTAACAACTATAGAAGGAATATTAAGTCTTGCCGCGGCCATAAGCATGCCAGGTGTAACTTTATCACAGTTTGATAAAAGCACAAGACCGTCTAATCTATGAGCATTTGCAACAATCTCTATTGAATCTGCAATTATTTCTCTTGAACCTAAAGAATAGTGCATGCCGCTATGCCCCATAGCAATGCCATCACATACTGCCGGCACACCAAAAATAAAAGGGACTCCATTACCTACTGAAACACCTCTTTCTATATATCTTTCTAAGTCACGCATTGTTATATGACCCGGGACCAAATCTGAAAATGATGAAGCAATCCCTATAAATGGTTTATTTATATCTTTTGGACTTATACCAGTAGAATATAATAAACATCTATTGGGCGCTCTTAAAGTACCTTTTTTTATTTGGTTACTTCTCACAAAGTCCTCTCATTTGTCTAGTTTTAATTTTATTATATTAGTTTAGTATTGTACTAAACTTTATTTGGTATGCATAATTAAGAGAGTATTCAATTACAGATATATGAGAATATTTTTTGGAATTTATGCAATACTTGATTGCACTGTAGAGTCCAAAGCAATCTCAATGAAATATTAAGCATTGTATGCCCCCATATTGACAAAAACAAATCGCAATACAATTAAAAGGGTCTTGCAACTTTTACCAGTCAGGATTTCCAAATATGCTGATGAGTAATCCTGTTTTAGCTCAGGAGGAATTGAAATTGAGGAAAGCTAGTTCGGAGCCAAAAAAGTTATAGGAAACATAGACCGCTGAGCCTGTCGAAAGGCCAAGGTATTTGGCATGAAAAAGTACTACGACAAAATATATAGACAGGTTGTGGCTAATTGTTCAGATACAGAATTAGTGCCGATAATCAAGAAGTTAGTTCCAAACGATTCAACTATTTACAGTGACTAATAGAAGGCTTATGATGGTAAATGCCTGATACAAGAAGCATTATGGTGTACAAGACACTGAAGAGATCTTTGCTAATGAGACAGTTCAGGTATTTCCTCTCTAGTCTTGCCCCAATGTAAAATTTAGTAGCCAAGCAAAACAGCAAGAGTTGCCGCTAGCAGAAGAATATGTAGAGTGTTTAGGGAAGTAAGAGAAGGAGGTCAATTATAATGTTAAAGTTCCTAAAGGATAAGTTCATAAAGGTGGAGTCGTCGGGTTGACAAAAGTAGTTGAAAAATAAGATAATAAATTAGATTTAAGTGCCAGTGTATTACAATTTAAATGATGTTGAAATATAAAACAAAGAGGCATTGCAAGCAGTATCTGTGGACAGAAGTGTTGAGTTAGGTAAAGAGTGTGATAGTGAGGAAATATTTTTTAAAAACTTAGATGGTCAAAACGAAGATATCGAAGTGCCGTTCTAAAGAAATATAGGATATTAGGGGATATGACAATATATTGGCTAAAGAGAGAGGATCTCTATGAAGACAGTAACACAGATGCCAGTACCAGAAGCGCCAGTCTCAAAAAAGCGTGCAGAAAAACCAAAAGAAATAAATGATTATTTAAGTCTAGTAGTTGAAAGGTTAAAAGCAGCAGACCCATACAAGATAGTATTGTTTGGGTCTTATGCTAAAGGCAATGCTAAACCTGATAGCGATATAGATTTGATGGTGATACTAAATACTGAATATTTTTCAAAAAATGGAACTGAAAAATTAAAAAGAGATTGTAGGATAATACGTTTAGTGTCAGATATACATTATGAATATGGTATGGATTTTAAAGTTTATTCAAAGTCGGAGTTACAAGAACTTAAAAATAGAGAGAATTTCTTCATACAAGAGGTAGAAAGAACTGGAGAAACATTATATGAAAAAGGTAACTAAGGAATGGATAATTCATTCGCAAGATGACATGAATATTGTTAAAAATCTTTTTGCGGATGGTATATCTGTACAGGGTGTTATCTTTCATTGTCAACGTGCAGTAGAGAAATATTTTAAAGCGTTTTTATTAGAGCACGGAGCTAAATTCAACAAAACACATGATTTAGAAAATCTATATAAAGAAGTAAGAAAAATTAAGGATTTTAAGTTGGAGTTAGATACAATAATTGAGCTTTACAAAAGATATTCTGACACGATTTATCCGGGAGATATTTGGCCACCCACACAAGAGGAAGCCAGAGAGTTTTACAAGTTCGCCTTAGAGGTAGAACAAAAAATCAAAAAAGAGTTAGGTGCTTAGCTCCTAGTAGGAAGAAGGAGATAAAACGTGAACACAAAAAGGCCAAAAGAAATAAATGATTATTTAAGTCTAGTAGTTGAAAGGTTAAAAGCAGCAGACCCATACAAGATAGTATTGTTTGGGTCTTATGCTAAAGGGGAAGCAAAGCCTGACAGCGATATAGATTTGATGGTGATACTGGATAATGAGTATCTTTCAAAAGATGGTGCTGAGGAAACGAAAAGAGATTGTAAGGTAATAGAGTTGGTAGACGATATACATTATAAATATGGTATGGATTTTAAAATTTTCTCAAGAGCAGAATTTCAAGAACTTAAAAATAGAGGTAGTTTTTTTGTATACGAAGTAGAGCGCACGGGGGAGACTATATATGAAAAATATAATTAAAGAGTGGATAGACTTTGCCCAAAAAGATATGCGTACTAATGAGAAGCTTTTGAAATATAGTGATTTTGATACAGAAATTGTTACCTTCCATTGTCAGCAAGCAATAGAGAAATATTTCAAAGCGTTTTTGTTAGAAAATGGGTGGCAACTACAAAAGACACACGATATAGTAACATTACATAAAGAGATAAAAAAGATTAAAGATTTTGGTTTTGACTATGGCATAATAAACAGTATCTACAAGATGTATTCTGATATTCGTTATCCGGGCTATTACAAGCCACCCACACAAGAACAAGTCCGAGAGTTTTACAAGTTCGCCTTAGAGGTAGAACAAAAAATCAAAAAAGAGTTAGGAGTAGAGGGTATGGGATCATACAATGCTTAATATTTCATTGAAATTGCTTTGGGCTCTGCAGTGCGATCAAATATTGCAGAGATTCCAAAAAATATTCTCATATATCTATAATTGAATACTCTCAAAATTAATAGTCAAAATGTTTAATTTAATAGTACAAATAAGTCGTGTATTTGCCAATATAATTACTTGAATTTTTTTAAAAAACAAGTATAATATAAACAGCAATTTGAGTATAGTTGTTTAATTCCGACGTAGCTCAATGGTGGAGCAATCGGCTGTTAACCGATCGGTTGCTGGTTCGAGTCCAGCCGTCGGAGTTTATATTTAGTGAAGAGATGTTACCGCTACCAGTGCAAGCATAGGAATAAGGTATAAATTTTACTTGTAAGCTAATAAAAATTATAACTATGAAAAGATATGAAAGAAATAACAAAACAACACAACACAACACAACACAACACAACACAACACAACACAACACAACACAACACAACACAACACAACACAACACAACAGACAATACCCCTTATTAGCTCGCTGTTTGTTTTTTTCTTTTTTACCAACAACGGTTTTGGCGCGTCCGGAGATAAGGAAGAATATATCGGCCAACAGATTCAACAGCAGCAGCAACAGGAGAAAAATTACAGAGACAACATCAGAAGAATATTGGAAACAAAGCGAGTCAAAGATTCAAAGAAGTTAGGGCCAGTCCTTGATACAATTGAAGAAACGCCGCCGGTATCGTTAAGCGATGCCGCCGGCGTTTATAAATTTAATAAGATAGTTTTAATCGGTAACAGGGTATTTTCTTACAAAAAGTTATACAAGGCAATATTAAGGGATTTTAAGGGAAAACGTTTCTCTGTTGCAATCAATGATCACAGATTATTATGTTAAGCGCGGATATATAGCGGTAAAAGTTTATTTTGATAGAAAACATATCACATTGGATTCATTTGCATTTATTATAGAAGAGGGAATAGTAAGTAAAATAACGCTTAAAAACTCAAAGGACTTGTCGTTTAGAAAAAAGACCCGTCTATTTTTTGCATTTCCATTTTTGAAAGGGCGCCGCATAAATATAAACGATTTTGAACAGGGTCTAGATCAGATGAACAAGCTGGAGTCTAATAACATTACTATGCAAATGAGGCCGGCGGGATTGGAGAATTTAGGCGATAGCGCTTCAGTTTATTTAATAACGATAAAAAAGACGCAAATATAGATTACGGGCAAATCCATGCTTTCCCTACGCTTGACTTGTTTGGTAATGATCACGAAAAAAAACGATTTAGTAAGTCTTTATACACATCATTTTCTTTTCCGTTTGGTTACTGGTCGTTTACCTCTGTGTTAAACTACGCAACATATAAAACGCTTGTAGAGGGGAAATACACCTTTTTTAATATTACAGGGGAAAGCGTAGGTCAAACATATTGGCTAGACAGGGTTATATGGAGAAAGCGGCAATATAAAATGAATTTAGGTGCGTCGCTTGGAATACAAGACAGCCAAGGTTATGTCAGAGACATAAGAAGCCAAACGGGAAGTGCAAGAAGGAGCAATTTATCGCTATACTTAAATAACACAATATATACAAGATATGCGATGCTGATAATAAAACCGTCATACCAAAAAGGACTTTCATGGTTTGGAGCAAAGATAGACAAAGACGTTTATGTAGATGAAGTTAGGCTTGATTCAGAGCCTCGCTTACAATATGATATAGTCAAACTTTACATGTATTTTAACGCGCAGGTAATAGCGCATATGTATTATAGTTTGATGATGGATTGGCAATATAGCTTTAACAGTTTATACGGAAACGAACAGTTCAGCGTTGGTGGACAATACAGCGTTAGAGGTTTTAGGAATAGCACAATTAGTGGCAATAGTGGGTTTTATGTGCGCAATGAGGCAAGGACAAATTTGTTGAGAATATTTAATGTTTCTATATTTTATGATTTTGGATATGTTAAAAATAAACACAAAAGGCCTTACGATGATAGGTACAACAGTCAAAGTGGTTCATTAAGCGGGTGTGGAGTGTGTGTTGGATGGGATTTGCAATATATTAATATGTCCTTGACATATGCAAAATGGTTGCACAGGGCCAGATATTTGCAAGAGCGAGACGGTATAAAAAAAGAAGATAATGTTGTCTATTGGCGAATAGGAGCAAAAGTAATAACAAGAGAAATAAAGAATAAAATTATAGAGAGTGGTGGAAAATTGCCGCCAGGAATAGAGTAGAGGAGATATAATGAAAAATTATAAAAAATTATTATTAGATGATATAAAAAGTGAATTGACAGATAAAGATGAATATAGCACTCATGTGAACTATTTGATCGGAAAAAATAAGAGTAAGAGAGAGTATTTAGTAGAGGGTATAAAAATCTTTAAGATTTTAATTGATATTTGTATAGAGAATGGTTTGGTAAATGATTTTATTCCACATTTTGTTATATATTTAAAAGATGCAAGAGGGATTAAAAATCCTAATGAAAATATTGCAAGTATAGCAAATCTATTAAAGATATTGGATGAAGAAACACCTCCATCGGTATTTATGACCCAAAAAGTTATGAGTACTGGTACTTATACGTCTCAAGAGATGAGAAGTTTCTACTTCCCAAAAACTGCTGTGGAGAAATTATTTAATGAAAGTTTCGACAAAAATATTTATATGTATTATTATTTTTATAAGATTGGTAATGAAAAAATATATGAGAGAGCTATTAGTATTGAATATAATAAGCATGATGTTAAGAAAATAAAGTATCATAAAAGCTTGGAATTAGAGATAAAATAGATAAAAGTAGAGATATAAAGATAGTAAAATAAGAGAGGGGAAAATGACAGATTATAAGGATATGGTATTAAAATATTTAAAAGAGAATTATACTAACAAAAAAAGCACAGAATTTATTATAAGTATAGATAATTTTATAAAAGAAAAAGATAATAAGTTATATTTACTTGAAGGAATAAAGATATATAAAAGTTTAGTAGATATTAGTATAGAGAATGAGTGGGTAGATGATTTGGTACCAAGTTTTTATATACACTTAAAAACCACAAAAAATGTAGAAGTTCCAGATGTTAAAAACATTACTCTAAATAAGATACTTAAAGACATGGACAAGATTAAGTGTCCAGAAATGCTAATGATAAAAAAAATTATTAAAGCAACATTTTATAATAATAAAGAGGTATGTAAGTTTGGAATAGAAAATAGTGTAGTTGAAAAAATATTTGAAGAGAAAATAAATTGTGATTTTTATGCACACTATGAATATATAAAGAAATATAAGCTACTAAAAGAGGAAGAAAGTGACTATTATGATAAGTATATATCGATAGCGTATAATGAAAATCATATAAGAGATGTAAAAGATATAGATGAATTAGTTTTTAAAAAGAGGTATTCATAAAATAATAGTTAATATTTTCTGGAATAAATATAGGCTCGACTGTGATGCTGCTTGGAGGACTTGCGGTTGGCGCTGCGAGAAGTCGAGTTGCTACAAGTATCTCAAGAGCAAGAGCAATAAAACGTTATGTTAAATCGAGAGGTAAAAAATTTAAGGAGTTGAGAAAAAACCATTGGGAAAATGAATTTAATGTTAAAAATGAGGCAAAAAATGAAGGTAATAAGATGAAAGTTTTGAATAAAAAAGCCAAAGGTGACTGTTTATGAAAAAAAGCTTTAAGGCAAAGGGAGCAAAAACGATAAATGAAATAGCGCAACAGTATGAAGTACGTTCGAAGAGTAGAGTTTAAGCATAAATTATTTTATAAAATTTCTATTTCAATTGGGTATAAATTTGTTTTTAGCTAAACATTTTTATATACGTTAGACTGTCGTTATATTCTAAATTTAGGAGGATACATTAAGATGGGTAGTATTATGAAAAGTTTAATGGTCTTTGTTTTGTTATTAACAGCTGTTATGACTGGGGTTACAAAGCCAAATAATGATAGAGAATTTATTTTAAAATTTGGAATTCAACCTTTAAACACTCTGTCACGAAAAAGTGAAGGCAATAATGTAAGCTTTAACACAAAAATTGGGTTTTCTGCAGGATTTGAATATTTTCAATATTTAAATAATATTGCCGCATTAGGGCTTGGAGCAATGTATGATTTTCCTAGAAAGGCAATTGATAATGATAATGATGATGATAGTATATCTTTTGTGCCACTTTTTGCAGCTGTGAAATTGCGCACACCTGCACAGGGGTTAGATAACGATAACACATTTATGTTTTGTTCAGGCAGGATAGGAGCTAGTATACCTATAATATCAGGTTTGTCCGATGGAGCAAAGCAAAAACCAGGATTTTATTGTGGTGCGGGAATAGGATTTAATATAAATTATATAGTTATAGAAGCAATATACGCAATAAATAACTTTAGTGTTTCTGGTGATTTTGGGAAAAATGATTTTGACTGTCAGACAATATCACTTTACGCTGGGTTTAAGTTTAAATAAACTGAGTTAGCCTGTCTGAGAAAAAATAGATTATAATTGTTACTTAATTAATATCAGCTATTAAGCGCTCCTACGCAGGAATGAAGGGATGGAACTCTAATAAAAAAAGGGAATGTTTATGAAAAAGGTTTTACTGTCACTGTTAATGTTTTTTGTTTTTAGCGGCGTGTTAAGCGCAAAAAATTTATAAAGGTTGAAAAGCTTTTATATTGGTGGTACTGTAGGTGGTATGGACGGCATGTCCAGCAAAGATAACTTAAAAGATATAGAAGATATATGTCATAATGTACATAATAAATTATATCCACTACATGGTCCACCTTGGTTGACTACGAATCTTTTTGATCCAAAGTCTTTTTGTGGATTGGAAATAGGTTATGAGCTTCCGCTAATAAGAGAAAATCAATTATTAGGCGTAAGATTTGGCTATAATTGGCACGAAGACATGTATCTAGTTGTAAAAACAGTCTACTCAAGCATTCCCACAGAAGTAAATTCAAGATTGACATTAAAAGAAGTAAGTTCAGAATGGACATTAGAAAACGTAATGCAGTCAATCCCTGTAACGGTTTACTATAAATACGAATTTAAAAAGACTAAATTTTCGGTGCTTGGCGGTGTAGGGTTAACTTTCGTTGAGATGAAAGTTATACAAACGAATGAACAGAAGAATCTTGATGATAAACAAGAGGAGCGTATTTATAGAAGTGGTTCCAAAGCGTCACCTCATATAGCAGGAGGTTTGGAATACAGATTTAGCAAACTTTTAGGCCTGTCGTTTGACTTAAAATACACGATAAATTCGGAAACTAAATGGGAAATTTATGGGACTGACTACGTCTTTAAAAGAGAGTTAGGTTTTCAAGGGGCGTTTACGATAAGATTTTACGCTTTCTAGTTTTATTTGTTTAATTGAATACTAGTTCCCAGGCAGTCAATGCTGGAATTAACATAAAATAACATAAAATTTAAAAAAGAGGACGCCAAAATGAAAAGTCAGGGATTAGATGAACCAATAGTAAAGTCTGAAGATAAATATGGTAAAGGAGGAGCGACGCAGGCAATCACAAAAAGTGAGATAAAGAATGATGTAAATGAGAAAGAAAAGATGGTAAATAAAAACAGAATAAAATTATTGCTAATACTTTGTCTTAGTTTGAATATATCTAGTTATTTTCTTATGGCTCAAGACATAGTAATACGTGATACAGTGGTTAATCACTATGTTTTTGGAAATGGGGATGCAGGAGATAATGGAAACGGAACTTTTGATACTATAGTACTAGCTTCCCAGAATAATAGTGTAACTATTTTGGGCATTGCAGGTGTTGGCATTATTGCTGGGGCTATAGATAGACCAGAAATTACAGAAGATGTTAGATCAAATAGCCTTGTCATAGATATAAGTACTAGTGTAACAGATCTTAGATGTGGGACGACAGCTGACGTATGCGGAGGAATAGGGAGAAATTCTGGAAGTAATGCAATAGAAAACATTTTAAGGATAAACAATGGAGATATACAAAGAGATGCGTTTGGGGGAATCAGTCTTCTAGGAGAAGCAAAAAATAACAAGGTAATAATATCAGGAGGAGTATTAAGAGGTGATATAGGAGGAGGAGCAACTCAAGACTCTAATGCAAATGAAAATAAAGTAATAATTAGTGGGGGAGAGATTTTAGGTAATATTTATGGAGGCATGTCTGGAGATGGAGGAGCAGTAGGGAACACGGTAGAAATTAGTGGGGGAGAGTTTTTAGGTAATATTTATGGAGGCATTTCTAGAGATGGAGGGGCAGTAGGGAACACGGTAGAAATTAGTGGGGGAGAGTTTTTAGATAATATTTATGGAGGCAGGTCTAGAGATGGAGGGGCAGTAGGGAACACGGTAGAAATTAGTGGGGGAGAGTTTTTTGCAGATGTTTATGGAGGCAAGTCTAGAGATGGAGGAGCAGTTGGTAACACGGTAGAAATTAGCGGGGATCCAAAATTTTCAACAAATACATTTATATATGGAGGATTCACTTCTACTGCTTCAGTAGCAGATGTTTTTACGAATAATACTTTAAATATAAAGAC
>JAITSL010000029.1 GCA_031287855.1 Candidatus Endomicrobiellum roisinitermitis
TAGCAAACTAGCAAAATGAAAAGACAAGAAAGACATAAATGAATTTTGCTTCAGACAGAGCTAATTTGCAATATTAAATGTTTATTGCTCATAAGTTGCTCTTTGAGGTAACGCAGGTAGGATACTAAACTAGATCAAAATCTGCGAAATGGTTAGTTTGTCTAGTAACGTAAATATAATACTGCACTAGATTAACTTTACTGGTTTAGATAGTGTGTGTAACTAAAAGAACAAACTCATGTTATAAGCTATGATAACTTATTTGTCAGGGATTAACGCATCTGCAAAAGCGCATTTTTTGTTTGGGTATGTTAACCAAATAAAAAATCTAAACAAATCTACACTTCGTATCTTCACTTTTGTTAAATGTGAAGAACTAAATTCTTTTTATGATGATTTAAAGTGTTTTTTTAAAAATAGTATCGACATTTTTTTATTTCCCTACGACGATGCGCAAACAAGAATTGTCAGTACAGAAAAAATAAAAATGTTAAATAATTTTATAGTGTGTGCAACTGATAATTCAATAAATATAAAAGTTTCTAATCCCAAGGACAATTTAGGCATTAAAATCACTGCAGGAAAATCCTATAGTTTAAACGAACTTGTATTATCTTTATCTTCTTTTGGATATACAAGAACAAATTATGTGGAAGAAAAACTACAGTTTGCAGTTAGAGGCGAAATTGTAGATGTATGGCCAGTATCTTTGGATATGCCAGTTAGAGTTGTTTTTGAGTACGATAATGTTGAAACTTTAAGAGGTTTTGATTTAGCTAGCCAACTTTCAAATGTTACGTTAAAAGACGTTTGGATATTTCCTGTAAATATTTCTGCTTCCAGTTTTACTATCAAAGATTATTTCTTTTACAATAATAAAGAAAATGAAACGATAATATATTTTGACTATACAATTGATAAACAAGAAGAAAAAAAACTTAACAAATGTAATCTTCTTATTAATAGTCCGCTAAATGTGAAATCAAAATATATAGGGTATAAAAGTTTTACGGGCTTTCAAGGCGATACAACCTTTTTTGTGAAATCGCTAAAGGATTTCTTAAGTCAAAATGTTAAGATTAAAATTTATTGTGTCAACGATGGCCAAAGAGAACGTATTGTAGATATTTTATATGATAGCAAGTTAAATTGTAAAAATATTGAATTTTTGTGTGGTATTTTGTCTGAAGGGTTTTATTTAGACAGTTTAAAAACGGTGTTTATTTCTAGCAGGCAAATGCTTTATAAAAAAAGGCCTCTAAATTTTCCAAAAGTTAAAGAAGGTAGACGTTTAGAAGGGATTTGGGAAATATCGCAAGGGGATTATGTTGTACACGAAAAATATGGGATAGGTCGATACGTTGGACTAAAAACAATTTCAAGGCAAAATAGTCTTAGTGAGTATTTGTGCATAGAATATAAAAATTCAGACAAACTTTATGTGCCTCCTGAAGAGATAAAGACAGTAAAAAAGTATATTGGAATTGAAGGAGTTAAGCCTAAATTGTACTCTATGGATACTCTTTCTTGGGAAAGAGTAAAATCTAGAGTACGTGAAGCTGCTGCAAAGTTTGCTCAAGAACTTTTACAGCTTTACGCGCAGAGAAGTTTAGTTAAAAGACTACCTTTAGGGAAGCAAACAACTTTGGAAAAAGAACTAGAAGACTCTTTTGCATATGAGGAAACTCAAGATCAATTAAAGGCTATAGAAGATATAAAAAATGACTTTTCTAAAAGTTATCCTATGGAAAGGTTAATTTGTGGTGATGTTGGGTATGGAAAAACTGAAATTGCGCTACGTGCAGCTTTTAAGGTGGTAATGTATGGTAAGCAAGTTGCTGTGCTTGTGCCTACAACAGTTTTAGCACAACAACATTACAATACTTTTTCTGATAGGTTGTCTATTTTCCCAACGTGCGTTGTTGTTTTAAGTAACTTTCAGTCTAAGGACGTGCAGAAAAGAACAATAGAAGACCTAAAAAAAGGTACAATAGATATAGTTGTTGGTACTCATAGATTATTGCAAAAAGATGTAGAGTTTAAAAATTTAGGGCTTTTAATAATAGATGAAGAGCATAAGTTTGGTGTAAAACAAAAAGAAAAAATTAAATCTTTAAAAAAACATATAGACATTTTGTTACTTTCAGCAACTCCAATTCCGCGGACATTGTCTTCTGCATTGTCTGGATTTAGAGATTTGTCTTTAATAGAGACACCTCCATATGGACGCTTACCTATAGAGACAAACCTTGCATTATATGATGACAACTTAGTAAAAACTATTATTGAAGCTGAGTTATCAAGAGGTGGGCAGTTTTTTTATGTTTATAATAAAGTTGAAACAATTTTGACAAAAGCGCGCACTATTGAAAAACTTATTTCTGGATTAAGACTTGGTGTTATTCATGGTCAGATGCGCACTAAAGACATAGAGAATGTAATGTGGAAATTTATAAATTTAAAATTAGATGGTTTGATTGCCACTACGATAATAGAGTCTGGACTTGATATCCCTTCAGTTAACACTATGATAATAGAAGAAGCAGAAAGTTTTGGTCTTTCACAGCTTTATCAGTTGAGGGGAAGAATTGGCAGAAATAGGCAAAAAGCTTATTGTTATTTGTTGTACAGAAATAAAAATTTAAATGATGAAGCGATTAAAAGACTCTATGCTATGAAAGATTTTAGCGAGTTAGGTGCTGGGTTTAGGCTTGCGTTAAAGGATTTAGAAATTAGAGGGGCTGGCGGTATTTTGTCTAAAAGTCAGCATGGTTTTGTAAGAGATATAGGTTATGATATGTTTTCTAAGCTTTTAAAAGAGGAAGGTAGTAAACTTAAAGGAAATAGGTACATAGCAAAAACACAAACACAAGAAAATACAGTTATAGATTTACAGATTAATGCGTTGATTCCTCAAGATTATATTGCTCAAGAGGATATAAGAATTTTATT